>DASXUI010000396.1:0-5925 GCA_036504955.1 Armatimonadota bacterium
ATCCCGATCCATACCCAGCACTACGTCATGCTGCAGCGCAACCTGGTCTACACGGCAGAGCACTCTCTGAGACCCATTCACCCCCTCAGCCCCCTCACTCCCTCAGTCCCCTCAGTCCCCTCAGTCCCTCAGTCCCCTCACTCCTTCACTCTCCCCCTGTTCCACCAGCAGGCGGAGTCACGGCGGGGGGCGTGGCGGGCGCCGGAGGCGCGGCAGGAGACGCCGCGGGAGCATCGGCGGCGGGCTTCTCCGCCAGAAGGGTCTTCACTTTCTCCTCGTAGATCGTCAGGTTGCTGGGCCGCCCGCTGAACTCAAAGCGGCACACGCCCTGGCGGTCCATGATGAAGGTGGCGGGTAGGCCGTTGAAGCGGCCGAACATGTCGCGGGTTGGGCGGTCACCAAGAAGCACCGGGTAGTGGATCTTCGTGCGGATGGTCCAGGGACCAAGCTGCTCAGTGCCGGCCTGATCCATGGAGACCCCAAAAACTTGCAGACCCTGCGACTTGTACTTCTGGTAGACGGCATCCAGAGCCGGTATCTCGTCAAGGCACGGCTGGCAAGCCATGGTGAAGAAGTGTAGGATCACCACCTGGCCCTTCAGGTCCGCCATCTTGACCTGCTTCCCCGCGATGCTGTCCAAAGAAAACTCCGGCGCGGGCTGACCCGTCATGTCCTGCGGCAGAACAACCACGTCCAGGCGGCGATCGCTGAAGACGGTCACCTCCTTGGCGTCGGAGGGTGGGGCAAAGGCGAAGTCCTCGGCCTTCACGGCCGCGTTGGGCTCCAGGTTCCCAAGGCTGGCCGTGACTACCATCGACTGCGGGACCTGGCCGGGGCCCTTCTTTGCCATCTCCTTCAGCATGGGGGCGAAGTCCACGGTCACCCGCCGGGCCAGGAAGCTCTGCTTGTCGAAGGCGATCTCGTAGGGCACTCGGGTGTTGCGGACCTCTGCCGCCAGCGGCACGGCCGGGACCTCGCGCAGAACCTCCACCACGTAGCAATCGCTGCCGTCCACCTTGTCGGACTTCAACAGCTTCGAGCTAGCCGCCCCGATCGCGAAGGCCTGGGGTCCGTTGATGCCCGCCAGCTCGTCCAGCAGGCCGGTCATGAGCACGGGGCCCAGGATGATCTGCGATAGCGCCTCTCGCAGCACCCACTTCAGGTTGGACATGGGTCCCCCGCTGTACTCCTTCAGCGTCCCAAGGAAGAAGGTGCGCTTCTGCCCATCCATGACCAGCGAGCACGGCCACTCCTGCGAGTCGACCTCAAGCCTCAGCCGGTTCGGCCGCTGGAAGGTGGTCGATACGCGGATCTCCTGGCTGTTGCGCTCCGTCTTGCCGTCGTCACCCTTGACCGACACCTGCATGCGCACCACCTCACGGTCCCGGTAGCTGCTGAGCGCCTTGTAGGCCTGGGAAGCCTTCTCCAGCACCTGCGCGGACGTCAAGTCCTCGGCGCGTGCCTCCGAAGCCAAGGCGCAGGTCAGGAGGGCAAGGGCAACGATGGACCGGTGGAGCAGAGTCATGGTTCAAATCCTTACTCCCCAAGGGGGAACGCTGGTTAGTATCGAGCCGAGGGACCGGCAGCAGCAGGCAGAGGACCGTCAAGGCTTCGTGGTCAGTGTAGCAAGGGTCCATGCCACCGTCAACGAAACACGCGGGCACTGGCGCCTGCCCGTGGAAGCGCACGCGGCCCGCGCACCGCGCGAACCACTCATGTCCGCGCGTCGCCCGGGGCTCACGGGCCTGTCACGCCTGGCCCAGCGCAAGAAGGCCCCTGGCGCCCGCGTGCCCGCCCATAGATATGACGCTCGGAGTGTGGGCAGGGTTAGCCTGCAAGCCTTTGAGGCACTTGACGGAGTACCCCACGGACGCTGACCCTCTCGATCGGCCACGGAAGGAACCCTAGCCCTGGGAGATACGTCCGAGGCTGTGGAAGAGAGTCTAGGAGCCGCGTCAAGGGCCAGAGATGAGCGCGCCCGCACTGCATGGGACGCGACCTCGGCTCTCAGCGCCCCCCTCGATGGGTGGACTCTCGCGGTAGAACGGCGGGGCCGCCCCCGCTACAACCTGAGGTCGGATCGCTCCGCGCCGGGAGCGGAAATGGAGTTGGGAGGCAGATATGCTGAAGTGCAAGCGCCTGGGCCCCTGGGCAGCGATCCTAGCTGTCTTCGCCCTGGCCACTCCGTCGTTGATGGCGCTTGGCCCGCAGGAGCGGGAGGCTGAGGGCGTCATCACGCAGATCGACGGGAACAAGCGCCGTGCCGCCACCATTACGGTGAAGAAGAAGGGCCCTCGCGACCAGGTTATCGTGCTCTCGGCGGGCTCCAACGTGAAGGTGCTTCGAAACGACAAGCCGGACGACCTGGTGAACCTCAAGGTGGGGGACGCCGTGAAGGTCGTATACCGCCTTGGCGCGCAGCTCTCGGCGGCGGAGATCCGGATCCAGGAGTCGGCGGCCGTGGCCAAGCTGGCCAAGACACCCGCCCAGAGCACGAGCGGCGAGGTGCTGCGTATCACTCCCACGGAGATCACGGTTGCCCCGCCCAGAGGCGCGGAGCCGGTGAAGTTCGCCCTGTCTCCGGCGACCCTGGTGATGCGAAACGGCGAGAGCGTGAAGTCGAGCGCGATTCTGGTGGGCGACCGAGTGAGCCTGGAGTATGTCTCGGGGAAGGTCCCGGCGGCGAAGACGATCGACGCCAGGGGCAGGTTGGTCCGAAGGGCGGCGCCTCCAACCGGCAGGAAACCCGTGGGACCGCCGCCTGGGCCTCACGGCTGGCCGCCTCCGAGCGATGCCGCCAAACCGCCCCCTCCCCCACCCGTCGGTGGGCCCGGCTCCCCGCCTGGACAGCCGACCGAGGAGCCCGCGCCGCCAACTCAGCCTGACACGAAGTGAACCCCCGCGACTGAGCGATAGTCTAGGTAGGGCAGTTGCCAGGAAAAGGATGGGCGGCCTTTCGGCCGCCCATTTCGTTGCTCGCCGTTCCCGATCCCCTGCCAGCGAATGGCTCGACCACTCGGGTCGGGAACGACGTTCCGGCGGCAGCGGAAGCTCTCCACCTGTCGCCAAACTGTCGGGGCCGGTGGTCACCTCTACCGTCCCCCATCTGCATAACGCCGGTCGCCGGCCGGTGTCACCCCGCCCCATGAGCCCCAACCACACGACCAAACGGCGCACCCCCCAGCAACTGCGTCCGGTGCCAGGGCCCCTCACCAGGCAACCGCCCTGTGGGGCGAGAACTAGAAGCAAGACTAGGCGGCTACACCCGAATGGCGTGCAAGTCGGCCCCGCGCCACACGTGCGCGGGCCCACGCTCTCGGCCAGAAGGACGTACCCCACCGGTTGGCCGGACGCCCGGCCCGACACCGAGACACTCGCCTGGTAGCCCCCGTCAGAAGCGGAGACCCCGATGACCGTAGCGCAGATGATCGTGCAGCAGGCCGGACCCTACGGGCTTCTACCCGGAGTGATCCTGCTGGCCGTGGCCGGTCTTGTCCTCTCCATCCCCGTTATGGTCCTCCTCCGCTGCTGGTCAGAGGGGAGCGTTTCCGGTTCAACCGCCTTGGCCGCCATAGGGGGATGCTTCCTGCTGGTCTTCGCCATTCTGGGTCCAACCACCCCCGCCACGAAGCTCGTTCTCCTCGTGCTGATGGTCGGCGGAGGTCTGGCACTGCCCTTCCTATCGCAGCACCTGGACGCATCCTCTGCCGTGGACCTGGAGGCCCGCAAGGAGAGGGAGTATCGCGAGGCCCTGTCGCACAACCCGACCAACGTCGCGGCGCGCGCCTACCTGGCCGAGAGCCTGGCTACCCAGGGGAGGCTGGACGAAGCCATCGAGGAGCTCCAGACTGCGGTGGACGCCTCCCCAAGGGTCACCCAGCAAGAGGCGCGGCGGCTCCGGGAGCTTCAGACCCAGCGCGCCCGTCTCGCGGCGCCGCCCAGGTTCTGCCCCCACTGCCACGAGGAAAACGGCTCTACCCGGCGGACATGCCTGGCCTGTGGCGGATCGCTAACTCATTCCCAGGCCCTGAAGGACGACCTTCGTGAGTCGCGCTCGCGGGTGATGGCCTCTCTGATGCCGGCGATCCCACTGATCCTTGCCGTGATCGCCGTGTGCAGCCTGCTGCCCAGTCCCCTCAACGCCCTCTGCGGCATCACCGCCATGGTGGGCGCGCTGATCTGGCTCTGGCGCGTGCTCTAGCCACAGGAGACCCGCGCGGTGGTCCGGCTGGCCCCCAATCAAGCCAGCGGCCATAGCGAACTACACCACAAAGACACCAAGGGAACCCGAGCCGGGTCCTTCACTGTGCTCCTCTGTGCCCTCTGCGTCTCTGTAGTTGTGCCCTCCTTGCCCTCCCTGCCCCTCTTGGTGTCTTGGTGGTGAAGCCATCCGCGGACACCCCCAAATCCGTCGCCGAGCCCGGGCAAGAGGAGGGTGCCGCCTGCCCCACGAACAGTCAGGTCACCACCGCCGCACGTCCCCGCGCCAAGGCGCTGCCGGCCCCGGCCGTCGAGTGCCCAAACCACTCTTGGAAAGGCGTGCTCTGGACGGCCACTGGGACATGAGGTGGGAGCGAAGGGAGGCGATAGAAGGGTGCCATGAGGGTATGACCTCTTGGGCGGAGGCATGTGTTGAGGCGCCTTCCGCCCCCGGAGGAGGCCGTGCGGCATCTGAGCAGAGGCACCCTTGGGAAGGGCGCTCGGGCTCAGGAAGACGGGCGCCGAGATAGGGCCCGGTGAAGGCCCGCTCCCGAAGGTGGATCCCGCCGCCGCCGGCTCTCCGGACAGTGTGTGGAAGTGAGGTGATAGCCTTGCCAGGAGAACGTGTCACGCGCATTCGAAAAAACCTGGAAGCGAACCAGGATCCCTATCTGGCTGACCAGGAGCGCCACGGCGTCGAGGAATGCAAGGAGTGCCAGGCAATCTATCTCAACCATCGGTGGTATCTACCAGATATGGTTCCCGAGGGCTCGCTGGCCGCCAAGCTGAAGGACAGCCCTCCCGCCCAAGTGCTGTGCCCCGCCTGCCGCAAGACCCATGACCACCACCCAGGCGGCGTGCTGATGCTCTCCGGCTCCTTCCTAGCGGCGCATCGGCAGGACATCCTGAACCTGATTCACAACGAGAACCACGCCGCCCAGACCGTGAACCCCCTGGACCGGGTGATCAGCGTGGAGGAGGATGGGGACAGCTCACTCATCGTGCTGACGACCCGTGAGAAACTGGCGCAGAGGGTCGGCCGGGCTGTCCACAAGGCGTACAGTGGCTGCTTGCAGGTGCACTGGCCGGAGGACGGCAACCTCGCGCGCGTTCGCTGGCATAGGGACGGCTAGAGGAGGCCGAGGAGGGCCTTGTCAGTGAGGTCGTGGCCCTCCCTCCAGGCCTCGGAGACTTGTCCGCGCGACGCCCCAATCGGCGCAACCCTGGCGTCGCGCGGACGGGTCATACTCTTAGCCTGCATTATCCACGAGAGCGCGTGGAAGCCCGCGCCATGCACGACGCGCAAGCGCCTCATGTATTACGCGGGTTAGGCCTGGCATGGCCCACGCCGCCGCCGCCGGTCGCGCCGGTTTCCACGCCATGCGGGGCGCGAAGCGCCACGTTTCCTGCCAATAGCACGCCCAGGGGGGCCGGCGCGGGATGCGCCCCTCATCCGGACCGGCCAGCCGACACCAAGGTTGCCAGCGAGGAGATGGCGGCCCAGGTGCCGAAGGAGTAACTTCGGCGGCGCGGCCCAGTCGCTATATCCCTGTGAGCAGCAGAGGAACGGCCATCTGTGGTTGTCTTTACGGCATACTTACTCTACTTCCGGTACGGCTGCATTCTGGCGTTCCTGTACGCCGTTCTTCTGGCCCTGGGTAACCTGCGACGTCCGCGCAAGTGGCCGAGCCGCGAGCCCAGCCGCCGATTCGCCGCCCTCATCCC
>DASXUI010000397.1:0-5832 GCA_036504955.1 Armatimonadota bacterium
GCCGGAGCTATCTAGCACGCGGACCAGGGCGGCGTCGGTCAGCACTCCGGGAGGCAGGGGCAGCCCGAAGGAGACGGTCTCGGGGTGGCCCACGGCTTCCGCGTGGGGCGCCAGGGTGACCTCGACCCGGCTGGGGTCGAGCGTGGCTGCCCTTGTGCCTACTCCCAACAGGCAGAACATCAGAACTGATAGCAGACCGGCAAGCACAGCCGGGCGAATAGGAGGCAAACCAAGTCTAGAAAGCGACACAACACACCTCAGGGTGGAGCTCATTGAACGAGGGTCCGCACGAGTGCCCAGGTGGGACACCCGCCTGCCGCGGGCATAGATAGCGACCGCTCAATAATGAGACTGACGCGCGAACAGTCGTCAGGGAGAAGTCTGGGACGGCTGGCAAGGTTCCCGTTGGGCAACAGGGCGGACGGGGTCAGGGGGCCATGGGGGGTGCGGACCTCGATGACCAAGCGGCAGTTCTTCTCTGGCGGCTGCTTGTCCTTCCCGCGAACTCTCACAAAGATCACGCGCCTTGAGCTGCTGTGGGGGGTGTCTGCGGGGGCCCATCGACTAGTACAAAGCGCCGTTCAGGGCCGCGGACCTGACAGATCCGAGGGGGCTCAGGGCCGGCCCGGTGGAGCCGTGACTGCACGGACGGAGCTCCCTGGGGTATCTCCTACTGGGAAGGGTGGGAGTGTCCGCGCCCGTCAGGGAGTGGGTATGCTTCCCCAGCCGATCTCGCTCGGTTGGACCGGTCGAGGTCAGGCGAGCCACATCAGTGCCCCGTCGCCCGCGGGGCCGATGCCGGGAGACTTGGAGTAGAGCTGGCATGTCCGGACCCCTGGGCAGTGTTTACGAAAGACTGGTTGGCGGCGCCCTATACCCTCTCTACGAGAGCCGGCTCAGGGGGCGGGGTACCTTCCGCTACCTCGCTGAGGCCGAAGCCAGTCAGTGGCTGAGTCCGGACGAGGTCCGCGAGCTGCAGATGCTGAAGCTGCGCGCTCTGCTGACCCACGCCCACGCAACCGTCCCCTACTACCGCGACCTGTTCGACTCCCACGGACTGAAGCCGGACCGAGTTACCCGAGCCGCCGACCTGGCAGTGCTTCCTCCGCTCACCAAAGCGGCCGTCCGCGAACAGGGCGATCGGCTCCTGTCCAGGGCCTTCCGCCCGGGCTCCCTGATCGTCAGCGCGACTGGCGGCTCCACCGGCGAGCCGATGCGCTTCTTCTACAACCGGGACTCCTACGAGCGCCGCACCGCCACCGCCATGCGGGGCGACCGCTGGGCCGGCTGGCGTCTGTGCGGCCCGGAGTTCTACCTTTGGGGCGCCCAGCTCCTACCAACAAGTGGTCTTCTGAGGCTGAAGAAGCAGATCCACCACGCCGCCCTGAGGCGCGTGGTTGTCAGCAGCTTCAACCTCACCACCGAGACGGTGCTGCAGGCTGTCCACCAGTACCGGCGACAGCGCCCCTCCGTCGTCATCGGCTACGCCAACGCCCTCTACGAGTTCAGCCGGTTCGTGATCGCTGAAGGGCTCCACCTTCCCAGCCCCGAGGGCGTGGTCTCCAGCGCGGAGAAGCTCTACGGCTACCAGCGAGAGACCATCGAGGAGGCCTTCGGCGCGCCCGTGTTCAACCGGTACGGCTGCCGGGAGGTGATGATGGTCTCGGCGGAGTGCGAGGCTCATGATGGCCTGCACGTGGCATCCGACAACGTGCTGATGGAGGTGGTCAAGAGCGGCCAGCTCTGCGAGCCCGGGGAGTTGGGTGAGGTGTACCTGACCGACCTCCACAACTACGGCATGCCGCTCATCCGCTACCAGGTGGGCGACCTTGCGGCCTGGCATGGCAAGGACTGCCCCTGCGGGCGGGGCCTACCACTGATGCGCGTGGTCGAGGGCCGCACGCTGGGCCTTATCAGTACCCCCAGCGGGAGGGTCGTCTCCGGTGAGTTCTTCCCTCACCTGCTGAAGGACTTCAACTTCATCCGCGCCTACCAGGTGGTCCAGGAGCGCCCCGACCACGTCACCATCAGAGCGTCTCTGGCGGGTGAGCCCCCGACACAGCAGGTGCGGCGTCTTCAGGGCATCGTTCAGGAGGCCCTTGGGTCGGACATGGACGTCACCTGGGAGATGGGCCCCCAGGTCGTGATCGAGCAGGGCCGCAAGTTCAAGCCCGTGATCTCGCACGTGCCGGTGAACCTTGGCAGCCGCGGGACGGAGCGCTCATGACGCCCGGGCCCGAGCTGCTTGAGGTGGGTGAGACGCCGGCGGTGGAGGTGAGAGCGCCCGCGGCACTGGTGTATGCGCCACTTCGCATCGCTCATGTGGTCAGCAGCCTGGAGCTGGGCGGGATGGAGCAGTTTGTGCTCCGGCTGGCCTGGCATCAGCAGGAGCAGGGGCACCGGGTCTCCGTCCTGGGGCTGCGAGGCGGCCCGCTGCTGGAGGACGCCCGGGCGATGGGCCTGGACGCCGTCGCCCTTCCGCCGTGCGGCAAGCCGCAAAGGATCCTGAGGGCAGCAGGCTTCCTGCTGCGCCGCCGCCCCCAGATCGTCAACGCGCACAACTCCTTCGCGGTAGCGTACGGGCTGCTAGGCAAGCTGGCGCCAGGCACTCGGGTGGTGATGATCCGGCACGGCCAGGAGGAGATCAACCCACTGCCCAGCGAGGCGAAGCTCCGGCGGACAGATGCCATTGTGGCCGTCTCCGAGGCGGCCGGCGCCGCGATGCGCGCCAAGCGGCCGGGATGCGCCGGGAAGCTCAGGGTGGTGCACAACGGGGTCGACCCAGCTCCGCCACGCAAGTCACGGACGGAGGTGCGGGAGGAGCTCGGCCTCACGGATGAGGTGGTCGCCCTCCAGGTGGCCCGGGTGGACGCGCTGAAGGGTCACGACACGCTCTTGCGCTCCCTGGGTGAGCTAGCCAGCAGGGGCGTGCGGCTCGTGGCCCTCGTGGTTGGCGATGGCCCGGAGCGCGCCCGGTTGTCGGCGTTGGCCCAGGAGTTGGGTCTTGGCGAGCGCCAGGTTCGCTTCCTTGGCTTCCGGTCCGATGTGCCGGACCTGCTGGCGGCCTCGGACCTGTTCGTGCTGCCTTCGCTGACTGAGGGGCTGCCGCTCTCGGTGCTCGAGGCGATGGCGCAGGGCCTGCCGGTGGTCGCCTCGGCCGTGGGCGGGGTGCCGGAGCTGATCGAGGACCAACGCGAGGGGCTTCTGGTTCCACCCAAGGACCCCCGAGCGCTTGCCCAGGCACTGGAGGCGCTGGTGACCGACCGGGAGCTTCGCCGTCGAATGGGCCGCGCCGGCGAGGAGAGGGTCGCCGCCAGCTTCACCTTCGATGAGATGGCCCGCAGGTACGACGAGCTCTACTACGAACTCCGGGCCAGTGGCGTGGGCGACACCCAAGCGTAGGAGACAAGATGGCTGTCAGAGACATCCAGGAGAGGGAGCGGCACGAGCGCGAGACCTACCGGCGAGTGGGCTCCACGGGCCGCTCGGCCCTTGCCGATGAGGCGCTACGGGTGCCGGAACACCAGATCGAGCGCTACCAGGCGGTGAGGCCGGGCAGCAGGGCCAGATACACCCTGGAGCAGATGGTGAGCTGGGCGGGGCCGCTGCCCGGACGCCGGGTGCTGGAGCTGTGTTGCCACGACGCGGAGCACGGCACCATCCTCGCGCGGCTGGGGGCGCAGGTGGACGCCATCGATATCGCCGAGCCCCTCATCCAGCAGGCGCGGCGCCGGGCAGAGATCAATGGCGTGGCTTCACGGCTCACGCCCAAGGTGATGTCCGCCCACGCGCTGGAGTACCCGGATGCCACCTTCGACGTGGTCTTCGGCAAGGCGTCCCTCCACCACCTGGACCTGACGGCGGCCCGCGACGAGGTGTACCGCGTGCTTAGACCGGGAGGCGTCGGTGTTTTCGCCGAGCCCATCACCTATTCCCGCGTGCTAGGGGCCCTCCGGCGAGTCACGCCGGTCCCGGTGGACCGGGAGTCGCCGGATGAGCGGCAGTTGACGGAGGCGGAGCTGAGGGAGTTCTGCGGGCCCTTCGCGTCGGCGCGCTTCGCCCACTTCCATCTCCTCACCCGTCTCAGCCGCGTGGCGCCGGCCCTAGGTCACCGCCTCGCCGGGCTGGACGCGACCCTGATGGCGCTGCTGCCCCCGCTCAGGCGGCTGTCCGGCATCTGCGTCTTCGCCGTCACCCGCTGAGGGGCCCATGAGAGCCTTGCTGGTCACCAACCTCTACCCCTCCAGGGACGAGCCCACCCGGGGCGTTTTCAACCTGAGCCGGTTCTCCGCCCTGGCCCGCCACTGCGAGGTACGGGTGGTCTCCCCGCTGCCCTGGTGGTCCCGACTGAAACGGCCGGTGCAGCTCCTTAGGGCTCCCAGCGACGGCTCCTCCGGGCTGGAAGCCATCTTCCCCACCTACTGGTCCATGCCCGGCCGGCCCTCCCTGCACGCCGCCGGCATGTACCTCTCGTTGCGCGGCACCCTGAAGCGCATCCGGCGGCAGTTCCCCTACGACGTGCTCCTGGCGGCCTGGGCTTACCCCGAGGGCGTAGCGGCGGCGCGCTTCGCGAGGGAGGCGGGGATCCCGTTGGTCACCATGGTCCTGGGGAGCGACATCAACGAATTCCCCCGCCAGCCGGAGCTGCGCAAGCGAATTCGCTGGGGGCTCGGCCAGTCCCAGCGGGTAGTGGCCGTCAGCCGGGCCCTGGCCCAGCGGGTCATGGAGCTGGGCGTGCCGCCGGAACGGGTGCTGGCGCAGCACAACGGCGTGGACGGTGAGCGCTTCCAACCCCGCGACCGCGCCCAGGCACGACTGAGGCTGGGGCTGCCGGCTGACCGCTCACGGGTAACCTACGTGGGCAACTACAAGCCGGAGAAGGGCGTGGAGGTGCTGGTGGAGGCCTTCGGGCTGCTGCGGCAGTCCGGGCAGACTGAGGTGAGTCTGTCGCTGGTGGGCAGCGGGCCGCTCGAGCCTAAGCTTCGCGCCAGGGTCCAGGAACTGGGGCTCCAGGAGCAGGTGCAACTCCACGGCCGGCGGCCCCACGAGGAGGTGCCGGAGTGGATCGCTGCCACGAACGTGCTGTGCCTGCCCAGCTACCGAGAGGGCTGCCCCAACGTCGTGCTGGAGTCACTGGCCTCGGGTCGCCCCGTGGTGGCCTCGGATGTGGGCGGCGTGTCGGAGCTCCTGGATGAGCGGGGCGGAGGCCTCGTGCCGGCGGGCGACCCAGACGCCCTGGCCCGCGCCCTTCGTCGGAACCTGAACCGCGACTGGGATCCCGGGACACTGAGAGGCCTGGTGGAGTGCCTCTCCTGGGACCAGTATGGGTGGACGCTCCATGGGGCCCTAGAGGCGGCCCGACAGGAGTTCGGGCGCTCCCCCAGCGAAGGTGTGACCGTGTCCAGACTAGCACCTCCCCCGGTCACCCTGACGGAGAGGGCCGGCATTCCCCCGTCAGCGCGCTAGCCGCTCGTCCGCTGCACCACCCGCGACCGCCGAAGGACCCTACGCTACGAGTCCGCCACGCCCCCAAGGGCGAGCAGGCGACCAGATAGCAAGCCGCTCCAGCGATATGCTATGATGGGTCAGAGTGAGGGGGAGCCCCCACATCCCTCCGTGCCACCGCCCCTTCCGCCGCTGTGAACACCTCTCCGCGGCACGAGCCTGGCCCCAGCCGGTCTCTTTGGCGGCAGCTTGCTCCCGAGGCGCCCTGGCCCTTGAGAGAGCCGGTGTCCCCTTGCGCTCATCCCTGACCTGATTGAAGGTTGCAGGCTAACCCTTTCAGGGGCCGCTGTGCCGACAGGCGGCCGCCCCTGGTCTGCTTTCTAGGAA
>DASXUI010000398.1:0-7039 GCA_036504955.1 Armatimonadota bacterium
TGCGGCGCGGTACCCATCATCATGACGGGACCTGGACTCGATGCTCGAATCCCTGGTCAGCCTGCCCGAAGCCCAAATGCTTGAGTGGCTACCGGCCGCCGCCATCGTGCTGGATGCCGCCGGAGCCCTGATGGCCTTCAACCGCCGAGCGATCAGCCTCCTGGGCCGATCGCCCAGCCGAGGCGATCCGTTCAAGCGCTACTGCACCTTCCGATGGCAGACCTCTCATACCCCTGACAGCGGGGAAGCGATGTGCCCTCTCGACCGCTGCCTTCAGACCGGTGAGCCCCTTGAGGGCGAGGAGGCCGTGGTCTACCGGACAGCCGGACTCCCCCTCCCCATATGCATCAGCCTTCAGCCGGTCCGCGATGCGCACGGCGACCTGGTCGGTGCGGTCGGCATCCTCCGTCCCTCCGAGGCCGCCCCAAGGGACAGCACTTCCCCATCCACTGCCGGGGCACCGGTCTCGCGAGCCGATGAGCGCTTTCGAGCCCTGATCGAGCAGGGCCACGACGGTATCTCGCTGATAGACGCACAGGGGATCCTGCTCTATACCAGCCCCTCCGTGACCCGCCTCCTGGGCTACACGCAGGAAGAGGTGCTGGGCATGGACACCCTCAAGCTGGTCCACCCTGACGACCAGCCCGCCGTCGCAAGGGCACTGCTGGAGGTAGCTCAGGTGGCTGGCAGCAGCGCCGCCGCCAGGGCGAGGCTTCGCCACCAGGATGGCACGTGGCGCCACTTCAGCATCAGCGGCACCAACCGTCTTAACGAACCCTCAGTAGCGGCCATCATTCTGAACTACTCTGACACGACCGCCAGCTATCTCGCCGAGAGGAGGCTGGAAGAGGCCAGCGCGCTGCTACGCCAGGTAACGGAGAGCCTGGACGACGTGTGCTGGGTCCTGGATCCAAAGGAACAGCGGATCATCTACGTCAGCCCCGCCTACGAGCGGGTCTGGGGCTGGCCGGCTGACGAGCTCTACCGTACTAGGGAGGCCTGGCTTCGGACCGTTCACCCTGATGACCGCAAGCACGCCCTACAAGATACCAATGAGGACGATCTCCATCAGGGAGTGGTGCGCAGCTACCGGATCATCAGGCCCGACGGCGACGTTCGGTGGATCCGTGACCGGTCAAGACCCCTGCTGGACGCGTCCGGCCAGGTCTACCGCTGGTGGGCATCGCTGAGGATGTGACGGAGCAGCTTGACGCGCAACTCGCCCTTCGCGAGAGCGAGGCCCGCAAGAAGGCAGCCCTGAACGCGGCGCTGGACGCGGTGGTCACCGTTGATGAACACGAACGTATCCTCGAGTTCAACCCCCCGGCGGAGCGGTCCTTCGGGCGCCCCGCGGGCAAGTTCCTGGGTCACAGGATATCGGCTCTGATCGCGCCCGGAGCCCCCAAGGCGGCGCTGAAAGCCGCCCTGGGGGCGGCCCTCAAGCGGGCCGATGACCGCCAGGCCCCTACCGTTCTGGAGGTCGTCGCCGTCCGGGCTGACGGCAGTCAGTTCCCCATCGAGATATTCTTGGTTCCCATACCACTAGCCGGCCAAGGGCTAGTGACGCTCTTCATCCGTGACCTCTCCCAGCCACGCCGGGTGCAGGAGGAGCTCCAGTACGTTCTACGCCACGCCCGCTGCCTACTGCGCCACTTCACCATCGAGCGCCAAGATGGCCTTTATCGCTGGACGCCCCACGACCAAGACGAAGCCTACGCGCAGGAGTGGATGCCCCTGAATCTGGAGCCTGGATGCGACTACTCTGAGTCCTTCACTCATCGCAAGATGGCGGGGGACGCCGAGCGCAACCTCCGCCACTCCATCGAGGCCATGGAGGCGGGCCTGCCCTACTACACACAGGAGTTCCGCGTCCGCGACCTTCACGGCGAGGTGCGATGGTTCAGCGAGACCATCAGCCCGCGCCGCAGGGGAGAGGACCTGTGGGATGCCGTCGGTGTGTGCCTCGAGACCACGGAGCTGAAGCGGGGCGAGGAGCAGCTCAGGCAGCAGGTTCTGCAGCAGACCACCCTAACCGAGCTGGCTCGCCAAGCCGCCGAGGGTGTGGAGCTGGACCTGCTACTTCGCCAGGCCGCCGCGCAAGTGGTGGACCTGACGGGGGTGGAGCTCTCCTCTGTCTTCGCGCTGGAGCCCGAGAAGAGCACCTTCCGCTTCGTCGCGGGCAAGGGCTGGCCGGAGCGGTTCAGCGCCTGGGCCGAGAGTGAGCGCCTCGGCGCCGATTCGGCCGCCTGGCTGGCGATCAGATCGGGGGAGCCCGTCCTGGTCCCAGACCTAAGGACCGAGCAGCGCTTCGGTTACCGCCCCTACCTGTGGGCCGAGGGCATTGTGAGCTACGTCCAGATCGCCGTCCAGGGGTCGGAAGGTCCCTGGGGAGCGCTAGGCTGCTTCAGTCGTGAGCCCCGGCGTTTCAGCCCGGAGGATGTCCGGTTCCTGCAGGGAGTCGCGGACGTACTCCCCGGCGCCATTCAGCGGGACCACGCGATGGCTCTACTGCGGCGCAGCGAGCTCCGCATGGAGCATCTCTCGAGCTCCAGCGTAATCGGAGTTCTTGAGGTCACCCTAGACGGCCGGATTCTGGCCGCGAACAAAGCCTTCCTGGATATGCTCGGCCTTGGTGAGGGCGGCCCCGATGCCCCCCTGCCAAGTTGGGTGGATCTCACGCCCGAGGACTACCGGGCCGCCGATGAGTCCGCCTTGCGCCAGATACGCGCCACGCAGGTCTGCGGCCCCCTTGAGAAAGAGTTTCTGCACCAGGATGGGCACCGGGTGCCGGTGGTTGCCACCGCGGCTATGCTGGCCGAGGACAACCTCGCCATCGCGTTGGTGATGGACCTGTCTCCCCAAGGACAGCTTAGGGAGCAACTCCACCAGGCGCAGAAGATGGAGGCCCTGGGCAGACTGGCGGGAGGCATCGCCCACGACTTCAACAACTTGCTGACCGTGGTTAACGGCTACTCGGATCTGCTCCTTCAGCCGCTCCCGCCGCAAGACGCGGCTCGGGGGAAGGTAGAAGCCATTGGCCTGGCCAAAGAACGGGCGGCTGCCCTTGCGCGCCAGCTCCTCGCCTTCAGCCGGCGGCAGGTGGTCACCCCTCAGCGACTGGACCTTCGCACTACCATCAGTGGGTTCGACCGTATCCTGAGGCGCCTGATCGGGGAGGACGTGGAGCTGTCGACCCTCCTGTGCTCGGACCCCCTGCCGATATTGGCGGATCCCACCCAGATCGAACAGACGCTTCTCAATCTATGCGTGAACGCGCGTGACGCGATGCCCGACGGGGGCCGGCTGACCATCTCCGCCGACCAACGATGCCTCTCCGCCGAGGACCTGAAGGGTCATCCCGATAGGCATCCGGGCAGCTACGCCACCCTTACCGTGACAGACACTGGCGTGGGGATGACGGCGGAGGTGATGGGCCGAATCTTTGAGCCTTTCTACACTACACGCGGCGAATCGGGCAGCGGCACGGGGCTGGGCTTGGCGGCAGTCTACGGGATCGTGGAGCAGCTTAACGGCTTCGTGTCAGTCGAGAGCGCGCCGGGCCAGGGCGCCGGTTTCCAGGTCAACCTGCCGCTGAGTGCCCCCGCACCCGACGCCCAGGGGGACGCGGACCGGGAGCGGTCGGCTCCGGGTGGAAGCGAGACGATCCTGTTGGCGGAGGACGATGCGATGGTCCGTTCCTTCACCCGTGACCTTCTCTCCTCCTGGGGCTACTGTGTGATCGAGGCTGGCAACGGTGAGGAGGCCCTTCGCCTGTCGAGCCAGCATGAGGGTCCCCTGCATCTCCTGCTCTCGGACCTAGTGATGCCCACGATGGGAGGCCGCGAACTGGTGGAGCAGAGGTCCGCTCTGCGGCCGGAAACACGGACACTGCTCGTGTCCGGCTACACGGATGACCAGGTGGTTCGCCGGGGGGTCTGGGCTCGCCAGCTCCCCTTCCTCCAGAAGCCCTGGGCACCGGCCGACCTGGCGCGCAAGATCCGCGAAGTCCTGGGAGAGCCGGAGGAGCAACCCTAGCCTGCGTCCATGCCGGAGACCCCGCGGGAGCCCTGCCCCAGCTCAACGCCAAGGCGCTCCGGTTACGGCGCTGCCGCCCCCGTTCCCGCGCCTGCGCTCGCACAGGCCTGCTTCAGTCCCCTGCCCTACTGGACTCCCAGAGGGCCTCCAGGCAGTCTGCTTGTCAGCTTGACAGACCCGGCCGCGCTGCTAGAATAGTAGGGGTCTCTTCAGGCCCAACCACAACTGTATTCCTTAGGCGCCTTCCTGTCCCCGCCGAGTGTGAGCGGGGGCCGCCTATGTCCGAAGGGAGGTGAGAACGTATGACGCGGGATTACGAGATCCTGTACATCATCGATCCGGACGTCTCCGAGGAGACGCTCACGGGTCTAGTGCAACGCTTCCAGCAGCTCGCGGAGACCCAGGGCGCGGAGATTGAGAAGATCTCCCGATGGGACAAGCGACGGCTGGCCTATGAGGTTAAGGGTAAGCGCGAAGGCATCTACATCGACATGCACCTGAAGGCCGAGATCACGGCCATCACGGAGCTTGAGCGCGTACTTAAGATCACGGACGGCATCCTGCGGCACCTGACAGTGCGAAAGGATGAGAAGCAGACAACGGACTACATGCCGGAGCCTGCCCCGCCCGCCCCAGAGCCCCGCCAGGAAGAGCCGGTAGCCGAGGCCCCCACGGCTCCTGCCGTTGAGGCCCCAGTGGCCGCAGCCGAAGAGAGCGCCGCCCCCGAAGCGCCTGAGACTACAGCCCCCGACCAGACTGAGGAGCCCCCGGCCGCCAGTGATGGTGGCACTGAGGAAGCTTCCTAGACGAGGTACCCTTATCTCGGCTCTTGTGCCCTGGCAGCGCTGAGCGCTATGCCACGGCCGGAAGTACGGACGAGGAGCACGCAAAGATGATTAACCGAGTAGTACTGGTCGGAAGGCTCACCCGAGACCCCGAGCTTCGCTACACACCCAGTGGCGCCGCCGTCTGCACCATCGGCATCGCCCTGGATGACCCCTACCGGAAGGACGATCAGGGCCAGTTCCTGCCCAACTTCTTCAACGTTGTGGCGTGGGACAAGCGGGCGGAGTACGCCGCCAACTACCTGACCAAGGGCAACAAGGTCGGCGTTGACGGTCGCTTGCAGTATCGGTCCTGGGTCGACCAGAACGGTCAGAAGCGCAGCACAGTGGAGATCGTGGCGGAGCGTCTGCAAGGCCTCGAGAGCCGTCGCGATAGCGAGGGTGGTGCCCAGCCCGCGGGCGCTACGCCCAGCGCTGGCACTTCGGACCTGGGTCCAGAGGACTACCACGATCCCTTCGCGGACGAGTAGCCGCTCGGTTCATGGTCTAGCCCAAGTTCTGGTTTCCTAGCTCGCGCATCACTGGCTCCTTGGCCCTTCAGTAGAAGGTAGCCACGCCAACGCCTGCGCGTCGATGCCGATGAAGAGTCGGCCTTGGCGGCGCGTTGTGTGGCGTGGGAGTGGGCCAAGCAGCCGATCACGGCCGCGCGAACAGGACCAGTCTGGGCTGCGTTTCAAAGGAGAGTCTCTTGCGCAGACCTGGCAGCAAACCGGGAAGACCGGGAGGTAGATCCCGCAAGCCCAGGCGTAAAGTCTGTGGCTTTTGCGTGGACAAGGTTGTCTTCATCGACTTCAAGAACGTGCCCCTGCTTCGGCGCTACGTGACCGATCGGGGCAAGATCCTGCCGAGAAGAACGACCGGCACTTGCGCCAAGCACCAGCGCATCCTCTGCCACGCGATCAAGCGTGCCAGGGAGATCGCACTGATGCCCTTCACGGCGGAGTAGTAACGGATGGGAGCGCCCCCGAGAGACCGGACGGCGCTCCTTCCTTCATCTGGCACCCAGTTACCGGATCCTACGCGGCACCGGCGGGCGCCCTCAGACCCAACACAGACGGCTTCCCACTTCGGAAGGCCGTCTTTCTTTGTTCCCGTACGCCTGGCGAAGGATTGGACCGCCGGCTCTGGGGGCAAGGAATGCCTGGGGCCCCCGGCCGACCGGGCGGCGAGCCACCCTACGCCGGTGGGATGCTGAGCGGCTCCTGGTGGGGGATCCGATCCGAGCGCGATCGGCGCGCGGTTGTCGGCGTACGGTGCGGGAGGAAGCTCGATGGTTGACCTTAGCGAACAGGCTGGCTTTCCCCTGTGGCTCGATCCGCCTACGCTCCATATCCGCCTGGGTGAGGGCTTCGTCTTCGGGAAGGGGCTCCCAGACGAGCAGCCCGACACGCGCACTCTCGAGGGGATGCGTCCCGTCCTGCTCGACCACGACGCGGAGGCACCGGACCCCGTCCTCTACACCATGTACCGCGACGTCCGCCGGGTCGAGGACGGCGACCGCTGGGAACGCCTCGGCCTCCGCTTCGACATCACTGTAGTGCGACCGGGCGCGCTCGGGGCGGAGTGGGTGAAGACCTTCGGCCACTACCACCCCACGCCCCTGGACTCGCATCTCCCGTTCCCCGAGGTCTACGGTGTACTACACGGCCGAGCTCGGTACCTCCTCCAGCACGCCGTCGATCCGCAGGTGCCGGCTGACCGCCAACCCATCGACGACGTGGTCTGGGTTGACGCGGAGCCGGGCGACAAAGTGGTCATGCTCCCCGGCTACGGCCACGTCACCATCAACCCCGGGGACGAGCCGCTGGTGATGGTCGACTGGGTGGACCGCACCTTCCGGTCGCTCTACCAACCCTACCTCGATGCCCGTGGCGGCGCCTACTACGCCCTGTCTGGCGGCGAATGGGAGCGCAACCCTCGCCAGCCTCAGGTCCCGGGGCTTCGCCCAGCCCGCCCCCTCCCCGTTCCCGAACTGGGCCTGCTTCCGGGTCTTCCCCTCTACACCGCCGCCGACGAGGACCCCAACCGCTTCCTCTGGCTCTCCATCCCAGACAACTACCGAGAGCGCTTCCCCGAGGCGCTTGGCTAAGGGCAGGTCGTAGGGTCGTGTGGTCGTTGGGTCGTAGGGGAAGGGCCTCAGAGGGTCCGCTTATGTCCCT
>DASXUI010000399.1:0-3108 GCA_036504955.1 Armatimonadota bacterium
GCTCTCCGCCTGCGCTCGCCCGGCACCCCGAACGCCACGGACGCCCCAGCCAACGCGGCCGATCCTTCCGCCGCGGCCTCTCCAGTAGGCGGACTGAACCCCGTCGGCCTTGTCTGGTCCTGCCAGGGCCCAGGCTTCGTCGCCCAGGACGGCTACTTCAGGGGCACCAAGGCCGGCACCACCACCGTGGTCGCGAGGGTCGGCGGCCGCTCCGCCAACTTCCAGGTGACCACGGTCGCCGGTGACCCGGTGGTGCTCACCGCGTCGGCCGTTGCGGCGGAGACGGGCACGGACGTCGTCACGCTGAACCTTGCCGCCGAAGACGCCTACCACAACCCGACCGCCGGCCGCACGCTGACCGTGCTGGTGGACGGCAGCGCCGGGAAGCGCCCTCCCGCCTCCGTCATCCTGAGCGACAAGGGTGCCGCCAAGGTCTCGCTGGAGTTCACCCCCGGCGAAACCGGCCGTAAGGCCACCTTCACCTGCGGCGGCGCCACGTACCGGTGGGGTGGGTCGTGAGGTCGTTGGGTCGTTGGGGAGGGTCGTAAGGTCGTAGAGTCGTAGGGTCGTAGGGGAAGGGGCCTCAGAGGGTTAGTGTTAATGATCCGTAGGTGGTCCGTGCCCGACGACGGTCCGCCCGGCGGTGAATCGCCGGGCTCCGGGGCTCAATCCTCCTGGAAGGAGGGTTCTGACCCCCAGTTGCACCCTTGGTTCAGAACCCCGGTTCAGCGGGATTGGGCCTCGAAGCCCGGCGATTCACCGCCGGGCGGACCGTCGTCGGGCACAGACCACCTACGGATCATCAACACTCACCCCCTGAGGCCCTTCTCCCTACGACCTTACGACCTCACGACCCAACGACCCTCCCATAGGAGAGACCATGGACTGGGGCACCGCCCGATTCGTCGAGTGCGCCGACGTCAAGGGGCGCGCCGTGAAGCTGTGGCTCCGGGAGAGTGGGCGGGTGGATGCCCCGCCGCTGCTTCTGCTGCACGGTCTTGGAATCACCGGGCTCACATGGAAGTGGGTCGCGGAGGAGCTGGGGGGGCGGTTCCGGTTGCTGGCGCCGGACCTGCCGGGGTTTGGTCGCAGCGACAAGCCGTCTTTCCTGGATGCTACTGGAGAGGGCGTGGCCGCGGTGGTCGTGGGCCTGTTGGACGCGCTGGGGCTGCCAAGCGTGACGCTGGTGGGGCACTCCATGGGGGGCGGCATCTCGCTGGCGACGGCGGTACTGCACCCGAAGCGCGTCTCCGGCCTGGTGCTGATGGGCGCCGCGGCCCTGGACCAGCCGGTTCCTCCCGCTATCCGCTACGCACGTCTGCCACTCGCCGCCTGGGCCATCCGCTTGATGCCGCCAGCCTGGCTGGCGCTGGGATACCTGGATGCCTACCATCGACCCCAGAGAGACACCCGTGACGTGGTCCGGGCGTATGTGAGCTCGCTCCGATCGGGCCGGGGCCCGGAGGGCTACGTGCGAGCCGCCCGGGCGCTACGCTATGACCGCTTCCGGACCATCGCGGAGCGCATTCCCTCCGTCTGCTGCCCCACGCTCCTCCTCCACGGCGCCCGTGACCGCGTGGTCCCCCCCTGGGTCCCAGAGCGCCTCTCGCATGAGATTCCCCAGGCCAGACTGACACTTCTCCCAGAGGTGGGGCACATGCCGCAGGAGGAGACGCCGAGTGAGGTGGCCCGGTTGCTGAGCGCCTGGTCTGCCTGTATACCGTGCGAGCCCTAGCAGCGTCTAAGACTACCGAAGCTCCCAAGCCGGCCACGGCAGCTCATCTCATGCGGGAAGTCAGTGGCCCCTCGGCCATGTCTCAGGCTCACTGGTAGGAGGTACTGATGGCTAGGTCCATGTTCCTCGTGGCCGCCGCGCTGACGGTTCTCGCGGCGCCCAACTACGCGGCGGTCAGCTTCGACCAGCCCGTTAGTGCGGGCTCGGGATCCGTTCAGCGCGCGATCGACGTCAGTATCACCCGTCATCAGGGTCAGCCCCCGCTGGTCACCCTCAAGGCCAAGGGGGCTCCGGCTCTCGACGTCCTGGATAGCCTCGACGACCTGATTCAGGGCGCGCGAATCCTCGTCCCCGCCCGCTCTCTCCGTAGGCTGGGGTCCGCGACTGTTACGCTCTCCGTGGCAGAGGTGACGGTCGACCAGGCGGTGCTAGCCGTGGCGAAGCAGCTTGGCCTCCGCATTAAGCACTCGGGGGACACCTACACCCTGGAGAACCCCGAGCTGGTGATCTCGCGCAAGGGCGTACCAGGCGCGCGGTCGAGGGAGGCGCTCGTGGACCTTCAGTTCAGGGAGTCGCCCCTGGCAGCTGTCCTGGACATGATCCAGAGGGCAGATCCTGGGCAGAGCTACGTGGTGGATGCTGAGGCGTTGGCCTCCGCTCCTCCGATGACGGGGTCCTTCAACCAAGTGCCCCTGGAGACGGTGGTGAGGGCTGTCGCCAATCGTGCGAACCTACGGGTGGTGGAGGCCGACAGGGTTACCACCTTGCTCCAGACATCGGGTCCGGCCGCCAGGCCTGTGGATCTGACACGGGTCCCTATCACCCTGCTCGTGGACCGTGCTCCTCTGGCTGCTGTCCTAGGGAGGATCCAGAAGCAAGCACCTGGCGTCAGCTTCGTCCTGGACGCTGCCCAAGGGGCTTCACTTGGCTACATCAGCGGCAGGTTCGTGGAGGCCCGCCTAGGCGACGTGCTCAACGGCATCGCGCGGCAAGCTCATGTTCGCTTCGAAAGGTCCAACAACGTCTTCACCGTAGTGCCCCAAGAGGAGCCCCAATCGCCGGCGTCGCCCGGGTCTGCCGCCCCCTCCAAGGTAGGTCCGGTGGTGGAGTTCAAGAACGCTCCGCTCTCGGTGGTGCTGAAGCAGCTCTCCGAGGCGTACGGCGGCGTCAGCTTCATCATCGATGACGCGACCGTCAGCGCCGCAGGCACCGTAACTGGCACCTTCAACAACCTGGACTTGGACGCGATCCTGCGCGCCGTCGCCACCCAGACGCGAACCCGCATCCGCAAGGACCATGGGGTCTACACGGTGACGATGAGGAAGTGAGGAGCTAGGGGCGGGTCGTAGGGTCATAGGGTCGTAAGGTCGTAG
>DASXUI010000400.1:0-1781 GCA_036504955.1 Armatimonadota bacterium
CGCGAAGACGGCCGCCTCGCCCTTGCCCCGGACCTCCTCCAGCACCTCAAAGACCGTTTGGTTGTAGAGGTAGGAGTAGTAGTTGTGCATTCCCTCCGGGCTGGAGCCATCCCACCAGGCGACATTGGTCGGGATCCGCTCTCCGAAGTCCGTCTTGAAGCAGTCCACCCCGGCGTCCAGGAGCCCCTTCAGTGCGCCCGCGTACCAGCGGCGGGCGTCGGGGTTGGTGAAGTCGACGATTCCCATTCCCGGCTGCCACTGGTCCGTCTGCCACACGCCTCCGTTCGGCTTCCTCAGCAGGTATCCACACCGCTTCCCCTCGTCGAACAGGCGGGATCGCTGGGCGATATAGGGATTGACCCACACGCACACCCGCAGGCCGCGCTCCCGTAGGCGCGCGAGCATGGCGGCGGGGTCCCGGAAGGCGCGAGGGTCCCAGCGGAAGTCGCACCACTGGAACTCGCGCATCCAGAAGCAGTCGAAGTGGAAGACGTGCAGAGGCAGCTCCCGCCTTTTCATCTCCTCGAGGATGCCTGTCACGGTTCCTTCGTCATAGCTCGTGGTGAAGGAGGTCGTGAGCCACAGGCCAAAGGACCACGCCGGGGGTAAGGCCGGCCGGCCGGTGAGCGCGGTGTACTTCTTCAGTACCTCCGCTGGGGTGGGGCCGTAGATGACGTAGTAGTCCAGCGACTCGCCCGGCACGCTGAACTGGACGCGCGACACCTTCTCCGAGGCGACCTCGAAGGAGACGCGCTCCGGGTGGCTCACGAAGACCCCGTAGCCACGGTTGGTCAGGTAGAAAGGGACGTTCTTGTAGGCTTGGTCGCTCCCGGTGCCGCCGTCACGGTTCCAGAGGTCGACCACCTGCCCGTTCTTGGCGAAGGCGGTGAAGCGCTCGCCAAGGCCGTATACCAGCTCTCCGACCCCCAGCGCGAGTTGCTCGTGGAGGTAGGCGCCCTCCCCCTCGACCTGAGCGTAGCCCATTCCCCTTGCGGGGCTCCGCGTAAGGCTTCTGCCCTCGGCCTCGAAGTCGATCCCCCACTCGCCGCCCCTGCGGACCCGAGCCGAGAGTCGTCCACTGATGAGCCGGCCCTCGCTCTCGTCGGCCTCCGCGACTACCCCATCGTTGGTGTCGGGGGCCACCTCGAAGTGCGGCCCAGGGTCGCCGCCCCCCTCCCAGTGGCTGAGGCGCACGCGGAGGACGTCCGGCATGGGCGAGGAGAGGCGAACGGTGAGCACCGCGCCGTCAAGGGTGTCTCCCCGGTGCCGGATTGGCCGCGTCGGGGCCAGGACGGTGAGCTGACCGCTCCCCGCCTCGATCTCATAGGCCTCCGCCGGGTACTTCACCCGAACGCCCTGCCGGACCAGCCAGTTGCCATCCGTGAACTTCATCGCGCCTCCGTTCGTGTGGGATCGTGCCGCTCTGAGGGGGACAGGCCTTCGAGGCCCGGAACACGTCTGTGGCCGATCACCAGGTTCCAGGGCCTACCTGGTGGCTCGGCTGGCGGAAGGTGACGCTCTCGGCCAAGGCGAACGAGCTAGAGCACCTGCCAGGCCCGGTCAGCTAGCGGATGGGCCCGTTCGAGCACCCCGCGGCGCCGCCGGTCCTTTGCGTCACAGGGCGACTAGCCTGGCCGCCGCCAAGTGAGGCGGCGTGCCGGAAGGTCCCCAGGGAGGAGCCGTATGCCCACATTCGGGGGTAGCGAGGGCTTCGCCTGTGCCGCCGGCGAGGGTCTTCACGGCTGCCTCGCACACGCGCTGGCGCGAGTTCCCCTACCCGT
>DASXUI010000401.1:0-6096 GCA_036504955.1 Armatimonadota bacterium
TCACCCCCTCACCCCCTCAGTCTCTTCACCCGCTCACCCCAAGGCCGCGCTTGCGCGGCCCCTCAGTCCCTTCACCCCTCACTCCCTTGGCGCACAGGCAATCCGCATTAGGTTCTACCATACTCAGCTCCCTTGCTCCGCCACTCTTGGGAATGGACCCCTCGGGTGCCTGGCGAAGGGGTACGTAGCCCGCGTAACGCACGGGGCGCTGGCGCGTCGTGCGGGGCTCGGGCCTAACCAGGCTTCTCATCTGATATGCAGGCTAGACGCGTCGCACCCCGGACCCTTGAGTCCCTCCGGCTGGGATCACCGCCCAGGGGGGTCTCGCCCCCGCGGGAGTGCGTCATCCTCAGGCGGCCGGCAGCGCATTCGCCAGGAGACCCGAACCCATGCCCAAGATCACCTTCATCGGAGCAGGCAGCCTCGGCTTCACCCGTGGCCTCGTCCGAGACATCCTCACCTTCCCAGAGCTGGCCGGATCCACGCTCAGCCTGATGGACATCGACCCCGAGCGGCTGGAGTTCGCCCGGACCGCCGTCCAGCGCATCGTGGACGCCGGGAAGTACCCCGCCAAGGTGGAAGCCTCCCTGGACCGCAAGCAGGCCCTGGAAGGCGCGGACGCCGTGCTGTGCACCATTCTGGCCGCCCCCACCAGTGTGTGGCGCCACGACATCGAGATCCCGAAGAAGTATGGGGTCGATACCAACGTGGGCGATACGCGAGGCCCCTCCGGCGTGTTCCGCTTCCTGCGCACCATCCCCGTGATGATGGGCATCGTGAGGGACATGGAGGCCGTTTGCCCGGACGCCATCTTCCTGAACTACACCAACCCCATGGCAATGCTCTGCCGGGCAATCCAGGGCGAGAGCACCATCCGAACCACCGGCCTGTGCCACAGCGTTCAGGGCACCGCCATGATGCTGGCGAACTGGATTGGCGCCCCCTTCGAGGAGGTCACCTACGTCAGCGCGGGCATCAACCACCAGTCCTTCTACGTGGACTTCAAGTGGAAGGGGAAGGACGCCTACCCTCTGATCCGAGAGGCGGTCGAGAAGCCGGAGATCTACCAGGAAGAGATCGTCCGCAACGAGATGTTCAAGCACCTGGGCTACTACGTCACGGAGTCCAGCGGCCACAACAGCGAGTACAACGCCTGGTTCCGCAAGCGGCCGGAGCTGATCGAGAAGTACTGCACCCACGGCACCGGCTGGAACCCCGGCGTATACGCTTACATCCTGGACGAGTACCTGGCGCGGGAGGAGTCCTGGCGCAAGGAGACCCAAGAGTGGCTGGCTAAGGACGAGCCCATCGACCTGAAGCGCGGGCACGAGTATGCCGCCTCCATCATCAACGCGGTTTGCGGCGACGGCAAGCTCTTCGAGTTCAACGGCAACGTGCGCAACTTCGGCCTGATCGACAACCTGCCGGAGGGCTGCTGCGTGGAGGTTCCGGTGCTGGCCAGCAAGCGCGGATTCAACCCGATGCACGTGGGTCCGCTGCCCCCGCAGTGCGCCGCCCTGGTGAACATCAGCGCCAACAACGAGGAGATGGCCGTGAACGCCTCCCTCACCGGCGACCCCAGGATGGTTTTCCACTCCCTCTGCTATGATCCCCTCACCTCCGCCGTCTGCTCTCTGGAGGAGATCAAGAGCATGACCCAGGAGATGCTGGACATCAACAAGGACTACCTGCCCCAGTTCAGCACGCTGAAGCTGTAGGCACAACTAGTGGAGCCCGGCGCCTGTCTGCTGCCGGGCCCCACCACGGACATCCGGATACTGATCGAGGCCGTCCATCGGATGGCTCCATTGTCGGCGCACGTTCCAGCGCAAGGCCCTGGATCCGTTCCAGGGCCGCGCTAGAACACCAGACCGAGGCTTCTCATGCACGAACTGACCATTGAAGGGGTCTTCGAGAACGGAGTCGTTCGCCTCTGCCAGACTCCCCCTGGCATCCAGCGCGCACGAGTGCTCGTGACCTTCCTGGACCTCGACGGCACCACCCAAGCCGAAAGGTACGCCGCAGGGCAGCGGCTTCTGGAATCGATGCGCCGTGGTCTTGACTTCGCGGGGGCCAGGTTCGACCGGGACGAGCTCTACGAGGAACGCCTTGCCGATCTCGATGAGCGCAGGCAGCGCTCCAACCAATCCAAGGATGCCCCCAGAAGGTGATATCGGCCCTCACCCAACAACGCCTGGAGGAGTATCGCGCGGACCTGTTCCGGAGCAGGGCGGGGAGGCGCGTCACCCATCGTGAGGAGGCGGTGGAGTGGGTGAAGGAGCGCGGGTTCCTCTTCTTCTGGCCCATCCGGGACGTCTGCCTGCCCAGCCTCTGGGTCGCCGTGGCGGGGGACCGCCTCGTAGCGGAGGAGCACGACGACCCCGGCCACGTGACCTGGGGCTGGAAGGATGGGCTGCTGGGCGAGCGAGTGTGGTACTACGCCAAGGTGCTTCGCCGAAAGTCCACCCTCATCTCGCTGGAGGTCGCCCCGCTCTTCTACGCCCTCTCGGAGAACTACGGGGTACCTGACGAGGACTACCTGCAGGCCTACGAGCAGGGAACCCTGAGCCACGAGGCGCGAGCCGTGTACGAGTCGCTGCTGCGGGAGGGGCCGCTGGACTCCGTGAAGCTGCGCGAGGTGTCCCGGCTGGGCGGCAAGGGGAGTGCCTACCGGTTCGACCGCGCGCTGCTGGAGCTGCAGTCCGGCTTCTGGGTGCTGCCCACCGGAGTGGCGCAGGCGGGGGCGTGGCGGTACGCCTTCATCTTCGATATCGTGGCGCGCCACTACCCGGCACTCCCCGATCAGGCCCGCGTGATCCCCCGGCGTGAGGCGCGCCGACGGCTGGCGGAGCTCTACCTGCGGTCGGTGGGCGCGGCGCGGAACAAGGACGCGCGGAAGCTCTTCGGCTGGCCGGCCCAGGACGTCGAGACGGCGCTCAGCGACCTCGCGGAGGCCGGGTCCTTGGTGCGGGGGGTGGCGCTGGAGGGCCAGCCCGGCGAGTGGGGAGTGGTGCCGGAGCTTCTTGATGGCGGAGAGGCCTGGGGACCCACCCCAAGCTCTGACCCACGCTCCGTATCGGCAGCCGACCGGATCCATGGTGACCCACCGGCGACGGCTAGCGGTGCTCCCGTGTCACTCACTCACCCTCAGCGGGATCTAGGCCCCGATCCCTGAGTATCTCGAGCTCGGCGAGGGCCTCCAGGTCTTTGGGACGCCCGGCCGCACGCTTTGTGACGATCAGGCGCTCCAGATCGACGCACTTCACCCTGACGCCGAAGAGCTCCAACTCCACCACGTGGGGCGCCAACTCCTCGTACCGGCCACCGCCCGATATCTCGCCTAGCAGGTCCAGATCCCCTAGGTCGGTGGTCAGGGTGAAGTTAAGCCCGCCCTTGAGTGTGGCGGCGTCCCACCGGAAGGGAAGCCCCGGGGGGGCGCCACGTAGATAGGGGGTGTAAGGCGCGAGAGCGGCAGCCAACCTAGACAGGTTCTCGGGCGTTCGGCGGTAGACAACGTCCAGGTCCTGCGTGAGCCGTGCTGACCCATGGGCTGTTGCCGCCGCTCCGCCGACCAGGATCACCTCAGCGCCGCCCTCCAGAAGGACCTTGAGCAGCGACCGGTAGTCAGTCACGCTTGCGTGCCCCCCGTCCAGCGCGCCGAAGCTCCTCGGCGAAGCGCTGTAACTCCATGAGCTGCAGGAACCGCTCCTCCACCGTGAGGCGCAGGTTGCGGTCCAGCAGGGTTACATCGATCCCCTTCTTGTACGCCTCCACCACCGGATCGGGCGGCGGGGCCACCTCGCGCTCAGTCACAGGTTGCCACCTCGCAGGGCCTCACGCTCCCCAACCCACGTCGTGGGTCCTCGTTCGCATCATAGCACGACAGTTGAGACGTGGTCCCGCTGCCCTGATCACCGTGCTTCGGTTGGGGGGGCGTTTCGGTAGCTCCATCGCGGGATACTGGCTGATCCCTACTACCGGCCCACCACCGCAAGAGCCGCCCATATCATCCAGCCGCCTGCCGCCCCTAGCACGAAGGCGGCTCCGGCCTTCTGGCGCTGCTCTCGCACTATCTCCTTTTCGACCGTCCACTGCTCTGAGGTGAGACCCGTCTTCCAGGATCGATGGACCAGGCCATAGAGCCCTGCATCTAGGAGGCCGATGGCCAGTTGAGCGTCGAGGTACGTCCCAAGGCGCTGCGCATCGATGCCTGCGGTCTGGGCCCATACCCACCAGAGGAGGGCTACGACGGCCGCTACGTTAACCGCCGCGCCGCCAGCCGTCAGCAGCCACGGAAGCGGCGTGAGCCCTGCCTCTCGCACTCTCACCTGGCGCTGGTGCAGGGCCATCAGCATTGAGCCGCCGACCAGCACCGCCCCTACCACGCCCGCGTTGGTGAGAGGGCGGAAGCCGGAGCTTGCAGTGGCCGCGAGCACGGGGTTCCTGAGCCAAGCGCAAGCAGGGCGGAGCTAGGGGATCTTGCTGGCAGAGTTCGGAGCATAGGGTTCCCTCTCACTTCTTGCCATAGAACCCTACCAGGCTGTTGGCGCGGCTGACGATTGCGGTCTTCAACGGACCTTCCGTGAACGGCCAGGAGTGCTCGGCTGTGAGCCGTATCTGGAATGCACGTGGAGAGCATCCACTGCCTCTGTCTAGAGTCGCACCAACCCAGCCAGTCTGCCGAGCTGCCCGTCGCGATGGGAGCGCCTGCGCCCACATCGCGGAAGGGGCGAGTCTAGGTACCCTCGGTCTATTCGACGGATCGGAGTAGCCAGCCGATCCATGGGCTCGGGCTGTTGGGCAGTAGTGCGACACTGGGAGCTTCGTGGAGTCGGACGGCACTACCGAGCCGACCAGGACGGTCGACTGCCCACCTGTTGGGATCGTCCAGTTCCGGATCGTAAGCACGGATGCCCACGTCAGGAATCCCGCTGCCGTTGCGCTCGTAGCCGCTGGTGGCCACGTAGCCCCCAGAACTGGCAACTGAGCCCGGAACTGCCGCGTGGGCGCCCAGCCCATAGCACCAGAGCGGCAAGCAACGCCAGCGCGGCGGCAATGCGCGCGCGGAGATCAGCGCAGGTAAGGAGCCACGAAGCGTACCAGCAGTCCAATGCCGAACATCATCCAGATCGCGAGATAGGGACGAGCCGTCGCACGCCGGTAGCGGCGTATCTCGCAGGGGCCCAAACGTGATATCCAGCGAGACATGGCGTCCTCTGAAGCCGCGAACCTTCGTCCGGCCCATACGCACACGACTAGGGAACACATGAGCGCAAGCTGGGGCGCCCTTGGGGTCAGCGCCTCCAACAGCACATCGCACCCAAAGGCGACGCCTAGGAACACTAGGGCCGAACGGTCGGCGGCTGGATCATATGGGCCCAAACCAAGCCTACGCGCCTGCTCGGCCGACCAGACGCCGAGCAGGACTACGCCCAGCAGCAGGAGCGCACCCCCGGTCGCCCTCAACGCCAACCCGTAGTGGGGCGAGACGATGCCCACAGATGCCTCGGCTGCAGAACCTGCAGCGGCGAGGACAAGCCCAACCCAAAGCGAGAGACTTCCCCGCTGTAGTGCAGACGGCCCTGACACCACTCGCGTCCCTCCTAATCCGAAGTTCCAGTCCGCATCTAGCCACCGCGGAATGTTCTGCCGCAGGACCGATTCCGTTGATGAAAGGCGGGGACATGGCGCCTACATTCAGTCTATGTGGGGTACCAAGAGGGTTACTGGGCCATGGCTACCCCATGGCGGGTTCACCTCAGGACTGGGGATTCAGGTGTACTGAAGTCCGGAACCTAGCACGGCGACCAGGTAGGTGGAGACTGGATGGTAGGCATACGGTACCCGCTACTGACTAACCACAAGCTGTCCCGTCGCCGCCCTGACGAGCCCTTCCGGCATGGGTTCGGACTCCAGACCCATGCCGGAAGGGCCGCCCCTCTCCAGTTCAGGGGCGCCTCTAGAGACGCGGCCGAAAAGGCCCGGTTGGTCCCGGCAATAGGAGACGATCAGAGGTTTCCTTGGTTGAGAGGTGGAATTCCTTCTTGGGATAGGCCCAAGGAGGTCAGTGGATGCTGGGTCGGCGTAAGAAGCAAG
>DASXUI010000402.1:0-20489 GCA_036504955.1 Armatimonadota bacterium
TAGTGCCCGCTGCCCTTCGGGGGCTCGGGGTACGCTTGGGGTGCGGCAGCTACCGGATCCGAGCCGTCTTCCGCTCTCTTGCGCGCGGGCGACGGGGCGACTCAAGGGAGGCCGGGGCTCGGGTGCCGGTGTGATGGAGGCTCGGTTCGGCGGCTCCGACGCGGCCGGCTGCCGTTCCGGCTCATCAGTGGGGGGACAAGTCTACTAGACCCCGCCTGCTAGCCGCCTACGCCAAGCATATCGACCTCCCCACGCAATCGCTTTAGGAGCGAAGGACCGTGTGGTATGCTCGGTATGGCCGCACGGAGGAGTGAACCGAGGGAACCACATAGCCCGTGCTGTCAGCTAACGAGAAAGCGTACGCTGTTCTCCTGGCGTCTGCGGGCTAGCGCGGTGCACGGGGCGCGAGCGACGCGCCATCGCGAGCGTCAGGAGGGAGAGAGGGGGGCCAGGAGGAAGGAGGCCCTGCGGACCGGGCCGTCCGGGTCTGCCTGGCGCTGGTAGCCACCGAAGGCGTGTTCAGGGGGGGGCATGGGGATTCAGGAGCAACCAATCCAGTCTGGGGAGCCGGAGGAGCTGCGGAGGCGCATCGAGTGCCTGGAGCAGCAACTCAGGGTCAAGACTCTGGAGGCGGACGCGCTGCATCGCGTTAGCGAGGCCATCGCGGGCGCGGAGACCATGGACCAGATGCTGCAGGTGGTGGCGGAGGTCGCGGTCTCGGTGACCGGCACCGAGGCCTGCTTCATCTACTTGCTGGACCGGTCGCGTGGCGACTTGGTGATGCGCGCTATCTACGGAGGTGACCCCTCCGTTGTGGGCAAGATCCGCCTTCGCAACGACGAGGGGGTGACCGGCTGGGTCGCCACGCACAAGACGCCGCTGGCCATCTCGGAGTTCGCCTGGAAGGACCCCCGCTTCAAGTCCTTCCCGGAGCTCACCGAGGAGCGCTTCCACTCCTTCCTCTCCATGCCTATCGTCGCGAAGGACCACACCCTGGGGGTCATCAACGTCCGGACCATGGTCCCCCACCAGTATACGGACGCCCAGGTGCACCTGCTCGATACTATCGCGGGCCAGGTGGCCGGTTCCATCGAGCTCGCCTGGCTGCACCATGCCTCGGAGGCTCGCGGCACCCAGCTCGACGCGCTGTCGGAGATAAGCAAGACCCTCACCTCCAACCTGTACCTCGAGGAGATACTGCAGCTCATCGTGGCGATGATGGCGGAGCGGATGTCCTTCCGCATCTGCTCCATCATGCTGCTGGATGAGAAGCGTGGGGAGCTGCAGATCCACGCCACGTCCTCCGAGAGCCCGGAGTACCTGCACAAGCCGAACCTGAAGATCGACGAGAGCATCGCGGGCCAGGCGGTCCTGCTGCGGCGGCCCGTGGTGGTCGAGGACGTGCGGAGCGCCCCAGGCTATCGGTACACGGACCTCGCTCGCCGCGAGGGACTGTGCTCCCTGATCGCCGTCCCCTTGTTATTGAAGGACAAGGTGATCGGCGTCATCAACTGCTACACCAGCAAGCCCCACAACTTCACCGAGGACGAGATTCGCCTGCTCACCACGCTGGGCAACCAGGCCGCCATCGCCATCGAGAACAGCGAGCTGATGGTGAAGTCCGCCATCATCCAGGAGATGCACCACCGCATCAAGAACAACCTGCAGACGATCGCCAGCCTTCTCCGTCTTCAGATGCACCACAAGACCGCATCCCTGGATGACATCCTCAAGGAGAGCATCAACCGCATCCTCAGCATTGCCGCCGTTCACGACCTGCTGTCCCGCGGGGACCTGGATGCCGTCAGCTTCCACCAGATGGCCGAGAGTATCCTTACGGCCACCAAACAGAACTTCCTGAGCCCCAACAAGCAGATGATCAGCGTGGTAGAGGGTGACGACGTGCTGCTGCCCTCCTCCCAGGCTACCTCGATGGCGCTGATCCTGAACGAGCTCATCGCCAACGCGGTGGAGCACGGGTTCCACTCGGTCTCGGAGGCCAGTCTGCGGGTCCGGCTTCAGCGGCACGACGGGACGATCACGGTGGAGGTCCGCAACTCCGGTGAGCCCCTGCCGGAGGGGTTCGCCCTGAACGGCAGCAACAGCCTGGGTCTGCAGATTGTGGACAGCCTGGCGCGCGAAACGCTCAAGGGCCAGTTCGCGCTGGTCTCGGAAGGGGAGTACACGGTGGCGAGACTTCAGTTCCCTGACCACGCCTTGGCCAGCCTTGCCCACTAAGGAGGCCCCGAGCCGGAGGTTCTACCTCACCCTCAGCGCCTACTGCCTGGGGCAGGCCGTCGTCTGGGGCGGCCTGACGGTGATCGGCGTTCCCAGCCGCGTCGAGCAGTTGGTGGCGCGCGACAGGCTCGGGATCGCCGTAGGCGCGATCGCCGGCCTGGGGGCTCTGGCGGCCGGCCTCGGCCTGATCCTGATCGGGGCGCTGAGCGACCGGTGGCGCGGCTCCAGCGGCCGGCGCCGGCCCTTTGTGCTGGCTGGGGCGCTGCTTGCGCTGCCCGGTTTCTGGGGCTATGCTACCACCACTACGTTTCTGGGCTTACTCCTCTCCGTCACCTGGCTCCAGATTGCCGTCGCTGTTGCCACCGGTCCGTACCACGCCCTGATCCCCGACCTCGTGCCCCAGGACCGACTGGGGGAGGCCTCCGCCTACCAGGGCGTGGCGCAGTTGCTGGGCAGCGCGGCGGGGCCCTTGCTGGCGGGCGTTCTGTTGGCCAGTGCGGCCGCGTCGCAGGCCAACCGAGGTCCCTCAACCCTGGCCGCCATCCTCGGTGGCACACTGGTCGTAACCGCCGTGGTGACCTACCTGGGAGTGCGGGAGCGGCCCGCCCAGGAGTGGCCTCCACCCAAGGCCCTCCTCGAGACCATGAGCTTTGACTTCCGCAAGTACCCGTCCTTCGGGTGGCTCATCGTGTCGCGCTTCTTCATCACCATGGGCTTCGTGACCGCGCTGGGCTTCCTGCTCTACTACGTGCAGTTCACCTTTGCGAACAGTCACGCCCGGGCCCTGACGCTGACCACGGAGATGCAGGTACTGGCGACCGTCGCGGGCCTGGTCGGCACCTTCCCCGCCGGGCGCGAGGCGGACCGAAGCAGCAAGAAGCGAGTCATCTACATCTCCGCCGGCCTCTGCCTGGCCGCGGGGCTCTGCTTCGCGGTCAGCCCCATCTTCCCGCTGGCCTTCCTCAGCGCGCTCGTCTTCGGCCTGGGGTGGGGCGCCTTCGCGGCCGTGGACTGGTCCCTCGCCTGCGAGCTCGTGCCGGAGGAGGAGACCGCCCGCTACATGGGCGCCTGGGGCTTCTCGCTCACGCTGCCGGGCGTCCTGGGGCCCCTGCTGGCCGGCCCCCTGGCGGACCTGGTGAACGCCGCCGCTCCAGGGTGGGCGGGGCCAGGCCCCGGCTATCGGCTGGTGATGCTGCTCAGCGTCCTCTACTTCACCGCGGGCGTGCTCGCCGTGCGGCACATCCGCGAAGCGAGGGAGACCGCCGCTGCGGGCACGCCCCCCAAGAGCTGAGGGGGCCGGTCCTGGGGTCGTAGGGGAGGTCAAGAGCCCCTCACGCCAACGGCGCGCTTGCGCGTCCCCTACCCCCTCGCTCGCGCGGCGGGCGAGGAGGCTCAACTGGGGGCCGTGGCAAGCCCCAGGGCTCTGCGAAGCTCCCTGCGGCCACCAAAGGTGTACCCGAGCCCCCTCGCCCGCCGCGCGGGAGAGGGGGTAGGGGCGTGAGGGGCAGTTCGCCCTCCGACCCTACGACCCTACGACCCTACGACCCGCCCCAACCTTGCTTCGGAGGACTCAGGCGACGCGCAACGTATAGCGGAGTGATGCCGCGGCCGCCGGGGGGCTGAGGGCGGCGGCGGACTTCCAGGAGGAGAGAGCCATGCTTCAGGAGTTCAAGGCATTTCTGACGAAGTCCAATGCCCTGGCGCTGGCCATCGGCGTGATCATCGGCGCCGCCACCGGCAAGGTTGTCACCGCGCTCGTAGAAGATGTCCTGATGCCGGTGCTGGGCCTGCTGCTGCCCGCCGGCGACTGGCGCGAGGCCAAAGTGGTGCTGAAGACGGCCACCGACGCCCATGGGAAGGTCACGGAGAACGCCATCCAGTACGGGCATCTGATCGGCACGGTGATCGACTTCCTGCTCATCGCGCTCATTGTCTTCCTCATTGCCAGAGCGCTCCTGAAGCCGGCACCGGCCCCCGCGACGAAGGACTGCCCGGAGTGCCTGGAGGCGGTTCCCCAGGGGGCGCGGAAGTGCCGCGCCTGCGGCAGTTCGCTGGCCTAGCCTGAACCCTTGGCGGCAAGCCCGCGCCGTCGGTCCGTCGACGACCCCCAAGCGCTCCGTGCTCCCCGCTGGCTGACTCTGGACATCGGCAGGGCTGCTCGGACCGAAGTGCTTCGTGGACGCCGCCGGCTGACGGCGCGGGCGCTACCTTGGGCTCGGGTGGGGTGAAGGGAGCGAGGGCTGAGCAAGGAAGCTACCGGGAAGGACAGAGGGGAGGCCGCCGAGCCGGCGGCCTCCGCCCCCAGGTCTAGCCCCCGCAACAAGCTCAACTGCCTGGACGTGAAGCAGTGGATGCTCTTCACCAAGAGCTGGTTCGTCTGCAACCCTCCCCGGCGCACCCGGGCGGCAATGCGGCATCCCGCCAAGTTCCCGGAGCCCCTGGTCCGGAGCTTCCTGGAGTTCTTCACTCGCCCAGGGGAGTGCGTGCTGGACCCCTTCCTTGGCACCGGCTCCACCCTGGTGGCGGCCGCCGCCTGTGGCCGACGCGGCGTTGGGTTGGAGGTATCCTCCGAATTCGCCCAGATCGCGCGCGAGGCGATACCCGCGTCCGATCCCAAGGATGAAGGCAGCCCATCCCCCGTCGTTCTTGAGGGCGACGCCCGACGCGCCGTCGAGCTGTGCCGGGCGGCGGGGATTGAGACTGTCCAGTACGTCATCACCTCGCCGCCCTACTGGAACATGCTGCGCACCAGCCGCGGCAACGTCACAACGGCCCACAAGGAGCGCGCCCGCCAGGGCTTGCCCGTCACCTACTCCGCCTCCGACCTTCGGGACCTGGGCAACATCACGGACTACGAGGAGTTCCTCGCGGAGCTCACCCAGGTCCTCGCCGGGCTGAAACCGCTTCTGGCTCGCGGCCGCTACCTCACCGTGGTGCTCCAGAACATCCGCAAGGCGGACGGCGAGGTGGCGCCCCTGGCCTGGGACCTGACGGCCTCCCTGAGGGACCACTACACCTTCAAGGGGGAGCGCCTGTGGCTTCAGGACAACAAGCGCCTGGGCATGTGGGGCTACCCCTCGGAGTTCGTAACCAACGTCCATCACCACTACTGCCTGAACTTCAAGAACGACCGCTAGCCCGCGCGACGCGCCGGAATCCGTGGGCCACGAGGTCTGGTCTCCGGAGACGGCCAGCCGGGGCGCTGGCAGGGCGCGTGCCGGCGTCAGGGTTTGGCGACCTCTCCTCTTCCGCTATAATGGGAAGGAGTCCAAACCGCTCCTCGCCGAGTGACCGCCCGTGCCTGTCCCGCCGGAGGTCGGCTTGCGAGGGCCTCACCTGACCCATGGGCGCCCGATTCAGCACCCACCTGGAGACATCGGATGAAGATGAAAGTCGCCGTAGTCGGCGCGACCGGCATTGCCGGTCAGCAGTTCCTGGCCACCCTGGCCGACCACCCGCTCTTTGAGGTCACCGCTCTCGCCGCATCCGGGCGAAGCGCCGGCAAACCCTACATTGAGGCCCTCAAAGACAAAAACGGGTCGATCGGTTGGTGGTGCGAGGGGATGCCGAGCCGCGACTTCCAGGGCATGGTGGTTCAGGACGCCTCACGCCTCGAGGCGGCGGACTTCAGCATCGTCTTCACCGCGATTGAGTCCGACGCGGCCCGTGAGCTGGAGCCGAAGTACGCCAAGACCACTCCCGTCATCAGCACGGCCTCGGCCTTCCGCATGGAGCAGGACGTGCCACTCCTGATCCCGGGCGTCAACAGCGGCCACGCCGCCCTGCTTGAGCGGCAGCGCAAGGAGCGCGGCTGGAAGGGCTTCGTGGTGCCCATCCCCAACTGCACCACCACCGGGCTGGCCGTGAGCCTGAAGCCGCTGCAGGACGCCTTCGGTCTGGAGCGCGTGCTGATGACCTCGATGCAGGCCATCTCCGGCGCCGGCCGCAATGGCGGCGTGCTGGGACTGGACATCACTGAGAACGTGATCCCCTACATCCCCGGCGAGGAAGAGAAAGTGCAGCAGGAGACCCAGAAGATCCTGGGCGCCTTCGAGGGAGACCACGTGCATCCGACGCACTTCCCCGTCTCGGCCACCTGCACGCGGGTAGCCGTGCTCGACGGGCACACGGAGGCCGTCTACCTGTCCACCTCACGCCGCGCCAGCGTGGAGGAGGCCGCCGAGGTGCTTCGGGGCTTCGACGGCGGACTGTCCGGGCTGCACTCGGCTCCGGAGCGCATGATCCGCGTGACGGACGATCCCTTCCGGCCCCAGCCGAGGCGCGACCGGGAGATCGATGGCGGGATGTGTACCGTCGTCGGCAGGCTCCGGGAAGACTCCGCTCTGGATAACGGGCTCAAGTACGTCCTGCTCTCCCACAACACCAAGATGGGTGCCGCGAAAGGCGCCGTGCTCGTCGCGGAGCTTCTCCACAAGGAGGGGCAGATCCGCTAGCACCGGCCTCTCGCGCGCGCATGGCCGGGTTCCCGCGGGCCGGACAACCTCCTGGTTGTCCGGCCCAGATTCTGTATGGCGCCCGTCTGGTACCATGGGAGCGCCCTCGGGCTCACTCCGCTGCCGCCGTCCGGCCCAACCCGATCCGTGCGGGGGAAGCTCGCGATGGCCTGTTCCCCGCGATTCGGGCAGTCGCCTCGGGCGTGATGTGGCCCGGGTGGGCCGCCCAGAGCCTCCTCTGCCTAGTCGCCGATTCGGCAAGTGCGCCTCACGATCCAGGCGCGTCTCAGCCAGGGGCCTCGCCGGCTTGGCCGCGCCGGCAGCCTGCTCGGCGTCCGGCGGCTTAACCCCTTGCCGTGGCGAGACGAGAACCCAATGGGGAGTCCCCGGCGCCGCCCCTTTGGCGCCGCGCGTAGCCTCAGTTTCGATCATCTGTGGCGCTGACGAATCTGGCACGGCGTTCACACAGCCAGCCCTCATGCCACTGGACGCCATGCACGACACCGACCCCAGCCCAGCCTCCGCCGCCTTCACGATCCCCCTCCGGGCCATCGCGCTGCCTCTCTGCCTCCTCCTTCTCGTGATCTGCTGCGCGGGAAGCACGGCCAGCCCGAAAGTGCCTCCAGAGACCCTTGCCGTCGGTATTGACGAGGACTACCCACCCTACGAGTACGTGAGCGCCTCCGGCAAGGTAGAGGGCTTCGTGGTGGACATCGTCAAAGCCGTCGCCAAGGCTTCCGGACTCAGCGTGCGCTTCGTACCGGGTCGATGGGACCGTACCATGGCGGCGCTCAAGGATGGCCGGGTGAGGATGCTCTCCGGCATGTTCTACTCGCCGCTGCGGGACCGCAGCCTGGACTTCAGCGCCCCGGTGCTCAGAGTCTCCTACAGCGCCTTCGTCCGCAAGGGGGATCGACCGGTCGCGACCAAGGAGGACCTGCGCGGCCGTACGGTGTTGGTGGAGAGGGGCACGCTGGTTGATGACTGGCTTCGTGCCCCCGGCCTGGGCGCGAAGGTGAAGTCGGTAGATAGCGACCCACAAGCCGTCATGAAACTGGCAAGCGGCGAGGGCGCCGTCGCCGTCGTCTCCTACCTTCAGGGTCTGTCGATGATCCAGGAGTCCGGGCTTACCCGAATTGAGGCGTCCGGCCCCCCGCTGTGCTACCACGACCTGTGCTTCGCCCTTCGTGAGGGCGATACGCTTCTGAGGTCACGCCTGGATGAGGGCCTGGCGGTCCTTAAGGCCAGGGGTGAATGGCGGGACACCTACAACAAGTGGTTCGGCGCGATCGAGCCGGAAGGCGTCCCCAGGGAGTTGGTGGCGCGCTACGTGCTTCTGGCGGTCCTGGCGCTCCTGCTGGTTGCCGCCGCCTCCGTTGCCTGGATCTGGTCTCTGCGCCGCCAGGTGCACCAGCGAACCTCCGAGCTGCGTGCCAGGTTGGCGGAGCGGCGGGCGGCAGAGGAGGCCCTACGAAAGAGCGAGCACCTGCTGAGCATCGCGCAGAGGACCGGAAACGTGGGGAGTTGGTTCGCGCGATCCGACGACCTCTCCGGCATTCGGTGGTCCCCTGAGGTCTACCGCATCTTCGGGGTGCGGCCGGACGAGTTTGATGGCGCGCTGAGCTCCCTTCAGAAGATGATTCACCCCGAGGACAGGGAGCGGATCGTGCGGTCGCTGATAGCGGCCGTCGAGGCCGAGTCCACCTGGAAGGCGGACCACCGGATCCTGCGACCGGACGGCACGGTGCGGTGGGTTCACGTTGAGGCTGCCCCGACGAAGACCGATGACGCGGAGTCGCAGCTTGTGGGGGTGATTCAGGACATCACGGAGCGCAAGGAGACGGAGGAGGCGCTGCTTCGCAGCCAGGCGCTCTACCAGGCGATGGCGCGCAACGTCCCCGATGGCGCTGTGTTCATCTACGACCGCGACCTTCGTTTCCAGATCGCGGATGGCGAAGCGCTGGAGACGGTGGGCTTCACTTCGGCCGACGTAGTCGGCAAGACCCTCGCGGAGGCCTTCCCGCCGGAGGTCTTCGGCCCCTTGACCGGGCCCTACCAGGCCGCTCTGGAGGGTATCCCCGGGATGACGGTGGTTCCCTTTGGCGGCCGCGTTTTCGAGATTGCTACGCGTCCCCTGCTGTCGGAGGGGGGCGCCGTGCTGGGCGGCCTTGTGATGGCGATGGATGTCACGGAGCGTCGCGCGGCAGAGGAAGCTGCCCGGGAGAGCGCGGAGAGTTTCCGCGCCGTCTTCCAGGAGGCCAGTGTCCCCATGATCCTGGTGAGTGCCGAAGGCCGGGTGACCAATGCCAACCGGTCGATGCAGGCTCTGCTCGGCTACACCCAGTCGGAACTCGCGGGCATGGGGATCGATCGCATCGTCCATCCCGATGACTGGGGGGCCCACCGGACTCAGTACGAGGAGCTTCGCGCGGGCCTGCGCTCTCGGACCCCCATCTCGGTTCAGCGCTGCCTTCGCAAAAGTGGCGAGGTCATCTGGGGCAGGCACATGGCCTCCGCGGTCCGTGACGCCGAGGGGCGCTTCTCGCTGGCCGTGGGGATGATCCAGGACATCACGGAGCAGGTCGCCCTTCAACAGCAGCTTCTTCAGGCCCAGAAGATGGAGGCGGTCGGCAGGCTGGCGGGAGGCGTGGCCCACGACTTCAACAACCTGCTCACCGGCATCCTGGGCTACAGCGAGCTCCTGCTGGCGCGGATGGAGCCGGACAGCCCGCTGAGGAATAGCGCCACCGAGATCCGCCGGGCCTCGGAGAGGGCGGCCTCCCTCACCCGCCAGCTCCTGGCCTTCAGCCGCAAGCAGGTGATGGAGCTGCGGGTGCTGGACCTCAACACCGTGGTCCGCGACGTGGAGAACATGCTCCGCAGGCTGATCGGCGAGGACATCAACCTGATCACCGATCTGGCCGGATCCCCGCTGGCCGTCCGCGCGGACCCGTCCCAACTGGAGCAGATCCTGCTCAACCTTGCCGTGAACGCCCGCGATGCCATGCCGGAAGGCGGAACGCTGACCCTGCACACCGCACTGGTCGCCCAATCGCCCTACTCAGGTCTGGGAGACACCGGCGAAGGCGCCAGGCTACAGGTGCTGCTGGAGGTCTGGGACACCGGCTGTGGGATGACGGAAGAGGTGCTCTCCCACATCTTCGAGCCCTTCTACACCACCAAGGAGAAGGGCAAGGGCACGGGACTGGGGCTCTCGACCGTCTACGGCGTGGTGGAGCAGTTCGGCGGGTCGCTCTCGGCCACCAGTTCCCCCGGGGAGGGTGCCCGGTTCCGAATCCTGCTGCCCGCCTCGGAGGAGAGCATCGCCGGCTCAGCCCCCCCACAAGCGGCAACGGCCACTACCGGCGTGGAATCGGTGCTCCTGGTCGAAGACGATGACGTGGTGCGCGCGCTGGTCCGCCAGGTACTCCTCTCCAGGGGCTACCAGGTTCACGAGGCTAGCTCCGGCGAGGAGGCCTTGGAGCTCCTCGAGAGCCACACAGGGCCCCTCGACCTCATCGTCACCGACGTGGTCATGCCCGGCATGACCGGAGTCGAGCTGGCCGACCGGGCGGCGCAGGCCTGGCCTGGCCTGCGGATACTGCTGATCTCGGGCTACACGCAGAACGCGCTTCTGGACCAGCGGGCGCTCCGCCCAGGCATCAGCTTCCTACACAAGCCCTTCTCCCCCGACGTGCTGGCCGCCAGAGTCCGCAAGGCCCTCGACGAAGACCTCACCACCCGCTCCGCCGCCTGACCCAGAAGCGCCCCAACCCCCTGACGCCTTGGTGGCGCGAGCAGATGCTCGCACTCGGCGCGGGCGTCACGCCTGCGACCCGACTGCCGGCCGATAAGAGGCTTACCAGCTCCACAGAGTCTCGCAGTCCCCCCTGGCCACTGGCCCGATCCCCGTGGCGCGAGCGTCCCACCCGCGATACGCCCGCCGGCCGAGCACCCCTGGCTCCTCACTCCACCGGATTGTGCCATGCCTCCGGCCCACGACCGAGGCAGTTGGGGCGCAGGCATCTTGCCTGCGCGGTGTGGTCCAGCCCCCGATGGATGGACCTCCTCCAGCCCGTCCCCGGTGGCGCGAGCGTCCCGCTTACGACTCGGCCGCAGGCCGAGCGGTTCCGGTCCATCGCTCCACCCGGTCGCACCCGGCCTCCAGCCTGTACCCAAGGCAGTTGGGGCGCAGACGTCTCGTCTGCGCGACGCCGTCCGGCCTCCGGGCAACGGGACACCACCGGCCCAGCCCTTGTGGCGCGGGCGTCTCACCTGCGACTCGGCCGCAGACCGAGCAGGTCCTTAATCCTGCTTCCCACCGCCGCCCCCTGCCACCCCCGCAACCCACAGCCACCGGAAGCAGTTGGGGCGCAGGCGTCTCGCCTGCGCGGCCTGAAGCCGCCTACACCCATCGCCCGTGGGCAACCCCCTGGGCTCGCCCGCAGGCCACCGCGCTCCACCGCCCCCCCGACGAGGCAGCCCCCCTACTGTCGCACCAGCAGCAGCAGAGCCAGCCGAGAGGGAGGCCCACTGGGCCGCCCCACCCGCCCGGAGCAGAAACCCATGAACGCCTCATCCTATCGCGCACTTGAGCACGACCTGGAACGGCCTCCGCGCGGCCTGAGCAAGTGTCTATGGAAGCTCCCCTCCGGCGGCTCCAGCGGCCACACGTTCCCCACTCCGAAGGGACTGGCTGGCTTCTTGTGCCGACCCAGCATCCTCCGGCCGCCCGGGGCCCATCCCAAGGAGGGACTCCACCCCCAAACCAGACGAGCCGCTGATGGGATACTGTTGCCTCGACCACCCAGGCCTCTTGGGGCGAAGTCCTGCGTAGGCCTGCACAGCCGCTAGGGAGCCCTGCGGGAGGCGGGGCCCCATGCCAAGCGCGCGAGAGAGGTGGAGCAGGGAGGAACGTCCAACCACGGCGAAGGCGGCGGGCGGTCCGGCATCACGGCCGCTTCGCCGCTCTGAATCACTCCCACCCAGCCCCGTCTATGTTGGGTGTCTGGCGTCCCGAAAGGCGTCTAGGCAGCAGGTGATGACCCGCGCGTGGATGTCCTCCGGTCCCTTGTGAAAGTCGCCCTCGCCTGACGCCATGTGGTTGGTGACGTGTAGCAGCGAGGCGATCTCCGCGTCCCTCGCCTGCGCCAGGGCCAGGAGGGCGGCAGACTCCATCTCCACCGAGAGCACCCCCGCCTCCCTGTAACGGCCCACCTGGGAACGGGTCTCCCGGTAGGGGGCGTCCGTGGTCCAGGTGGCCCCGCGATGCACCGGCAGGCCTGTGTCCTGGGCCCACCGGGCCAGGACACCCGGCAGCCGTCCCTGCGTCTCCACCCAAGTGGTTGGCGGCAGGTAGTGGTAGGAAGTGCCCTCGTCTCGCAGCGCTCGGTCGGGCACCACCAGGCAGGGAAGAGGGACTCCCTCGGCGACGGCCCCTGCGGAGCCGTACCCGATGATGAAGCGGCAGCCACTCGCGATGAGCTCTTCCGCCACGAGGACGGCGAAAGGGGCCCCAACCGTGCCGCCGATCAGGCCCATCTCGGCGCCCGCGACCTCCACCCGAAACAGGGTGGTATGGAAACAGGCCCAGGCGTCACAGGGCTTCGCCCCGAACTGCTCCCTTGCGACCGGGACGAGTTCCCCGTCGAAGTCGAGCACACAGCAGGAGGGGATGCCGCCCCGCTCCTTACCGCCAAGAACGGCAGCCCGCTCCAGGAGGTCCTCGGGAAGGAACACGGCCCTTTCGTCTGTGGGGTGGTCCAGGATGGGTGGTAGGGTCATCGGCGGGCAACCACCTCGGCCGCCAACACTCTGGGGTGCCGGGTGCGGGCGTTTCGCAGTGTTCGCCGAAGCCTTACGTCGGAGAACCCTGCGGAACGGAACTCCTCCAGGAGAGCGCCGCTCTCCTTCGCCCCAGCGATTCACGTGAACCAGCTAGCGGGCCTGCTGCGTTCCTCCTCCGATAGGGGCTCCTGCAGCACCAGCTCGGCAAGGTAGGCCGTGCCGCCCGGCTGGAGCACTCGTGCCAGCTCGCACAGGATCTCTTGCCGCGCCGGGTTCAGGTTCAGAATTCCGTTCACGAGGGCGATCTCGACGCTGGCGTCCTTCAGCGGCAGCCGCTCCGCGTCGCCTTGCCGCAGTTCAACCTGGGTGGCTCCGGCTTCTGCCAGGGCCTGCCGAGCTCGCCGCAGCATCGCCTCGCTGAAGTCCACACCGATGACCTGTCCCGCTCGTCCCACTCGACGCGCCGCGATCAGGGTGTCCAGGCCGGCCCCACAGCCCAGGTCCAGGACGCTCGCGCCCCGGGGCACCTCGGCGAAGAGGGAGACACATGAGACACCAGCGAACGCCTCGACGGCGACGCCCGGCAGCTCGTCCAGCAGTTCGGGTGAGTATCCCAGAGCCGCCGCCAGTTCCCGACCGGTTGGGAAGGGAGGATCCTCCTGGGGGTGCTCCGCTATCGCGGTGTAGGCTTGCCGGACGCCCTCCCTCAACTCTGACGTTTTGTTCGAAGCTATCTGTTGGGCTGACATGCCCCAAGGCTACTGCCGCGCCAGCCATAAGTCAAATACTGATATCCAGACATAGGGTATAATGTGTGAACTATGAGCCAGACCCTGAACCTCTACCCCCTCCAGGTCTTCCGCTGGGTGGCCCGGCACGGCAGCGTCACCCAGGCTGCTCGAGAGCTCGGCATCAGCCAGCCCGCTGCCTCCGTCCACCTTCGCGCCTTGGAGGAGCAGTACGGAGTCCCGCTCTTCGAGCGCACCCCCCGCGGCATGGTGCTGACTCCGGCGGGGGCAGCCCTTTCCGAGCACGTCGGCCGCCTGTTTGCCGAGTGGGAGAGCTTAGGGGCTGCCGCCCGTGCGGCGGGCGGAGAGATCAGTGGCGAGGTACAGGTCGCCGCTTCTACGGCACCGGCAGCCTACCTGCTGCCGGGCCTGCTGGTTCGCTTCAGAGAGCGATACCCGAACACAGCTCCGTCCCTCCTCGTGGGCGACAGCGACCAGGTGCTGAGGTGGCTCCGGGAGTATCGGGTTCCCCTGGGGGTGCTGGGCGAGGTGTCCTCCGCCCTGAGCGGCGACGAGTGGGTCAGGCATCCGATCGCCAGCGACGAACTGCGGCTGGTTGCGGCGCCCGGCAACCCTCTGGTCCGAAGCACGGCCATCGAGAGCGGCCAGCTAAGGGACCAGACGCTTCTACTGCGGGAGCCGGGGTCGAGTACCCGAGCTGGGGCCCAGCTCCTCCTCCGGGGGCTGCTCAACGGGTTCGGGCGAGTGATGGAGGTCACGAGCACGGAGGTGATCAAAGAGGCCGTGATTGTCGACCTCGGGGTGGCGGTCCTGTCCTCCTGGGCTACGAGGCGCGAGGAAGCCTCGGGCCTGCTGTGTCCCATATTGGACCCCCGCCTCCGGCAGGTACGACCCTTCCACCTGGTACGGCGGGCCGACCGGGTGCTGGTCGGTCCCTCACGGGCGCTCTGGAACTGTCTTGAGACAGGCGGCTAGGCGAAGAGTGAGGTGAGCATGTGCGGGATGAGGAGGATCCGTCTCTGAAGATGATCGGGACGATGACCATTGCTTGCCATAGGTGCCGCCGCGATACCACCATGACGCCTCACGATGCCGTTAAGTGGCAGTCCGAGTCGGAGGCATGCGTCCTCCCGTGCTCGGGATCGACCAGGAACAGCCAAGTCGCCACACAGGCGTACAGGGCCGCGGTCGCGGGGCTGCGCCGGCAGCCAGGCCCCAGACAGCGCAGGGGCCCCCGTAAGCACCAAACGACCGGCCGCGGTATCTGGGGTTACCCTCCTAGCGCGGCCATATGCCTCTACCACTCAGTAGCTAGGAGCAAGGCCCAGAAGGGTCATCGGTGAGAGGACTACGCGGCCAAGCCCAACGCTCGGCCCGGCCAGGAGGGCCGCTGGGCTGGGGCTAGCCGCGCCCACCCCCCAGGGCTCACCAGTGCCCGAGGGACGAGAGGGGGAGTCCGGCGAAATGGTGCCCGGCCTCCCTTGCCGGGCGGCCCAGCTCTAAGTCTACCGCAAGCCCACCAGATTGGCGGCCAGGAGGGCTTGGCACAGACCAGCACTCAAGGGACCCTCTGATCGCCCCCCGCTGCCTGTAGCAACCGGACCAACCCAACCGCGGCTCTAGCCATTCGGGTGAAGGTGATCGCGTCATCTGCACCCATGCTGCCCCGGGCAACCGTAGGCAGGCCAACGCGACCACTGGCCCCTTGTCCGACCCCGCGTGCGCCTCCCCGCCAGCCAGCAGAGCTCACCGGACCCCAGCTCTCCCACGACTGCGGTTCCGCGCCCACGCCTCACTTCCTCACTACAACCGTTGTGGGCGAGGTACGCTCCTCCCGCCCTATCTGTAGCCATACCTCACCCACAGGCCGCTAACTCCACGGAGGCCCGCTCGTCCAGAGGCACAGCCCCCCTGAGGTCGTGCTCCCGTAACGCCCCTCCGCCCGATGGCCCTCGGCCGGTCCCGTGAGAGCCGCGCCGGCCACCCCACCGCGCCCGCGTAGGCGGGCCCCCGGCCGAAGGCCGCGCAGCGAGCGGGTTCAGCCGCTCGTGCCCTCCCGCCCGGGCCTTATCCTCCAACCAGCCAGACTACACGCGCCCAAGGAGCTCCCATGGACCCTCAAGATGACATCGGCCCAGCCCCCACTGCCCCCCAAGACCAGCCCCCTACCGACGGCTCGCCCAGCGGTCCCGGGAGCCCAGACCCCATTCCCATGCCTATGCCTACGCCCGTCTCCGCCCCCCCGGCCGTCCAGCCGGTTCCTGACTCCCCTGACCCAGCCCCGCCGCCCGACCGACCACCCGAGTCCCTCCAGGCTTCCGCCCTGAACGCCCTCAAGCACGGTCTGCTGGCCCATAGCCCCGTCCTCCCCTCCCATGAGACCGCCCAGGAGTGGGAGGAGTACCAGGCTGCCGTCTGTGCCAGCCTCCAGCCGGTCGGCCCCGCGGAGTGCCTCCTGGTCGGCCGCGCCGCCCTTCTGCTCTGGCGCCTCCGGCGTATCGCCCGCTTCGAGTCCGAGAACGTGGCCCAGAAGCTCGACCTGCTCCTCGCACAGGGCGCCTCTCGGGAGACCTTCCAGTTCCCGGACTCATCCCTGGGGAATGCCCCCGCCACGCCGGCCCAGCTCGATCGCCGGCTCTCTCTGCTCAAGGACCTGTGGGGCTTGCCCGAGGGCCAGTCAGTGGACAGCGTAGCCGCCGCCCAGTGCCTGGAGGTCCTGGGCAGGCTGTCCCAGGTGCGCTGCCTCCCCTACAACTGGCGGCTTCCCCCCCTGGCCGAGTTGGAGCACTACTCCAGCGGCTTCAGCGTGCCCTGGGACCTGGACGTCTGGACCGCTGGCCTCCTTCGGGACTGCTTTGCCGCCGTGCAAGAGGGCACGGGCTTCAGGAGCCGGGATGTCCTCGTGCCGATGGTGCAGGCTCGTACGCAGAGGGCGCTCGAGGTGGCGGAGGTCCTGCTCGCGGAGAAGCAGCGGGAGGTCGAAAAGGGCATCCGCTGCTGTCTCCTGCCGGATGACCACGATCTGGAGTTGGTCATGCGCTACGAGGCTCACCTCAACCGCCAGCTAGCCTCCGCTCTGGCCCAGCTTCAGACGCTCAGGCAGCCGCGCCCTTCCCAACCGCCAACCTGCGCCCTCGCCCTCGAAGGGTCGCCCCAGGCATCGGACGGCGAGGCCGCCCCCAGCCGCCCCACCTCCCTCGCGCTGCCGGCTGAGCCCGCGCGGCGATGGCAGGCAGCCCTCCCTTTCCTCAAGCGGCATGGCTGCCTGACCCGCGTCGAGTACCGGCGACTGACCGGCATCTCCCACTCGCAGGCCCTCCGCGATCTAGCGGACCTCACCGACGCCGGCCTCCTCTGTAGGCGAGGCTCCGGGAACGGCACCTACTACGTCCTGCCGGAGGAGGGGCAGGAGTAGGTCCCTCTCCCTCCTCCTCCCCATCGAATGGCCTCCACTGCCAAACGGCCCAGCAGCCAACCACTAGTACGCTAACCGCCCCTTGGGGACGCCGCCGACCCGCCATCGCGGGCTCTGACGGTGTCAGTGACAACGCTGTGGCCTCATCCACGAAGCAGAACCGCCCTTGGCTGTGCCTCCGGCCTTCACCGGGCACCACCCGAGCCCGCGAAGGCGGGCGGGTAGTCCCCGCAGCGGCGTACTTCAGTGCGGCGCTTCCCTGCGGCTCCGAGCATCCGCACCACAGCCGCCCATGGAGTCCCCCGTTCTGGGGTGGCGCCCCGCCGTTCCACGGAGAGCGGCGGGGCGGTTGGCGCTACTGGGGTGGCGCGGCCGTCTTCTCCTCGGGCGGCCATCGCTTGCTGGGGTAGCGGGGTGGGGGAGGCGTGCGGACCGGCTTCTCTCGGATCATCTTCAGCAGTTGGTCCACGCCTGCCTTGAGCTGGGCATCCTCGCCCAGGAAGCTCGCGCGCGGAAGGTTGTCCACCTCGATGTCAGGCTCCACTCCGTGGCCCTCGATGAGCCAGGCGCCTTCGGGGCCGTATACGCCGAACTCCGCGGCCGAAGCGATGCCGTTGTCCACCAGCGTGTTGCTGAAGGAGAGCCAGATCTCGCCGCCCCAGGTGCGGGTGCCGATGACCTTGCCCAGCCCAAGGCGCCGGAACCCCTCCGCGAAGGCCTCGCCATCGGAGGCGGTACCCTCGTCGCACAGCACCACCATGTGGCCCCGGAAGGCCCACTGCATGTTCCAGGTGGGGGCGCCCACGCGCGACTGCCAGTAGAACCAGGGCCGGCGCATCAGCTTCTCCAGGATCCAGCTATCGATGTTGCCTCCGCCGTTGTGCCGCACGTCCACGATGAGGCCCTGGCGGGCGAACACCGGGTAGAAGTCCTTGGCCCACTGCGCGATGTCGCCGTCGCCCATGGCGCGGAGGTGCACGTAGCCGATGGCACCGCCGCTCCACTGGTCCACCAGCTTGCGACGGCTGAGCTCCCAGTCCGAGTAGCGAAGGTTCCAGGCGGCTCCCGAGCTCAGGGGCACGGCGACCACGTCCCGCTCCCGGCCCGTCTTCCCGGACTTCACCCGCAGCAGCGTCTGCTTCCCGGCCAGGTTGCGCAGCAGCGCCCCCAGGTCCGGCGCCGTCAGCGCGGCCACCCCGTTCACGGAGAGGATCGTGTCTCCCGGCTCGACGTCGACGCCCTGCTTGGCCAGCGGAGACAGGCCCTCCGGGTAGTCCGGGTCGCCCTGGTAGACGCGCTCCACGCGGTAGCCGCCGCGCGATCCATCTCTGACGAGCTCCGCCCCCAGCGCGGCGGGGGTGATCGACTCCTGCCCCCTGCGCGTGTCGCCGGGGTTCACGAAGGTGTGCAGGGCCGAGAGCTCGCTCACCATCTGGGCCATCAGGTCGGCCAGCTCGTCGCGGTCGGTCACGCGGTCCGCCAGGGGTAGGTACTGCTTCAGGACAGCGGGCCAGTCCAGCCCGTGCATGTTGCGGTCATAGAAGTAGTCGCGCTCCAGGCGCCAGGCCTCGGTGATCATCTGGCGCCACTCGTCCCGGGGGACCAGCGGGAAGGCCCAGCCGGAGAGGTTGACGCCCTTCTTGTCCAGGCTGACTCCCGGGCCGGCGTTGGAGTCGATCACGTAGGAGTCGCTGCCCTTGCGCAGCCACATCTTCTTGCCGTCTGCCGTCACCTCGTAGGCGCCTACGTCGTCCAGCACGGTCTTGGCGGAGGGATCGACGTTGGTGACCTCCAGAGTCTGCAGACTGGGCTTGCGCTCGTAGCCGGACTCTCGGGAGATCCAGAGCAGGCGGTCCTTGGTGGCCGAGAGCGACTCGTAGTTACCAGCGGGCACGGGGACCTCGCGGAGCCGCTCCATCACGCCCTCGATCTCAAGCGCGGGCTTGGCGTCCTTCGACTCCTTGGCGTCCTTGTTGGGCTCTTTGCTCTTGGTGTCGCCTTTCGGCTCCTCCTTGGCTTCGGAAGCCTTCTTCTCGTCCGCCGCGAGATGGAGCTCGTCCGCGGGATCGAAGGGCGATCTGAGCCCCTTCTGGAGGGCGAGCTGGTAGATCTTGGTCTGCTTGTCGAAGTAGGGCTCCGGCTGTCGAGGGCCCCAGGGGCCGCCCACCATGGAGCGGAAGGTGCGGTCGGAGAGGAAGTAGAGCCACTTGCCGTCCGGCGTGAAAACCGGGCTGGAGCTGTCCGCCCGGTCGGTGGTGATCGGCACCGACTTCTGGTCCTTCACAGAGTAGAGCCAGATACGGGCGAAGGTGAGCGAGGGCTTCACGTAGGCCAGCCACCGGCTGTCCGGCGACCACTTGAGGTCCCCGAACTCGCCATCCTCCGAGGTGTCGATCCGGGTGGATCTGTGCTCCTTGGGGTCCAGCAGCCAGAGGTCCTGGTTCTTGTCTGAGTAGGCGATCCACTTGCCGTCCGGGCTGGGGGCGCCCTGGAGCACCAGGGCCTTCACGGTGGTGGAGAGCCGCTCCGCGTCCCCGATCCCGTTAACTGGGAGCCGCCACCACTCGGTCTCACCGGTCTCGTCGGAGAGCGCCAGAATCGACTTGCCGTCTGGCGCGAACTGGGCCTGCCGGTAGCGGACGCCCGACTTACGCGTGACCTGCACGAAGCGGCCCTGGGTGGCGGGCGCCACGAAGACCTGGCCGCGCGCCGTCAGGACCACCTTGTCGCCCTCGGGCGAGGGCCGGGCGGCGGTGAGGTAGTCCAGGGGACGGGTGATCCACCGCTCGCGCGTCTGGTCGAGGTCGGAGGTCAGGCTGATGTCTAGAGTGGTGTCGGCGCCGGAGGCGATATCGTACAGATGGAGGTCCGCGCCGAGCTGGTAGACCACGCGGCCGGCGTCCAGCGATGCGGACTGGATGTCCCATTGGGTGTGGTGCGTGAGCTGCTTGCGGTCCTTGCCGTCCGGCTTCATGGACCAGAGGTTCATGGTGCCGTCACGGTCGGTGAGGAAGTACACTCGTCCGTCCCACCACATGGGGTTTTTGCTGGTGCCCTTGAAGTCGGCCGTGAGAGGCTGGGCCTCCTTGGCGCCGGGCTCCAGCCTCCAGATCTGCTGGACCGTGCCGCCCTGGTACCGCTTGGTGTGGCTCCCCTGAAAGGGCAGGCGGGTGAAGAAGAGCGTACCGCCCGCCTTGTCGTAGCAGCCGTCGCTGGCCTGCCTCAGCGGCAGGACCGTGGACTCGCGGGTCTTGGGGTCTATCGCCACCATCTGGGTATCGGGCAGCGTGGAGTAGGCCTGCGTCGTGTACAGCACCTTGCCGTCAGGGGTCCACCCGACCACCGTCGCGCCGCCCAGGTAGGTGAGCCTCGTTGGAAGTCCCCCCTCGGTGGGCATCACGTAAGCCTCAGCCGGACCCTCGTAGGAGGCGGTGTAGGCGAGCTGAGAGCCATCGGGCGAGAGCGCCGCGTGGGCCTCCACGCCGGGGTGCGAGGTGATGGAGCGGGCCGGGCCGCCCTTGGCGGAGGCCTCCCAAAGGTCGCCCTGCGCGGTGAACACAACGGAATCGCCATGCAGCGCGGGGAACCGGTAGTACCCGGAGACGGACCAGGAGGGCACTGAGGCGCAGAGGAGCAGGCATGCGAGGGCGAGGGTCACCCAGGAACGACGAAGCATAGGGCCTCCTGAGGGGGGACAGAGGCGGCGCACCCAACCGCCGCACGTTCTGGCCCCTTGTTCAAGCCTTCTCAGGGATTTCCTGGCCCATAGGCGGGTCGTAGGGTCGTAGGGTCGTAGGGTCGTAGGGTCGTAGGGTCGTAGGGTCGTGGGGTCGTTGGGAAGGGCCT
>DASXUI010000403.1:0-4904 GCA_036504955.1 Armatimonadota bacterium
GCGGAGCGACCCTCGCCGGCCACCAGGTCCAGGGTTACGGGGTTGAGGGTCAGGTCAGCGAAGGCGCTCTTGAGCGCGATCCGGAGGGAGCCGTCCCCTCCGAACGCGAAGCTCGGCTCCAGGGGCCTCTCAGGCGCAAGCTCGACAGGCGCCCAGAAGGTCGTCTCCTGCCCACCCTCCGTGAAGGAGAGCCACACCAACACTGGGTAGGGCTGGTTCAGATCAGCGGAGGCGGGGGGAGTGACCTCAAGCCGGGCGCGCGCGGAGGCGCCGGGAGCCAGGGCGTCGAACAGCGGCGCCTCGCCGGAGCCCCACCCCTCCGGCGCCTGAAGCCGGGCTCGTCCCGCCGTGACCGTCGCCCTCCCCCGGTTCCGGAGCGAGACCTCGATGGGGAACGAGTGGCCAGGGAACACCCGATAGCGGTTCGGCTCCGACGCCGGATAGCTGGAGCTGAGCTTGGGGTCCAGGCGCAGAGCCGTGGGGGTCGCGAAGGGGCTCTGCGGCAGTGCCTTCGCCAGGTCTTCGCGCTTCCAGACCTGGTAGGATCGCCCGGAGCCCACCGCGAAGCGCAGGGGGGCCTTCTGGAGGCCTTCTGACGGCACCAGGCGCCACAGCCGGTCCTCTGGGCCTAGCTCGAAGGCGACGACGTCCTCAGGTCGGCCCCAGCGCACCTCGGCCTCACCGGGCATCAACGCCAGGTTGCGCAGCGTGATGGGCCCCTTCCCGTCCCCCTCCACGGAGAGGAGAAGGCCGGGCGTGGGCCTCACGTCCACTCCGGAGAGCCCGGTCCCCTTCAGGACAACCTGCTTGCCTGAGTGGAGTAGCTGGGAGAAGTCCGAGGTGAGCCGCTGGTACCGGTCACCCCACTCGCGGCTTGTCTCGATCTCCGAGCCCTCGTGCCACTCATTGAAGCTGCAGATCAGCGCCCAGTCCGGCTTGGCGCCAAGGGCCGCAGACCACATTCGGCGATAGGTGTCGCCGCCGGCCCGTGGAGCGATAGTGGGGGTCGCCCTGCCGATATGGCTGTCGTCATATCCCGGTATCACGGTGGCGCAGGCGATCTTGTGGCCGGGCTTGGACCGAGCCGCGCTCACCAGGCCGGCCGCCCTGGCCTTCAGGTCCTCACCGACGACCACGGCGCCGACAGGGTTGTACTCGTGCAGCCCGTCGAATAGGTCAAGCCAGGAGGGGTCCGTGGAGTCCGCGATGGCGCACACTGCGTGGCGAGCCCGAACCCGGCGGAGGGCCTCCGCCCACTCGTCGCGCGTGAGCTGACCCATCGCACGGCTGTAGACGAAGATCACCGGGGCGCCCCTCGCGTCCTTGAGGAAAGCCGGGCTGGAGCCGTGGGTTTCTAGGAGGTACAGGAGGCTCTTGGCCGTCGCGGCCACCCTATCGGGCTCGTCGACCGGAATCGTCTCGTAGTAGGCGGAGACCTTCACGGGCGTGGGCTGGGCCTCCTTCAGGAGAAGGGCCAAGGCCTCATCATGCCAGTCACCGGGCGCCCACCAGGTGGGGATCAGCGCGTCGATGCCGCATTCCTGGGCCGCCTTCAGGTGCCGGCGCAGCAGCTCGGGGTCGTGGGAGTCATAGAGCTCCACAGGATGGTCGGTCGCGCCGATGTCCGGCATACCGCCGGCACCCAGACGGTCCGGCTGATGCCCGCCCTCGTTCCAGTGGCGCCACGCTCCGGAGTAGCTACGGGAGCCGTACCAGGTGTAGTAGAAGGCCATCACCATGGGCTTAGCCTCCAGACTTGCTGCCGGCAGCAGGCAGGGAAACAGGAGCAGCGTGAGGAGCGCGCGGGGCAGGCCCCCACATCGGTGCTGGCACCTGGAGGAATGGGCACCCAAGCATCAGGTCCTTTCGCCGAACAGCCTGGCGGTGCCAGGGGAACGTCACCACCAAGACACAAAGGCACGGGGCGCGGACCCACCGTGCGTAGCCGCGCGGGCAGGCGTGAGGGCCTCAGAGGAAGGCCGGTAGGTGGATTGAAGGAGGCCTGTAGCCCCTCCCCCTTCGTCCCCGATGCGTCAGGCCCTCTCCTGCCGACCGGCCAGCAGGTCGGCGACGGCGTCGGGCGGCGTGAGCCAAAGCAGCACCTGGGTGAGGGCGGCGATGGTCTGCCCATCAGTGATATCGCCGCGGCGGACCATCTCCATTGCTTCGGGAAGCGGCACGGACCGAAGGGCGGTGATCCCCTCCTCCTCCTGCTCGTGGCTCCCGGTGTCGGTAAGGCCCCGTGCCAGGAAGACGTGGCCGTACTCGCTGCAGAGGCCGTTCAGCGACTGGAAGCAACCCACCTCAACCCAGTCTCGCGCCTCGAGGCCCGTCTCCTCCCTCAGCTCGCGCCGAGCGGCGTCCTCGAGGGACTCAACACCGTCGGAACCTCCGGCGGGAACCTCCCAGGAGAGGGTGCGGGTGGGATAGCGGTCCACCTGTACCAGCCAGACCTGCTGGTCTTCCGTCAGAGCAACCACGAAGACTGTCGGGCCGGGCGTCTCTATGACACCATAGAGGCCGGGTTCGCCATCGGGCCTCAGCACCTGGTCCTCGCGTACGCGAATCCAGGGGTTCTGGTAGGCGATCCGGCTGGAAAGCTGCTGCCAGGTGGGCCGGCTCATGTTGGAGACCCGCCGCAGGTGTCAGGATGGGCGTCGCGCCTCGCGACCGCCACCTCGACGACCATGCCAGCAGTCGTGGGAAGGTACTCTCTGGGCTCACGGGTAGGGCGGCTCATCATCGAAGCCTCGGTGGTGGGTGGTGCCGGGCTGTGGGTCGGGGCAAGAGCCCCTCCAGCGCCCCGGAGGTTGGACCGCCCGGGCGGCGACGTCGGAGCACTCGGCTACTTAGCGACCCAGCTTGGCCCCTCGACGGGCTGTACCACGCGCTCGGCGGCGTTCACCCGCCAGTAGTGCACGAACTCCTTGCCGTCGCGGGTGTAGCGGAGGTAGACGAGGTAGCGGCCGGCCACCCCTCGGTCCGCGCCCCACCGGGGCCGGACGTCGGGCCCGCCGAAGTACTGCGACAGGTCGTACCCGTCAGCCCTAACCGCCTTCTCGAAAGAGCCGCTGAGCTCCACGAGCCGCTGTGCCTGCCGCTTGCGCTCCTGCTCTTTGAACCACCCGGTCGACGCTATGGCAAGGATGACCAGGACGAGCAGCAGCACGGCGTTGCGCACCTTGTGCAGCAGAGAGGCGACCTGCTTCTCCTGCTCGTCGGTCAGGCTGAGGAAGTGGGTAAGGAAGGACTCGCGCTCGCGCGCCAAGGATCGACCTCTTGTTCTGGGGGGTTAGTGGATGGCCTCGATGATGTGCCACCCGGCCTGCCTAGCCATTGAGGCGGGGGGGTTCGCCCGCCGCGGAGGGCGCGGACCTCGCCACGTCATCTGCGAACTTCGCAGGCAGGGGCTAGTGGATCGTGAAGCTGAGGCCGAAGCCGTCGTAGTTGGGCAGGTCCGGCAGGTAGTACTGCTCCAGCGCCGCAAGGCCATTGGGGCTGAGGCGGTAGCCTCGCTCCTCCACCGCCATCTCGGCGTCCTGCATGAGCTTGGCGTGGAAGAGACCATCCTCGGTGGCTAGCACCAGGATCTGCCGCGTTTGCACGTCGTCCAGGGCCTCGATGGCCTCCACGGAACGACCCCGAATCTCCCCACCAGGGTGCATATCCAGCACCTGCAGGTAGACCTTCATCGCCTCGGAAGAGTTGCCCTTCTGCTGCAGCAGCACCGCGCGCTTGAAGTGGTGGGCCGGGTCCCCCGGGCATACAAGAATCATGCGCTCCACGGTCTCCAGGGCGCGGCCCAGGTTGCCCTGGTAGAGCAACGCCGTCCCAAGGATGTCCATGGCACGAAGGTTTCGGGGGGAGCGCTTGAGGATGCTGCTGGTCTCGCGGACCGCGGTCTCAAGAAACCCCTGCTCCAGCAGGAGCTCCGCCAGTAGCTCGTGCGCCTCCAGCAGCGCGGGATCCAGGTTCGCGGCCTTCCTGGCCTCGACCATCGCGCGGACAGCGTCCTGGTCCTCTCGGTGCAGCAGAGCCAGGTGAAGCCGGTAGCGAGCGTTGCGAGGGGAGCTGCGGATGGCGTGCCGAAGGCTGCTGATGGCCTTCTTAACCTTCCCCATCTGGCGGTAGGCGTAGCTCAGGTGGCTGCAGGCGACCTCATACTGAGGGCCACGCGGGGGCATCTGAGTGATCAGGCCGCTGAGGAGCTCCACTGCCGGGGCGGTTTGCCGGCGCTGGATGAGGGACCAACTCTCGTCTATCGCCTGCTGAATCAGTTCCTGTTCCATGCGATCCACCTCCTGAGCTTCACTCAGACGGCTTCCGCGCCACGTAGCTTGGTAGGGCCGGGTATCCCAAAGAAGCCTTTGCGAGCCAGGCCCCCTGGCCTGCCTTGCCCTCTGCGAATCCACGAGACCCGGACTCGCGCACGAACCGCGGACGCCTCGGGCAGACCGTGCCCCAAACTATCCCACCCTAGATCGCCAGAGCGCCGGCGTCTCTACCGCGTACCGATGGCCTCCCCGAGCCCATTGGGGGTCCCACCACGGGCGCGCCCAGTTATGCTTCTGCCGGAGGCCCACCTGATTCGGTATACCTCCGGCAGAAGCAATCCTCCACAAACCCGGTGCAAGACTATGCCGGCTGGGGGTCCAGCTTCGGCACTACCTCGGGTCCGCGCTTCGAGGGGGTGGTGGCCGGAGGCGTGCCGGGCGAGCCGCTAGGCGGTTCCGGCAGAGGCGCCACGGTCTCGCCGCGCATTAGCGCCTCGAACTCCGGCCGCTCCAGGGTCTCGCGCTCCAGGAGCACCTTGACGATGGCCTCAACCTTCTCACGGTTGTCGGTCAGGATCTCCTTGGCCCGCGTGTAACACATCTCGATGATGGCGCGTAGCTCTTTATCTA
>DASXUI010000404.1:0-25263 GCA_036504955.1 Armatimonadota bacterium
CCAGGCCGCCCTCCAGGCCGCGCGCACTCAGCTCTCCTATGCGACTCTCACCGCGCCCTTCTCCGGTGTAGTCACCCACCGGGCGGCCGACCCCGGAGCCATGGCGTCCCCAGGCGTGCCGCTCATAACCCTTGTGGACACCTCCGCCTTCCGACTTGAGGCGGTGGTCCCCGAGAGCCAGGCGGCCTCGATCCATCTGGGCGACCCCGCGCAGGTGATCCTCGACTCCCTCGGCCAAACTCTGCGCGGCCAGGTGACTCAGGTGGTCCCCACTGCCGACCCGGCCAGCCGGACCCAGGTAGTGAAGATTGGCATCCGGCCGGTCCCTGGGCTAAGCCCTGGGCTGTTTGGGAGGGCGAGCATCAGGACCGGGGCCGAGCCACGCATGATGGTCCCGGTATCGGCCGTTCAGAGGGAGCACGGGCTCACTGGCGTCTACGTGGTCAGACAGGGAAAGCTGGAGCTCCGCCTTGTGACCCTGGGCCAGACTGAGGGGACCCAGGTGCAGGTTCTCTCGGGCCTCAGCTCCGGGGAGACCCTGGTGGCCCGCGGTGTTGACGAGCTGCACGATGGGCAGGCCGTTTCCCCCGAGGGGGCACGACGATGACGCCCAAGCTGGGGTTCGCCGGACGGATCGCCCACTTCTTCATCGACAGCAAGCTCACCCCGCTCATCATTGCCGCCAGCGTGATGCTGGGGCTCTTCGCGGTAGCCAAGCTCCCCCGTGAGGAGGAACCGCAGATCATCGTCCCGATGGTCGACATCATGGTCAAGTCGCCCGGCATGAGTCCCAAGGAGGTGGAACAGCGAGTCACCTCCCCCATGGAGAAGCTGCTCTGGGAGATCCCGGGCGTGGAGTACATCTACTCCACCAGCTCCGACGGGATGAGCATGGCGATCCTCCGCTTCTACGTAGGCACGGATGAGGAGAAGGCGGTCGTCCGTACCTACAACAAGCTGATGGGCAACCAGGACCGAATCCCTCAGGGGGTCTCCCAGCCCCTGGTCAAGGTCCGAAGCATCGACGACGTGCCTATCTTGGCACTCACGCTGTCCAGCGCCCGCTACGGGCACTTCGAGCTTCGCCGCGTGGCCTCAGCCCTGGACCGCGAGCTCAAGCAGGTCCCAGACGTCTCAGAGACCACGCTAATCGGCGGTCAGCGTCGCCAGATCAGAGTGACGCTGGACTCCGGCAGGCTGGCGGGCTACCAGCTCTCGCCGCTGTCGGTAGCGCAACGCCTGGGACAGGCCAACCAGGAGCTGCCCTCAGGGAGCTTCAGCGAGGGCAACCGAGAGCTCAAGGTCCGCACCGGACGGTTCCTGACCAGTGCCGAGGACGTCGGGAAAGTAGTCGTCGGAGTCTCCCAGGGACGCCCCGTCTATGCGAGCGACGTAGCAACGGTCGCCGACGAGGCCGAGGAGCCGGCCGACTACGTCTTCACTGGCCGCGGCAAGGGCGCTGAGCACCGAGCCGGAGGCGCCCAGCCAGCCGCGAAGGGAGGCGTGGAGCCTGCGGTCACGCTCTCCATCGCCAAGCGCAAGGGCACGAATGCGGTAGCCATCTCCGAACAGGTACTCTCGAAGGTTGAGAGCCTCAAGGGTACCCTGATCCCCAAGGACGTGACCGTTACGGTAACCCGGGACTACGGCGAGACGGCGGCAGAGAAGAGCAATGAGCTCCTCTTCCACATGGCCATCGCCGTGATATCGGTCACCCTCCTCATCGCCCTCACGCTGGGGTTCAGGGAGAGCGGGGTAGTGCTGGTCGCGATCCCCGTCACCCTCTCCCTAACGCTTCTCGTCTTCTTCCTCTACGGCTACACGCTGAACCGGATCACGCTCTTTGCCCTCATCTTCTCCATCGGAATCCTGGTGGACGACGCCATCGTGGTGGTGGAAAACATCGTGCGGCACTTCCGGCTGCCGGAGAACCGGGGGCGATCGCTGATCGAGACGGCCTCGGAGGCAGTGGACGAGGTGGGCAACCCGACCATCCTGGCCACCTTCACGGTCATCGCGGCGGTGCTGCCCATGGCCTTCGTGGGTGGGCTTATGGGTCCGTACATGCGACCCATCCCCATTGGCAGCTCGGCAGCCATGCTCTTCAGCCTCTTCATCGCCTTCGTGATCTCTCCGTGGGCCGCCCTCCGGCTGCTTAGGCACGCCGCCGACGAGAGCGGTGGCGGCGATGAGGATCACCCACACGCGGCTGAGGGGGCGTCCACTCGCCTCTATCGGCGCGTGATGGGCGCCCTGCTCCACCGGGCGTCGGTGCGCCACGGCTTTTTCGCGGTCGTACTCCTGCTGCTGGTGGGGGCCATTGCCTTGATCCCGCTGAAGCTGGTGACGGTCAAGATGCTGCCCTTCGACAACAAGAGCGAGTTCCAGGTGATCGTCGACATGGACGAGGGCACCACGCTGGAGCAAACGGCCAGAGTAACCCGTGAGATAGGCGACGCGATCGCCACGCTCCCTCAGGTGACCAACTACCAGATGTACGTAGGCACGGCGGGGCCCTACAACTTCAACGGCCTGGTGCGGCACTACTACCTGCGCCGGGGGCAGAACGTGGCGGACATCCAGGTGAACCTTCTGCCTAAGGGCGAGCGTCACGAGCAGAGTCACCAGATCGCCCGCGAGGCGCGGAAGCGGATACAGGCCATCGCGGACCGGTACGGCGCGCGAGTAAAGGTCGCCGAGGTGCCGCCCGGGCCACCGGTTCTGCAGACACTGGTTGCCGAAATCTACGGCCCCGACTACGAACGCCAGCGGGCGCTAGGCCGGCAGGTTCGCGATATCTTCAAGGCCGAAGACGGCGTCGTTGACACCGACATGTACATGGAGGCCAGCCAGCCGGAGTTCACCCTCACGGTGGACAAGGAGAAGGCGGCCCTTAACGGTATCGACACGGAGCAGGTCTCCAAGACGCTGAACCTGGCTCTGAAGGGCCTACCTGCGGGCCTGGCCCACCAGCCCTACGAGGACGAGGACACCCAGATCGTTGTCCGGCTGCCCCGCGACCAACGGTCCAGCATCGCCAGTCTCGACCAGATCCGCCTGCAGTCCTCCACCGGCGCGCTGGTTCCGCTCTCCGAGCTTACCGTGCAGCGGGAGGCCACGGCCGAGCGCAGCATCTACCACAAGAACCTGATGCCGGTGGTGTACGTGACCGCCGACGTCAGCGGACGTGAGGAGAGCCCGGTCTACGCCATCCTGAAGCTGAACCATGAGCTGTCGAAGCTTCGTCCTGCCGGGCAGCCCCTGGAGATCTGGAACACCCGGCTGCCTTCAAGCAGCCAGCACTACGCCATGAAGTGGGACGGCGAGTGGCACATCTCCTACGAGGTCTTCAGGGACCTGGGCATCGCCTTCGCGGCGGTGATGATCCTTATTTACGTGCTGGTGGTCGGCTGGTTCCAGAACCTGAAGACGCCCATCGTGATCATGGCGGTGATCCCGCTGTCCCTGGTCGGCATCCTGCCCGCTCACGCGCTTCTGGGCGCCTTCTTCACCGCTACAAGCATGATCGGCTTCATCGCGGGCGCCGGCATTGTGGTGCGGAACTCGATCATCCTCGTGGACTTCGTCGAGCTTCGACTCTCCCAGGGAATGCCTCTGGACAAGGCGGTGATCGACGCCGGGGCGGTGCGCTTCCGCCCGATGGTGCTGACGGCCGCCGCCGTCATGGTAGGCAGCGTGGTGATCCTCTTCGACCCGATCTTCCAGGGGCTCGCCATCTCTCTGATGGCAGGAGAGGTCGCCAGCCTGCTCCTCTCCCGGATGACCGTGCCGGTTCTCTACTACCTGATGAAGCTGCGTGAGCAACGGAGAGGGGTTCCCGCCTAATGAGTAAGCCCATCACCCCCAGCAGGAACGGCTGCTGGAACCGTAGAGACCGGATCCGGTGGTCCCTGGATGCAGTGGCGCTCACGGCCGCACTTCTCGCGGCGCTAGCTGGTGCACCCGGCGCACAGTCGCAGTCGGAACCGAAGCAGAGCTACGACCTCAGTGCGGTGGTCCGGCAGGCTCTGAGCACCCATCCCAGCCTGCGCTCGGCCCAGGCCGGGGTAGACGCCGCCCGTGCGGGGGTTCGTCAGGCGAGAGCGGGGAGGCTGCTCAAGGTAGGCGCGACGGGTGGCTTCATGAGCCTGGACGAGGACCCACACTTCCGCGTGCCGTCCTTCGGAACCCTCTACTTCGGCGGCAGGGACAGCACCCAGACGGCTCTGACCGCCCAGCTTCCGCTCTTCACGGGGGGCAGGCTCCAAGGCCTGGCGGGTCAGGCCAAGGCCGGCCTCACTGCCTCCGAAGGCGCCAACCTGCGGCAGCGGCAGCGGGTCGCCTACGACGCGACCATCGCCTACCTCGGCGCGCGCAAGGCTCAGGAGCTGGTGAAGGTGGCACAGGCCCAGCTTGAGGCCCTCCAGTCTCAGCGGGACTCCATCGCCAAGATGGTCGATCGGGGCGTCTCGCCCCGCCTGGACCTCCTTCGCGCTGAGACCGGACTGGCTGCCGCACAGTCGGGCTTGACCTCCGCCCGCAACGGCGAGGCGGTCGCCCTGGCCGCCCTCACAACGGCGATGGGGCTTCAGGCCGACCCGGGGATCACGCTCGCCGCGGATCCTGGGCCGGACGAACCATCCAACCCGGGGAATGCATCCCTACCGCCAGACCTCAAAGCAGCCGTGGACGAGGCGGCGCGCCAGAGGCCGGAGCTGACGCAGGCCTCCGCGGGAGTCAGGGCCGCACGGTCAGGGGTGAAGGTGGCACGGAGCTCCCTGCTCCCCACGGTTGGCGCCTTCGCGCAGTACGACGCCGCACGCTACTCCACCATGCCCAAGACGGGCCTCTGGTCCGCGGGCGTCACGGTATCCATGAATCTGTTCGACAGCGGCGCGACGCAAGCGGACGTCGCGCGCGCCAAGGCGCAGGTTACCCAGGCCCAGGCAGCCGAAGCGGAGCTGCGGAACGGCATCAGCCTGGAGGTGACCCAAGCTTTCCTAGACGTCGGCAGCGCGAAGGAGCGACTCACCACAGCCCAGCGGGGCGCGGCTGCCGCGGAGGAGGGCCTCAGGCTCGTTCAGACGGGGTATCAGAACGGCGTCAACACCATCACGGACTTCCTCGCCGCGCAGGCGGAGCTCACCCAGGCCCAGACGAGCGTCGCGACGGCCCGGCACGACGTCAGCGCCGCGGAGGCCGGCCTCCGCTTCGCCTTAGGTCGCGGCGGGTAGGGCTGCCCCCCTTGCACGGGTGAGCCGGCCCGGTGCCGTGCACCCTACGGCACGCTCACCGTATCCATCAGGGTGAGGGCGCTTCGGGCCCCTACTGACGTGGAACGCGAGAGGAGATAGAAGATGGCAGCCCGCAGGATAGTGATCGTCGGCGGCGTGGCGGGTGGCGCGAGCACCGCCGCTAGAGCACGCCGGTTGAGCGAGGAGGCGCGGATCACGGTCCTAGAACGCGGCCCCCACGTCTCCTTCGCCAACTGCGGGCTGCCCTACCACATCGGCGGCGAGATCCCCAGCCGCGAGGACCTCCTCCTCCAAACGCCGGAGAGCCTAAGGGCGCGCTTCAACCTGGACGTACGTGTACTTCACGAGGTCAGTTCCATCGATCGAGAGGCGCGCGAGGTTGAGGTCAGGAACCTGACGTCGGGCGACACCCTCCGGCTGCCCTACGACGATCTGGTGCTTTCGACTGGGGCGGCGCCGGTTCGGCCACCCATCCCCGGCATCGACCGCCCCGGCCTGTTCACGCTGCGAACGGTGCCCGATACCGAAGCGATCCTCCAGTGGGTGGCGAACCATGACGTCCGGACTGCGGTAGTGGTTGGTGGGGGCTACATTGGGCTCGAGGTGGCGGAGCAACTCCATCGCCTCGGAATCCGGATTCGCCTGGCGGAGGCGCTGCCGCAGGTCATGGCCCCGATTGACCCTGAGATTGCCGCGTGGCTGCACCTTGAGCTGATGGACAAGGGGATCGACCTTCATCTGAGCGACGGCGTGGCGGCCTTCGAGGATCCGGCGCCAGGGGAGGAAGCAGCGGCCGCCACTGTCGTGCTCAGGAGTGGTGCCCGGCTGCCGGCCGACCTTGTGGTACTGGGGCTTGGCGTCCGTCCCGAGTCGGGGCTGGCTAGGGATGCCGGGCTGGAGCTGGGACCCACCGGCGGCATCCGCGTCGATGGGCACCTTCGCTCTAGCGACCCGCATATCTACGCTCTGGGCGACGCCATCGAGGTCCGGAACCCTGTGACGGGTGACTGGGCCCCCGTGCCGCTCGCCGGACCCGCCAACCGGCAGGGCCGCGTCGTGGCCGACAACCTCTTCGGCCGGCCATCGCGCTTCGAGGGGACCTGGGGAACCGCGATTCTCCGGCTCTTCGACCTCTCCGCCGGCTGTACGGGCGCCAACGAGAAGGCCCTGCGCGCCGCCGAGGTTCCCTACTTGGCCGTCCACCTGCATCCATCCTCGCACGCCGGCTACTACCCTGGCGCCGAGCCGATCGCCCTGAAGCTGCTCTTCTCTCCCGAAAGCCGGAAAGTCCTGGGCGCACAGGCGGTGGGCAAAGATGGTGTTGACAAGCGGATCGACGTGATCGCGACCGCTCTGAAGGCCGGTCTGACGATCGACGACCTAGCCGACCTGGAGCTAGCCTACGCCCCGCCCTTCGGCTCCGCTAAGGACCCGGTGAACCTGGCGGGCATGGCCGCTCAAAACGTGCTGAACGGTGAGATGCCCGTTGCCCAGTGGCACGAGATGGACGCTGCCGATCCTGAGCGGACCGTGGTACTTGACGTCCGATCGCCGGCTGAGCGCGCACGGGGTTACGTGCCCGGTTCCCTGCACGTGCCCTTGCCGGAGCTTCGCGCCAGGCTCGACGAGCTGCCGAGGGACAGGGAGCTGCTGGTCTACTGCCACTCCGGCCAGCGCTCCTACTTCGCCACCCGCGTGCTGCTGCAAGCAGGCTTCCGGGCACGCAACGTCACCGGCGCCTACCGGACCTGGAGTACTGCCCACGAGGGTGGCGCGCGGCGGTGCCCGCAGGCGTGAGTGTCGCGCGTTCGGCGCCGCGAGTGGCCGTGGCCGTTCCGCCTCACAGTCCTCGCGCCGGGGGCCCAACTGCCCCGGAGGGGGTCGCGTGGCAAGTGAGCTTCTGTCTGTTCAGGGCCACTGCTCAGTGCCCGCGAGGTCGCGCAGGCGAGACGCCTGCGCCCCAACTACCTAAGTCGGAGGCTAGCGGTCTGTGGTGGCTGTATCACCGAGGTACACTACACAGGACCGGACCGATGGATAGGAGAGTATCAGATTGAGTGATCTTCTTGGACCACTGGCAGTGTTCGTGGCCTACATCGTGGTGATGAAGTGGGTGCTGCCGCGCCTCGGAGTGCCCACTTGAATGAGCAACTCCTGCGACGTCGGGTCCCGACGCACAACGAAACAGGAGAGCGACTCAGAAGCCACCGACGGCGGTGATAGCCCCTAGACCCGCACACGCCCGGGCGACCAGCCCTAGCCTTCGGTGGCTGGGCGCCGGGGTCCCAGACGGCCGGAGTCGTTGGGTCGCTCATAGAGCCAACCCCCTCGGCAAAGCAGCCGGATCCATGTGCTCTGTTCCGCCACAGCCCACCGTCACGGCCCCAGGGCCCCAATCGTCTGACAGGTCTGACTGGTCCAACAAGTCGTCCCTCACTGAGGCCCTTCTCCCACGACCCAACGGCTCAACGACCCACTACACAAAGTACGCGTTAAGCTGCTCCCGCAGCCGGTTTCGAGCGCGGTGCAGGCGTGACTTCACCGCCGGCACCGTGAGGCCGGTGGCCGCGCTTACCTCGCTAGCCGGCCTGTCCTCGATGTCGCGCAGGATGACTACGGAGCGATCCGGCTCGGGCAGCGAGGCTACGGCGTCCCGCAGCACCCGGCGCATCTCGGCCTGCAGGGCCAACTGCTCGGGGCTCGGAGTCTCATCGCGCGGCGCCGCGCTCCCCCGTTCCTCCGACTCCCGCGATAGCTCCTCGAGAGAGACCGAGGGAAGCTCAGCCTTCTCTCTCCGCCTGAGGCACAGGTTGGTGGCGATGCGGCCCAGCCAGGTGGCGAAGCTGGAGCGGCCCTCGAACTGCTCCAGCCGCTCGTAGGCCCGGGCCAGGGCCTCGATGGCGACCTCCTCCGCGTCCTGCGGGTGGTGGCACGCCCGAATCATCAGCCGGTAGATCCGGTCCTGGTACTGCTTGACCAGCCGGTCAAAGGCCTGGCGGTCTCCTCCCTGCGCCGCGTCCACCAAGGCCTCAACGCGCTGACGCTCCCTCTCCCGCTCCGACTGTATCATCCGCCTATGGGCCTCCGTTTACGTCGTGCTTGACTTCCGGCAGCGAGCTGGAACCCCGCGGGGTGCTCGACCTCCGCCATCCTCACGCGTGTACCAGCTCTCCCCAACGTCCCTTCTATCGCTATACCATTCCTACCCCACGCCTACTCCGAACAGAAGGACTCCCGACGCCTAGGCAAGAAGAGGACCCCAAGATCCGGCGCCAAGGGCCCCTCACGAGGAGGCGCGAGGTCTCTTGCCGACCCTGGGCCCCAGAGCGCGCTCCAAACTGATCGGCGCCTTGGAGTTCCACAGTGATCCAGGTTCTGGTGGTCACCTCCAACTTCTTCTAGGGCGCTGGCAATTGGTTCCAGGAATGTGCTGCAATCGTCGATGGCTTAGCGTTCACACTGATCGGGATCGGCCGCCGGTGGCACGAACTGCGCACCACCTCTGGTGCCATCCGTCCCATGGATGTGGGAGTGAACTCGCTGAGCCGCGAGGCGGTCTCTCTCAGCGTGAGTCATCTTGAGCGCTTCCGAGGCCACGATGAGGCACGTCCGATCCGGTCGAGGGGTCCCGGTACACGGCCGCTCGATCGCTCCCTCCGCGGACGGGGGCCCCTGACAGGGCCACGCCCCCAAAGACGCGCGAGGGCATCGCGCACGCTTGGGGCTAGACGGCGCCTCGATGGCGCGCCGCGTAACGAAAGCTGGCCGGCATGGCGGCTCTGCCGGCCTGTGGGTCGGGTCTGGAGAACTAGATGCTGGATACGGTAAGTGGCCAGTGCCCCTACTGCGGCTTCGCCATCGGCCCCAGGGAACCCAGGGTGGTCTGTGGTGCCTGCGGAGCCGCCCATCACGAGGGATGCTGGCGAAACAACGGCCGCTGCACCACTCCCAACTGCACCGGCGAGCCCGTGGGCGCGAGCTCGAATGGCGACGGGGCTGAGTCGCCCGTACCGCTCGGTACGCCCGGCCTGAAACCCCCACCGCCCACACGGATTCCTGCCCGCCCCGACTACGAAGGGACCGGAGGCAGTACCGGGACCTCGTCCTCTTTCGACCTCCGCCCCTTGGACTTCCGTGACATCCTGGACGAGACGGTGGAGCTGTACAAGAGCAACGCCTGGCTCTTCATCTCCATCGCGGCGACAGTCTACCTGCCTGTCTACATCCTCTCGGCTCTCTTCCGCTTCAGCGCCCCAAACTCTTACAATCCCGTCGGTGTCTTGACCGGACTAGCGGCGCCGGTCGTCTCGGCGGCGCTTGCCTGGGCTGCCTCTGAGCGCCTTCTGGGCCGCTCCACCAGCTCCAGGGCGTCGTATGCCCCCGTGCTCAGGCGCTTCGCGGCCTTCATCCTCACGCAGATGCTGGTGTGGCTGGCGCTGGTCGCGCTGGGTCTGGGATTGTTCTTTGCCGCCGGCATCGCGGTTGCCTTCGGCATGCTGGGGGCGCTGCTAGCCGTCCCCATCGTGATGGCTGGGGTGGTGATGATGGCGGTGGCCGGAGTCTGGCTCAGTGTCACGCCCCAGGTTCAGGTCTTGGAGGGGCTGCACTACACAGCCGCGATGGGCCGGAGCCGAGCGCTCGTGCAAGGCTATGTCGCCAAGACCTTCGGCGTGCTGCTGGTGATCGGCATCTTGACGGCGATCGTCACGGGCCTCCTGCTGGGCATCCCCACGGCGATCGTGGCCTCGACCTCGATAGCTCGGGGCCTGGAGATGTCCCGGGGCACGGCGGTGCTGTTAACTGTTCTCGAGGCCGCCATCAGCATCGGCATGGCTCCGCTCCAGATGATCGCCTTGACCTGGGTCTACTACGACCTGAGAGCCAGGAAGGAGGGGTTCGATCTGGAGATGCTGGCGCAGGCGCTCGAGGCCGAGGCGACCTCGGCCAGGCCCTGAGCAGAAGGGCAGGCGTGAGCTGCAGGAACCAGTGAGAGTGAGCCCATCGCGGCTCTCCTCTGAGGCTCCGCGGGGCCACAGCCCAGGTGGTGTCGGTCGGCGTGCCCTCCTGTGCCTCTTGCCTATCGCCCTATTCCTCTCGACCGGCAGGGCCTGGTGCGAATCCGGCGGGGGCCATGCACAGGTGTTGTCGCTCGTCAGTGCCGTCGAGAGTCGCGCGAAGGATGCACTCGACGACCCGGCCCTGAACACGAGGCCCACGCTGGATGCTCTGGCGCGACTGGCAGTGCGCGAGCAAGACACGGGCCTCTCGCTCATGGCCGGCACCCGCCTCCAGACGCTGTCGCCCCACGCCTCGCGCCAGCGGCGCGTGAGGGCCCTGCGGCTGCTGCTGGCCCGGTCGAGAGCGCTACGGGCCGCCCTCTCGGAGGCGCTTCCGCCGCCCAGAGCCGATGCTCCTGCCCTCGCGCGCTCGGTCCTGTCCGCCAATGAGTTCAAGGTCGTCCCGCACAATCATAACTGGCTGGACTCGGTTCAGGAGTGGATCGACAAGATCCTGTCTCAGCTTGGAAGCAAGCTTGGTCTACGGCCATCGACGGGATCGCGCAACCTCCTCATGGTCGTCCTGCTCAGCATCGTGTTTGGCCTCCTGACCTGGGTAACGCTGATCACCGCGCGGCGCCTGCGGCCCGATGCTGAGTGGCAGGACACCCCGGGCATCGTCCCCGGAGAGGGCGCCGCCGAACCCGCCGTGGCGCTCGCACAGGCCCGCGACCTTGCCCGGCGCGGCCTCTATAGGGAGGCTGTCGCCCGCCTCTACGTGGCGGCGCTGCTCCATCTGGACGCGCTGGGGCGCCTGAGGCTCGACACCAACCGCACCAACTGGGAGAACCTCAGGGGGCTGGACCGAGCCCTGCCGGCCGATCTGCGCCAGGGCATGGGAGAGGCGACGCTGCTCTTCGACCGCCTGTGGTACGGCGTCGCCGACTGTGGGCGGGACAGCTATGAGACCGCCGAGGCGCTCCTGGGGCCCGTCTGGACCGCCACGCCCGCCCCGACGCCGGTGCAGGGCCAGTCGGCCGCTCGGGGTCGGCGCTCTTGAACCGCGGCCGCCAACTGCGGGGTGTTGTCGTCCTCACTCTCGCCCTCGCCCTCCTGTGGGTTGCACTGATCCTTCAACCGGAAGGCCCAAGCCAGTCGGCGGACCCCAGGCCTAGTAGCTACAACAACGGGCCTGAGGGTCTCAAGGCGTGGTACCTGCTGGAACAGCGGGCCGGGCGCCGCGTGCTGCGATGGTCGCTGCCGCCGGAGGAGCTGCCTGAAGATAGAGCTCTGGTGGCGGCCATCGGCGCTGGCTCCTCCGCTCCCGACAAGGCGGAGTCGCAGGCACTGCTGGACTGGGTGGAGGGGGGCGGACGGCTGATCCTGCTGTGTGGCGAGGACACAGAGGTTACGCTGGCACTGGACCTGAAGCTGAAAACCGACGGGACCGTGGGACGCGCGCTCCACCCGCCCTTCCCTACCCGACTCTCGGAAGGCGTCCTGGAGATCCGGCCCAGCGCCGCGCGAGCGACAACCGAGCGCCCGGCCCTGGTACCGCACTTCGCTGACGCCGATGGGCTGGTGGTCGCGGAGTTCCCGCTGGGCAGGGGAAAGGTGGTTCTGGTAACGGACCCTGGGCTGTTCTCCAATAGGCGGCTGGGGGAGTCTACCAACGCAACTCTGGCCCTCAGCCTGGCTGGAGGCAGACAGCTCTGCTTCGGGGAGCTGTACCAGGGCTATCGAAGCCGTGCCAGCCTGTGGGCCCAGCTTCCCGCTCCGGGCCGCTGGGCGATCCTGCAGCTCCTGGTACCCGTCGCGCTGGCCGCGTGGACGGTCAGCCGAAGGTTCGGCACTCCCCTCGACCTGAGGGAGGAACCCCGCGGAGCCGGGCACTTCCTCCGCTCCATGGCCGACCTGCTCCAGAGGGCTAAGGGCGGCCGCGGCGTCGCGGCCGAGATCTTGGGCGCCCGCTTCCGCGAGGACCTGGCCGCCAGTGTCGGGCTGCCGGTCGACGCCTGGGACGCGGAGCTAGCGGAAGCTGCCTCACGGCGAATCCAGCGCCCGGCGGAACCCCTCATCCATCTGCTGGGGCGCCTTCGCCGGGCAGCGGCCGATCCGATGGCGATTCGGGAAGACCGGGACCTCGTTAGTGTCGCCCGAACCATCCATGAGTACCGAGAGGAGCTCAACCTGAATGTCCGATCCAAGCACTGAGAACCAGCCTGAGCCTGAAGAGCTGCACTCGCCCGCGCCCCCTGCCGCTGAGGCCGACGCGGCACCCGTTGAGACTCCCTCGGAGACCGCAAGCAGCCTGGTTCAGCGGGTGTCCGAGGCCCTCCGGGCCGAGGTCGCCAAGGTCATCGTGGGCCAGGATGAGGTGGTCACTCAGTGCCTGGCAGCTCTGCTCGCCAGCGGGCACGTGCTCCTCGAGGGAGTGCCTGGCCTGGCCAAGACGCTGCTGGTCCGTGCCCTGGCGGCGGGGCTGGGGTGCGAGTTCAAGCGCGTGCAGTTCACCCCTGACCTAATGCCCTCGGATGTAACGGGGACCACCTGGTACAACCTCCAGTCAGGCGCCTTCCACCTCAAGCGCGGCCCCATCTTCACGAGCCTGTTGTTGGCCGATGAGGTGAACCGCACCCCACCCAAGACGCAGGCGGCGCTGCTAGAGTCGATGGAGGAGCGCCAGGTCTCTATCGACGGCACCACCCATGACCTGCCGGTCCCCTTCATGGTCTTCGCCACCCAGAACCCCGTGGAACAGGAGGGCACCTACCCCCTACCGGAAGCGCAGCTTGACCGCTTCCTGATGAAGGTCCTGATCGGCTACCCTGACCCCGAGGAGGAGGTGGGAATCCTGCGCCGGCACCACGAGGGGTTCCGCACCAGTGACCTGGAGAGCGCCGGCATCCAGGCAGTCGCGGACGCCGGCGTGCTGCTGCAATGCCGTGAGGCAATCGGCCGGGTGGTAGTTGAGGACGGGCTTCTGCGATACATATCCTCGCTCGTTCGGATCACTCGAGACTCACCGCACCTCCTGCTGGGCGCCAGCCCTCGCGCCGGGGTAGCGCTGCTTCAGTGCGGCAAAGTGATGGCCGCCATGCGGGGCCGCGACTTCGTGATCCCGGACGACGTGAAGGAGTTGACCTGCCCAGTCCTGCGGCATCGAGTCGTCCTGCGGCCTGAGGCAGAGATCGAGGGGACGTCACCCGACACTATCGTGAGGGGCCTCGTCGCGCGGGTAGAGGTACCGCGTTGACCGCTCAACCGGCCCCTGTTGCCGGGGAGGCAACCCGCGTTCTTGCCGCGTCGCCGAATCCCGGCGGTCGGCACCTCTGGAGCCCGAAGGGCGTCAGCGACTGGCGGCCGGCCAGGGGCGCGCGGAGCCACGGAGGCGCATAGCGTGCTCTTCACGCGCAGAACGCTCCTGCTGGCGCTCGCACCTACCGCCGCCTTCGTGCTGGCGGCGTGGGTCCGCCCGCTCTTCTGGCTTGGGCTGCTGGGGGACCTGGCGCTGCTTCTGGCTCTGACCCTTGACCTGCTCCGGACCATCCCCGGAGACGGGCTGGAGGTGAGCCGCTCGCTGGGCGAGCCCGACTCTTCAGGCGCGCGGATGGCCACGCTGGCGGTTGGCGAGACGCGTCAAGTTGAGGTGACGGTCCGAAGCCGCCGCTCGTGGGCATCGGAGATCGAGGTACGAGACGACCCGCCGCAGGGCCTGGAGTGGAACTCGCGCACGGGCAGCCTCAGCCTCCCGCCGGGCGGCACGGCTCGTTTCACCTATGGGGTCAAGCCCCTAAGCCGGGGGCTGTACCAGTTTGGCGACCTGGAGCTGAGGGAGATGGGCCGACTCGGGCTAATCCGGCGGCAGTGGAGGGTTCTCGCGTCGATCGGCGTCCGAGTCCACCCCAACATCTCGGAGACACGCCGATACGACTCAGTGACCCTGCGCGGCTATCTCCGGGAGGCAGGAGCGCGGCCCTCCCGGCTTCTGGGCGGCGGCCGGGAGTTCTCCAGCCTGCGGGAGTACCTGCCGGACGACGAGCTGAGGACCGTCGACTGGAAGGCCACCGCCCGGCGGGGGAAGCTGATCGCCCGCCAGTACGACCGCGAGCGCAACTGCCTGGTGCTGATTCTACTGGACTGTGGTCGTCTGATGGGGGTGCGCGCGTCCGGCCTCAGCAAGCTGGACCATGCCATCAACAGCGCCCTGGTCCTGGCTCACGTCGCCCTCACGCTGGGGGACCGCGTGGGACTCCTCGCCTTCGACGACACCACGCGCAGCTACGTCGCCCCCGGACGCGGACGAGAGCAGCTCCAGCTTCTGCTTCGCGGTGTCCAGGCTCTGCAGCCGGTGACCACCAACTCCAGCTTCGTGGAGGCACACCTGCAGGTGGAAGCGCGACTCCGCCGCCGGGGACTGCTGGTCTGCTTCACGGACCTAACCGACGAGGAAACGGCCGCCTCCGCCGTTCGCCACTTGGGTATGCTGGCTCGGCGCCACAAGGGAGTGTGCGCTCTGGTGGGCGACCCGGAGGTGAGGAGGTCGGCGGAAGGCCTTCCGGTCACCGGAGCCCAGGCGTACGCACAGTCAGTGGCGTGGAGCCTGCTGCACGACCGCCGCGCCGCCGTCACCCAGCTCAGGAGGCAGGGGCTGGTGGTCACCGATGCGCTTCCAGAGGTGCTGACCACGTCGGTGGTGGGCACCTATCTATCCCTCAAGGAGACGGGGATGGTCTGAGGGTCCGTGAGGGGGCCGCCACGACGAGTTGTGAGTGACGCGGTCCTGCTGGGGCTACACGACGCCGCGAACGTCGGTCCTGCGGCCAAAAGGCCGGGCCGAGGCCCAAGCACGGACCTGGGACGTGGGTTAGGGCTGGGGGTAGGGCTGCGGAGCGTTGAGGGTCTGGTGAAGAGTGACGCCGCCTACCGTCGCTGACACGTCCACCGGTTGGCCGAACTGGAACTTGCGATACTCCTTCAGGGCCGACTGGTACTCCTTGTACATCTTCACCTGCTGGTTCTTTGCCAGCTTGCCGCTGAAGGTGAACTTGGGGTTCAGCGCGCCGTACTGCCGCTGAAGCGCCTGGCCCGTTTGGGTGGCGGCGAAGGAGGAGAGAGCGCGGGTGCCGGTGGTCACCGTAACGCCGTTGGCCTTGATGGCTATCTTGGGCTTAGCTGACTTACCGGTGGAGGAGTAGACGGTGATACCCGGGACTCTGAGGACCTTGGCGCCCTTCGTCTCAACCATGTCGGCGCGAACTGGCAAGGCCAAAGGCAACAACATACCGGTTAGCAGTAGCCCCGAGACCCTTCGAACCACCATCACTGCCTCCGATCAACTCCCGGAACGCTAAGTCAGCGGGCAGGAGCATTCAGCACCAAGACACCAGGAACTGCCCTACCACAGAAACACAGAGGGCACAGAGGTACACGGGGAGGAGCCAAGCTTGGGACCTCTTCGTGCCTTCGTGTATCGCGTGCTGGCACGCGGCTATCGTGCGCATGCGCGCGGCCCTTGGTGATGGAGTAGCTCCTAGCCGCTCGCTCTATCCTCTAGTGTTTCCCCGCGGATCGGGCATTCTCCTGCACGGACTGGCCCAGGAACCCCCAGACAAAGGCATCCGTGGCGCGGACGCGGGCTAAGCCGCCCACCAGCTCCGGCGGACCCTCGAAGTTAACGGTGTGGTTACCCCGCGAGTGACCGCAGAGCTGGGCTGGGTTCTTGGCGGCGGGCCCCTCAACCAGCACCTCCAGCTCCGTACCCAGGCGCTGCCGGTTCGTCTCGCCCGCCACCCGGTTCACCTCCTCGATGAGGAGCCCGAGGCGCCGCTGCTTCTCCATGTGGGTCACCTGGTCGGAGTAGGCGGTAGCCGGCGTGTTGGGCCTTGGCGAATAGGCGAAGGTGTAGGCGCTGTCGAACCGCGCTTCACCCACCAGGCTGAGCGTGTTCTCGAACTGCTCCACCGTCTCGCCCGGGAAGCCCACCATCAGGTCAGTGGAGAGGACCACATCAGGAATCTGGTCGCGAATCCGCGCCACCAGAGCCAGGTACTCCTCACGCGTGTACCCCCGCTTCATCCTCCCGAGCACGGTGTTGTCACCCGCCTGAACCGGAAGATGGATCCACTCACACACCTTGGGGAGCCGTGCCACCGCCTGGATCATCTCTTCCCGGAAGTCCACCGGATAGGAGGTGGTGAACCGGATCCGCAGAAGCCCTTCCACGTCGTTCAGAGCGGACAGCAGATCGGCGAAGTGATGGCCCGCCTTGCGCCTCCCACCGTCCTCCACCATCAGGTAGCTGTTCACGTTCTGGCCCAGAAGTGTGACCTCCCTGGTACCAGAGGCAACCAGGCGCCGCACCTCCTCCACCACCGCAGTGATGGGCCTACTGCGCTCACGCCCGCGAGTGGAGGGCACCACGCAGAAGGTGCAGAAGTTGTTGCAGCCCTCGATGATGGGGACGAAGGCGCGCAGCTTGCCAGTGGCGGGCACGGGGGCCGTGCTGGGCCGCCAGCTCAGCGCCTGCTGCCTTGTGATCGGCATATCAAGGGCGCTAACGGAGCGGCGGCTCTGCCACGCGGCCTCCACCAGCTCCGCGATCCGGTCCACGTTGGCCGTGCCCACCAGAAGATCGACGCCCTGGGCCTTTGACCTAAGTGCCTCGCCCTCTCGCTGAGCCATGCAGCCGCAGACCCCCACTAGAAGGTTCGGCTTCTGCTCTCGCAGCAGCCGCAGCTCCCCCAGCGCGGTAAGCGTCTTGTTCTCGGGCTTGGCGCGCACGCTGCAGGTGTTGATCAGCACCACGTCCGCGGCGTCCGGAGTGCTCACCGATCGGTAGCCGCTCCCCTCCAGCAGAGCACCCATGCGCTCGCTGTCGGAGTCATTCATCTGGCAGCCATAGGTGATGATGTGGTAGGTCCGCTGCTGTTCAGTTTCGGGCATCGAAGCACTTCGCATCAGAGGGAGGGGAGTGCCCAGGGGGAGGGCGCGGAAGACGATGGAGGGAGCCCGTGGGAACCAGGCCGTCGGCAAGGCGCTTAGAGACCCTAGAAGGGCCATCCTCCCGGGCCGTCGAAGCTATTGTATCAAACGCCCTCGACCCGGACAAACGGTTGGCTGATGTTCGTCTTGATTCCGGATTCTGGGGCGTGATATACTACGTGCAACAAGGATACCGCGCCGTTTTGGTGCTCGCAACTTGCTGCTCGCACAGCCACAAGGCAACGGCCGCTCCCTTGGGAGACGAACTCGACTCATCCACCTTCAAGACCTGCGATCCTGTTGTTGACTCCTCTCAGCTCTTATCCGTTGTTTATCAGAGAGGGAGGCGGGAACTATGGGCGTGATGATGGCCGGCGAGTCTCTTGAGGATCGGTTCGCTCGCGGAGTGGCCCACGAGGTCGTGGGCGAATACGAGGAAGCCGTCCAGGAGCTGCTGGAGGTGCTGCGCGAAGACGCGGCTCACGCTGGCGCGCATATGCACCTGGGCCTTATCTACGGCTTCACAGGACTTTTCGATGAGTCCGTTGAGGAGCTTCGCGCGGCCGTCCATCTGACTCCTTCGGACCTGGTGGCGCGCAACCACCTGGCGAAGACCTATGCCATGCTCGGCTGCAACGACGAGGCCAAGGAGCAGTTCACCTTCGTCCTGGAGCAGGGCCCGGACAACGAGGAAGCTTTGAAGAACCTGGTGTACCTCTAGCCAGTGCCGTCAGAGGCCCCTTCCCCTCTCTAGATGGCCCTGCGGGCCAACCGACTTCTCCGCGACCGCCGCACGGCGCCATCGGTGTGCTCCACCGTAGGTCGTGTCGCCTCAAGTCGGAACCTTGCTGTCCGCCCCTTAGCGGACCCACGCACCGGAGTTTGGCCTTGGCAGTCGGTATATGAGCTTCTTGCGCTCCCCACTTGGCCTGCTGCTTGCGGCAATCGCCCTAGGGTCGGTCGGACAGATCTTCCTGAAGATCGGCATGAGCTCCCCCGCAGGCAAGAGCGCCCACGGGATCCTAGGACTAGTCCGCGTGATGCTCACCCAGCCCTACGTTGTAGTGGGGCTCCTCTGCTACGGCCTCAGCAGCATCCTCTACCTCAAGGTCATCCAGCAGCTTGATCTCAGCCTCGTCTACCCCATGGTCGCGGTGAGCTACGTGCTGGTATCCATCCTCTCCTTCCTGTTGCTCAAGGAGAGGATCCCCGCTCTCCGGGTTCTGGGGCTGGGAATCATTGTCATCGGCGTGATTGTGATGTCCCTCAGCACTCGGCCGGCATCCAGGACATCGTCGCTGGCGGGTGATGGCCCGAAGGCGGACCCCCACGATGCCCTCCCGAAGACCGTCTCCCGCTGACCTCCTAGCCTACCTCAGCCTGCTGTTCGTCCCCCTCCTCTGGGTGGGCCCACCGCTGGTCACCGGAGCAGTGCTGCTCCCGGTCAGCTACCAGCAGCAGATCTCGCCTTGGGGCAGCCCTCCGGCCGACGGCGGAATCGGGCGATGGAACGCGCTAGATTGGGACGCTCTCGCCTACTTCCTGCCCTCCCGCCTTATCTCGGCCACGTCGCTTAGGTCCGGGCATATCCCGCTGTGGAACCCCTACGAGCTGTGCGGCACCCCCTTCCTGGCGAACGTACAGTCGGCCGTTCTCTACCCCTTGGGCTTCGTCTTCTGGCTCGCTCCCACGGCCATGGCCTTCGGGCTCAGCGCCTGGCTTCACCTGTTCCTCCTCGGGCTCTTCACCTACGGCTTCCTTAGGGGCGAGCAACTGGACCAGGGGCCATCAATGCTGGGGGCGTGGGCCATGCAGCTCAGCGGCTGGACGCTGGTGTGGCTGGAGCTGCCCACCTTTCTACAGGTCGCCACGTGGCTTCCGCTGCTGATGTGGGTCGTGAGCTCCTCTCAACGAGGGGCTGGAGGCTCCGCACCCCGCTTGCCGGCAGGCAGGGCGGCGGCCCTGGGCGGCATGAGCGTCGCGATGATGCTGCTGGGCGGGCACCTACAGATAGCCTTCTATTGCCTTCTGACGGCGGGCATCTTCGCTCTGGGCAAAGCGGTTCGGCCAGCGCCGGTACAGGGACCACGACGCTGGTTCGCCCTGGGCGTCCTCGTAGGCTCGGTGCTGCTGGGTTGCCTCGCGGCGAGCGCCCAGATGGTGCCCGCGCTTGAGCTGGCTCGATGGGGGCACCGGCAGGAATCCCCCACCGCCGCCGGGTACGCGGCCTTCGCCGGGCAGGGCATGCCGCCGCAGCACCTGGTGACCGGGGTGATGCCTGACTTCTACGGAAACCCTAGGTCCGGTGGCTACTGGGGGCCTGGCAGACAGCAGGTCGCCAGCTACACGGAGCTGTGCTGCTATGGCGGCGTGCTGGTGCTCCTGTTGGCGGCGCTGGGCCTGACGTACGTCCGCCAGTCGCCGGTAGCGGCTACCGGGGCGGCCTGCGCCGTCGTCGGGTGGTTGCTCACTCTGGGCAGCGCCGCCAACGCTCCGTTCTACTTCCTTGTCCCCGGCTATGCCAGGTTCGGCACACCTAGCCGGGCACTGCTGATGGTCGTGTTCGGGCAGACGCTCCTGGCGGCGGCAGGTGCGCAGAGCCTGCTGGGGAGCCGAGCCCAGGGCGGTTGGCGGCGAGTGCCGGGAGCGGGGCTAGGCTTGGCAGCGACCTGCGCGGTTCTCGTAGGCTTCGCAGTAGCGTCCCTCCCTCAGCAGCTTCAGGAGCCGGCCGCCTCGGCGGTTCTGCCCCAGGTCCTTCGCTTCGCGGCGCTGGTCCTGTTGAGCGCCGGCGCGGTCTACGCGGTTGCCAGCGGGCGGCTCGGGCCCCGCCGCGATGCCCTGGTCTACCTCGCGCTACTGCTTCTTGACCTGGGCACCTTCGGCCTTGGATACCTCCCCACAGGGCCCGCCTCAGAGGCGCTGAGGCCGACCGCCGCGACCCGGTTCCTCTCCCAAGCGGGGTTGAGCCGCGTGCTCTTCCTGAGCGAGAGCTGGCCGCTGGACCGCACGCCGCGCGCGGTTCTGCCGCCCAACCTGCCCTCGGCCTTCGGCATCAACACCGTGGGAGGTTACGAGTCCCTCTACCTGAGGGCAACCAAAGAGGCGATGAACCAAATCGAGGGGGCCGACACCAGCCCGCCAACGAACGGCAACCTCGTGATGCCTCGGAGGCCAGACCCGCGGCTGCTTCGGCGAGCCGCCGTCCGGTACGTGGTCGCACTACGCCCACTTGACCAGGCCGGGCTTCGCGCCACGGCACAGCTTGACGGCCTGTGGATCTACGAGGTGGAGGGATGGGTTCCGCGCCCAGCAACGCCTCCCCTCCTCAGGGACAAGGCCAGCCAGCCGAGCGTGAATCAGCTCGCGGTTGCCACTCAGGGTATCGCCTGTGAGCTTCGCGACGTGAGTCTGGTGCCGCCGGTGCCCGGGTGGCGCGGCTATGCCCTTGTGGACGGCAGAGAGCACCTGATAGCTCTGGGGCCGGATTGGTCGATCCGAGCCCCGGCCAAGGCCAGGGCGGCTGGCTGGGTCTACAAACCCGAAAGCTACAAGGTGGGCCTGTTCCTCTCCCTCCTGGGCGTCGGCCTCGCCTGCGGCCTGGCGGCCGGCAGGGGCACTCGGCGGGGCTCTCCGAGCGAGCCCCAACTGATCGCCCGACCCTAGTCATCTCCAGGAACGCGGGCAACCGGCATTGTCCGCACCGCGAGCGTAGCGTCTGCTCGTTTGGCCAGGTTGGACCAGCCGAGCCCAGGCGGGCCCCAGCTAACAGGTTCGCCTCGACCGGGCGGCGAAAGAGTCACGGGGAATGCCCCCCAACGCGGACCTCGCTAGCCCCTCACCCCTACAGGAATCACGAGTGATCAGAACACTGTTTGTCATGGCCCTTGCTGTAGTCGCCGGTACGGTCGGCGATCTGCTGCTGAGCATAGGCATGAAGTCCGTCGGGAGAGCCGTTCCGCTGGAGTTCCCTCGAACCGTGCTCCCTTTCGCCCTAGCCATGCTGAAGACCCCGATGGTGATTCTGGGCACGCTAAGCCTGGCGGCCTTCTTCTTCCTCTGGACCTCTGCCCTCTCTTGGGCCGACCTCAGCTTCGTCCTCCCCCTCACGGCAGGGAACTTCGTACTGACCGCCATCCTGGCGCGCCTTCTGCTCCACGAGCAGATCACGCCGTTGAGATGGCTGGGCACCTTCGTGATCAGCCTAGGCATCGTGCTAGTGGTGCTGGGGGAACATCAGGCAAAGGTGTCACGGCAGCCTCCGGAGCCCACTCGCAACGAGGTGGCAGCCCAGAGCTCAGCGCGCTAGCCCGCGCCCCGCTCGCGCAGCGTGTGCGTCATGCCGCCCTCTGCTCTCGTGGGTAGCGCAGGACGGGCTGCCTTCGGCGCCCCACCCATCGGGCAGTGGTCCGATGCCAGCGCGGCCCGGGGGACGGGCTGCCCCCCGGGCCGCGTATCCGAGCTCTATGACTCCTCGCCTGCTCTCGGTTGTCCCGCTACTTGATGTCAATCTTCACTGAGCGGGTCTTGGCCGAGTCGCTCTTTGGGAGATGTACCTCCAGCACGCCGTCGCTATAGGTGGCTGAGGCCTTGGACGTGTTCACCTCCACCGGCAGGTCGTAGCGCAGCTCGAAGGTACCGGCCGAGGCGCTACTCACGTGCCAGGTCGATCCCTCGGGGGCCTCGTGCGGCTTCATCTGCCCGGACAAGCTGATGGCGTCCGAGGTAACCTGAAGATCCAGGTCGTCACGCTTCATGCCTGGCGTGTAGGCCCGAAACACGATCTCGTCCTTGGTGGAGTAGAGGTCCACCTTCGGGGCGTACCCGGCGGACAGACCCTCCCCCAGCGTTGGGAAGAGAGGGCTTCTGCCGAAGTAACGGTCCATGTCCTCAAAGAGAGACCAGGGGTTCCATCGGCGCGCCAGCTCGTTGTCTCTTGCCTGAGGTACCAGCGCTCTTGTTGCCATCTTCCTTACCTCCTTAACTCTTAGGCGGGCGACCTCGCCGCCTCAATCCCCTTACGTATGGCACCGTGGGAACCCGACCAACCACCACTTGGCCGCCCAGGTCCCGCGGCTCTTCCACTCGTGATATACCCAGTTGCTCCTCGAATGACAACCAGACACAGCAATAATATTGAGTGTGTGAGACTCAATGCCACCTGTACGCACACCACGATGGCCTACGGTGGCTTGGGCTCGAACCCGCCCGGTGGCAGTTGCCGTCGCTGTGGGTAAGCTACAGGAGAGGGGTAGCCCTGTAGAGGAGTGGCGGAGGCCAGGAAGAAGCTCACTCCAGGTGCCGACCGCCATGGCTGGCGGGTCCTGCCCAGTGGACCCCGCCGGCCCAAACTCAGGGACCATCACTCGACGTGCCTCCGTGCCGAGGCCCACAGACTGCCAGTGCGGGGGCACCAGGCGGCGCCATGCCACTGGCGCCAGCCGCCGCGCCAGCCCGACTCAGCAGTGGCAACGGCCCCCAAGCCCGCAACAGTCCTACCGCCAACCAATGCACCGTGAACGAGCGATGCCTGATCCAGGCCAGGAGTCTGCCCATGGATAGCCGGAGCACCGAGGAGATCTACGAACTGCTAAGCCAACACCTCAACGGCTGTGACGGTGTCAAGGTGAGTCTAGACCGCTGGGTGCGGCTGGGGGCTAGCCTCCGCCAACGCTGGTCGCCTCAGTTGGGCGAGGACGTTGTTGACGGTGGGCTTGACGAGCTTGAGACAGCTTTCGAGGAGTATGAGGAGGCCCTCACGCGGGCCGCCGCGGAGGCCTTCTGCCTCCTCGCGGACCGAGCCAGCGGGCAGAAGGAGAGCGCCGGCGGGCCCAGCCGCTAGGTGGAACCCCAAACGTACCGTGGGCAGAAGGAGGAAGCTGCCCTGCCCGTCATATGCGACGAGGCCCCCGATGGGCACCCTAGTACGTCGTCCGCGAGCCGGCAGCCCTGTCCGTGAACGCGCCGCAAGGCGCGAGGCTTCGTGCTCTGAGTCGCTGTCGACCCCGTCGCCCTGCGCCTCCACGGCGCCTTGTTAGGAGGGCTCGGCGGCCAGACAGGGAACCCTATCTCTGGAGGTGTGCATGGCAGCCGACTACTCCTTTGATGTTGTTTCCAAGGTCGATACGCAAGAGCTCCACAACGCTCTCGATCAGGTCCGCCGAGAGATCGGGACCCGCTTCGACTTCAAGAACTCCGTCTCCGAGCTTACCCTCGAGGGTGAGGTGCTCACCCTCCACTCCGATAGCGAGCATCGTCTGGAGGCCCTGACCGAGGTGCTCCAGAGCAAGCTCTTCAAGCGTGGCATCTCGCTGAAGGCCCTTGAGTATGGCAAGATCGAGCCTGCGGCGAAGGGAACCGTGCGCCAGAAGGTGACGGTGAAGCAGGGCATCGCCACGGACCTCGCCCGCAAGATGGTGAAGCTGGTCAAGGACTCCGGGCTGAAGGCTCAGGCGCAGATCCAAGGCGACCAGCTCCGAATCTCCAGCAAGTCGAAGGACATCCTGCAGCAGGTTATCACCCTCCTCAAGGGCGAGGAGTTCGACGTGGACCTGCAGTTCGTCAACTACCGGTAGGTCAGCGCCGCCGCCCTGCCCGAAGCTAGGGATGGGCCTGCCCCTTGGGAGCCCCTAGCGCTTCCCCCTCAGCCGGGCCCCGTGCACAAGCGCGGCCTGCTCCGAGCCACCGCCCGCCGCCCCGCGACGTGGAGGCCCCGCGCGCCTCCCCATGCTCTGTCAGCATCCTGTCGTGCTCGGTGAACCGCACGGCCCCAGCGTAGCCCGTCGACGTGTGGAACGGGGCGCCGCAGACCGGCCCGTGACGCGACACGGAGCCTCGCCACGCGGCCCACCCTGGCGTCAAGGCATAACTCTCACCCGCCCGTCGCTCCCGGGCCCTCAGCAGCGCCAGTCTGCCGGCCGATGCCCTAAAATGGAGGTCAGCCCTTGGGTACTACCGATCATGGCTCCAGCCGCCCGACCAGCCCCGGATACCTCTCCACGTGCCCGAGCGGCGCCGGGGGAAGAGTCCTTCTCAGCCGTGGGCTGGTCACGCTGCTGTTGACGGCCCTCGTGGCCTCCACGGCCCTGGCACAGGGCGCCGGCCGGAACCGCAAGCTATATCCGCTCCCCCAGCCCTCGGTTCCCGGGAGCCTTGGAGTGAACATCCATTTCACGGACCCTCAGCCGGGGGAGGCGTCGCGCATCGCCGGCGGCGGCTTCCGCTGGATCCGGATGGACTTCACCTGGTCGGCCATCGAGCGGCAGAAGGGCCGCTACGACTTCTCCGCCTATGACCGGCTCCTGACCGCGCTCAAACCCGAGGGGATACGACCCATCTTCATCCTCTGCTACGGGAACGACATCTACGAGGAAGGATCGCCGCGCAGTCCCGAGGCTAGAGCGGCCTTCGCCCGCTTCGTGACCGCTGGCGTGAATCACTTCCGCAACCAGGGCATCCTGTGGGAGATGTGGAACGAGCCGAACATCGGCTTCTGGAAGCCCGTGCCCAAGGTGAGCGAGTACATCGCTCTCGCACTGGAAGCGGGTCGAGCCCTCCGCCAAGCCGCTCCGCAGGAGTGGTACATAGGCCCCGCTACCTCCGGTGTGGACGTGAGATTTGTTGAGGAGTGCCTCAAGGCGGGCCTGCTGAAGTACTGGGACGCCGTTTCCGTGCATCCCTACCGCAACACCCCTCCCGAGACCGCCGCCACGGATCTACTGGCCCTCCGACAGCTCATCGATCGGTACTCGGCCCCCGGAAGCAAGGTCCCCATCATCAGTGGGGAGTGGGGCTACTCGGAACGCTATCCCGGCCTGGACCTAGAGAAGCAGAGCCAGTACCTACCGCGCGAGATGCTGACCAACCTCAGCCTCGGGGTGATCCTTTCCATCTGGTACGATTGGCGGGACGACGGCCCAGACCCCAAGGAGCCCGAACACCACTTCGGCACCCTCTACCTGAACAACGACCCCAAGCCGACCTACCGCGCGGCGCAAACGCTGGCCCGGTGCCTCAACGGCCTGCGCTTC
>DASXUI010000405.1:0-5028 GCA_036504955.1 Armatimonadota bacterium
CGTTGAAGTGCACGTTGATGATGCCGTCGGCGTTCAGCACGATGCGGACGGCGTTGGAGAGTTGCTGTACTTCAATCCCGGTAAGGTTGGCGAACACGCGCCCAGTCTGGGCGTGACAGGGCGCCGGCAGGAGCAGGGCTCCCACCAACAGTGCGGACAGCGCCAGGGCGGCTGCCGGAACGCGGCGTGCGCCAGCCGTTCTCCGTCCCCGGTCTCCCGGCGTCAGCTCGAGCCACGGGGTCACTGGGTGGTGGGCTCCACCTGGATGTCGCTGCCTAGGAAGCGGTCCTTGAGTCGCTTCTCCTCCTCGGGGCTGGTATGGCCCGTGGTGCTGAGGAGGTGCGGCGTGATGAAGATCACCAGTTCCGTTTGGTCCACGCGCTTGGTGGTGTGGCGGAACAGGCCGCCCAGCAGCGGTAGGTCGCCCAGAATGGGGATCTTGCTGCGAAGGGTGCGCTCCTCGTTCTGGTTCAGTCCTCCGATGATGATGGTCTCGCCGTCGTTCACGCGGACCGTGGTCTGAGCGCGGCGGGTTGTCTTCTCCGGGAGCCGTGTCACGGAATCCAGGGCGCCGAACACGCCGATCTCCAGGTCCACGTCCGCGATGATCTCGCCCTTGCCGCCGGTGTAGGGCGTCAGGATGAGCCGGATGCCGGCATCCACGAAGTTGATCTGCCGGCCTCCCCCGCCGCCATCCCCCACCTCCACAGGCGTGCTGAGGAAGCGCTGGCGACCGACGAAGACGTTGGCCTCCTGGCCGCTGACGGTGGCGATGCGCGGGTTGGCCCGGACCCGCGCTTTACCGGCTTCCACCAGCGCCTTCAGCCTGACGGAGAACTCGTTGGGCAAGGTGGCGATGCCCTTGAAGTCGACGGTGCCTAGGTCCGCATTGGTGGAGACGCCGCGCCGGGCGTTGGAGTAGCCGAGGCTGACCCCAACGTCCTTCAGGTCGCTGTCGCTGACCTCGACCATAAGGGCCTCGATCATGATCTGGGCGGCCGGCACGTCGAACTGGGAGATGTCCTGCCGGAACTTCCTCAACACCTCCGTGGGCGCGGAGAGGATGACCGCGTTCTGCTCCTGGTTGATCTTCACGTGGTCCTGCAGGAAGACCGGCAGCAGTGACTTGGCGTTTGGAGCGAGGACGTACTTGGTAGTGATGGCGTCGATGTCCGACAGCAAGTAGGAGGAAGGCCCTTTGGGGATGCCCTCGCTGATCATCCAGACGCCCGTCGCGGAGTCCTGGCGCGCCGCCAACCCGTAGGTGGCGACGATGGTGTTGATGATGTCCTCCACCCGCCGGTCCGTGAGGTTCACAGTGATCTTCCGAACGACGGTGTCATCCACCACGATGGGGGTGCTGGTCTGGGCTCCGAGCTGGGTGAAGAGCTCCGCCGCGTCAGCCATGAGCGCGAAGATGGAGATGCCCTTGGGGCCGGCGGTGATCTCGACGCTGGGCGGCTTGGCGTACGCACCCTCGGCCTCCTGGCCCCCTCCCACGGCGGCTTCACCCACGGCGGGAGCCTTATCCCCCTCAGGCTTCGCCAAGGAGGCGATGGGCACCAATCGAGAGCGTACGGGTCGCGGACCTAGACTCCTGGGTGCGGAGGCCTTGGGTGGTGTGGTGCCCGGCCCTGCTTGCTCGCGTGGAGCTGCCGGGGCGCCTGGCCCACGGGGCGGCCTTTCCTGCTGGCTCGGCGCGACTGCCACGGCGCGGGCGGCATCAGGAGCCTGAGGCTTGTCGGCCTCCTCGGCACGGGATCCCGACCCGAGAGCGGCCAGGGCGAGGGCCGTGACGAGGGCAGCCACGGTCGGGCCCCCGCTGAGTCGCCCTCGGCGATGCGTGGGGCGCGTCCGTCGCGGGGTGGGACAGGGGGCGGCAGGGGACAACAAGGAGCAACTCCTTCACACTGTAGTGGGCGCCCACGTAGGCGCCCTGAATGAGACTAGAGCCCTCTACCCGCCCCCCGCACGAGGCGGGAGCTTCCATCACGCCTCGCGTGAGCATCGCGGATTCGGCGTGCCCCCCAGCCTGTCCTGTCGCGCCAGCCCTCTGGGTGCTGTGTGACGTGCCAAGCCCGCGACACGCTTCAGTCTGGGGCGAAGGGGTGGGTCAATCCGGAGGCCGCGGCAGGAGGGAGCACGAGGAGAGATGACTGACCGCGCCCGGGCCAAACTCTCGTCGCATCTTCGGCGGGGCTGGCGGAGGGCGGCTGGTGGAGCCTCAATAGCTGTTTCGGGATGTGGCCGTGCCTTCGTGAGGCCGGGGTTACCGCCCTCTGGATAGGGAAGGCACACTTCCCCTACCCAGTCTGAACCCAGGCATACCACTTAGTTACCGCTTCCGCGCCTAGCCCGGTAGTCCTGCTTCCAGGGTGCAATCCGTGTGCCTGAGGAGCAGTGCATGTGGCGGCGTTCCAGGAAGGGTGGGGTGCCTTGCGGAGGGTCATGGGTCTATGGGGGTGGTCGCCAGGCACCCACGCGCGGCCGACAGCGACGCCATGGCCGAGCGTGGGCAGCCATCCAGGGCGGCTGCGGCGCTGGCGTCTCGCATGCCTGGCGCTACTGCTCCTCCCGCCCTGTGATCCCCACCGACCTGGCCCTGGTGGCGCTTGCGTCTCGCCTGCGACTCGGCCGCGGGCCGAGCAGGTCCGCGCCGCGACACCAGGGCCCACGGGCCACTGGCCAGCCACTGGCCAGGCCCCAAAGCAGTTGGGGCGCAGGCATCTTGCCTGCGCGACCTAGCACTCCTTGCACCCTCGGTTGCCGCCTCACTGGGCATGGCGTAGCTCGCAGCCGCCTAGTTCGGCTCGCCCCCAGGTCGCGCCGACGAGACGTCTGCGCCCCAACTGCCTGGGTGCCACCCGGTGGCCCAGGCGTAGGCGGGTGCCACCACCAAGCCGTCAACCCGCTCGGCCTGCGGCCGAGTCGCAAGCGGGACGCTCGCGCCACCAGGGCCAGGCTCGCGGTATAGACGCAGGGGTGAGTTCCCGCCGGGCTGGTTGGCCCCTGCTCGGCCCGCGGCCGAGAGGCCGGCGAGACGCAAGCGCCAAGCGCGAGCGTTCCACTTGCGCCGAGTGCGAGCCTCGTGCTCGCGCCACCAAAGCCTACTCAGAGGCCCGTTACCACTGTGAGTGCTGACAGCGCCGCGCCGCCGGCCCCCTAGCGTCTGCCTGGAGGCTGCCGATGGCCGGCGAACGCTATATCGCCGCGCCCAGGATATCCGCGCCCTCCTGTCTATGCCTGACGCCCCATCGGCGCGCTGGCCAGGGGGCCGAGGACGCGTGCCACCTCCTCCACCGTCGTGTCTCCGGCGGCCACCTTGGCCAGGCCGTCCTCGGAGAAGGTGGTCAGCAGGCCGCGTTCGCGCGCGGCTCTGCGAAGGTCTTCTTCGGGAGCGCGGGTAGCGACCAGGCGCGACAGCTCCGGGTCCATCACCAGGAGCTCGAAGAGGCCCCTGCGACCGCGGACCCCCCGGTTGCACCGGTCGCAGCCCCGGCCACGAAGAAACCGCGCGGGACGGTTGGCATCGGTCACGCCCAGCATCGCCAGGGAGTCCGGCGATGGCTTATAGGGCTCACGGCAGTGGGGGCAGTTGATTCGCACCAGGCGCTGGGCCAGCACCGCCAGCAGCGACGAGGCCGCTCTGTAGGGCTCCAGCCCGGCATCCACAAGGCGAGTGACCGAGGAGGCGGCATCCTTCGCGTGCAGGTTGCTGAGTACCAGGTGGCCGGTCAGCGCAGCGCTCGCGGCAAGCTCCAGCGTCTCGAGGTCCTGGATCTCACCGATGAGCACAATGTCCGGGTCCTGCCGCATGACTGAGCGCACCGCGGCCCCATAGGTGAGGCCGGTCCGCCGGTCCACCGCGATCTGGTTCAGGCCCGGCAGATGGTATTCCACCGGGTCCTCCACCGTCAGGACCTTCACCCTTGGCGTGTTCACCTGGGCGACCATCGAGTAGAGAGTGGTGGTCTTGCCGGATCCCGTGGGCCCGGAGACCAACAGAAGGCCCCAGGGGCTGCTGAGCAGTTCCTGGACGCGAGCCAGCATCTCGGGGCGCAGGCCGAGCCGGTCCATCCCGACGAAGACGCTTGAGCGGTTGAGGACCCGCAGTACGGCGGACTCGCCGTTGAAGCAGGGGATTACTGAGACTCGAAGCTCGTACTCTTGCCCGTCCGCCTCCCAGGGGATCCGGCCATCTTGAGGCAGCTTGCGCTCCGCTGCGTCCATCCCAGCCATCAGCTTGATGCGCGCGATCACGGGCTCGTACTGCTCGCGGGTCACCTCCGGGCCGGCCTGCAGCGCACCGTCTACACGGACGCGGACCCTGGGAGCGGCCTCCCCAACCTCTAGGTGGAGGTCGGAGCCGCGGAGCGCCAGCACGTGCCCAAGGAGTCGATCCACCAGGTCTCGGATGGAGCTGTCGTCCGCCATCTGGGTCAGGGCCAGGATCTGGCGCGCGTTCTCCAGCTCCTTCTGACAGCCCTCGCACCGGACCAGGTGCTCCTCCAGGACGGCCGCGTCGGTCGCCGGCAACTGGCCCTTGGCGTAGGCGACCATCTCGTCTCGCGCTTCCTCGCAGGTCATCTCTCCACTTCCTCCTCCGCCAACAGACACTGCCTGAGCCGATGCACGGCGGCGTGCAGTCGGGACTTCACGGTTCCCTCGGGAACGCCCAGCACCTCCGCGACCTCCCGCAGGCTGCGCTCCTCCAGATGCACCAGCACGAACACCTCGCGCTGGATGGGCGAGAGCTGGGCCACGGCCCGCTGAGCCTGCCACTGCCGGTAGCGCGTGAAGAGCTGGTGCTGGGGCTCCAGCGTTCGCGGGGCCCTTAGGGCCGGCAGCGCCTGTACTTCGTCGTCCGGCCACTCCGTCTCTCGCGGCCGGCAGCTCGCCCGGCGTTCCCGTTCCAGCCACGTGGTTCGAGCTATCTGGTAGAGGTAGGTGGTGAATCGCGAGCGAGGCTCGTACCGGCATCGGGCCAGCCACAGTCGGAGGAACACGTCCTGGGCGGCATCCTCGGCC
>DASXUI010000406.1:0-10792 GCA_036504955.1 Armatimonadota bacterium
CGTGGAACTCTGTACTACTGTCAAAGGGAGCCGCGATCTGGCGTCCAGCGCAGAGGCTGCCCGGGCCCACCGTGGGTACCAGAACCAGAGGAGGACGCATCGATGTTCCGACGCTTCATGAATGTGATCCGCTCGTTCTTCGGCCTCTTCGTTCGAGGGATGGAGAACCCCGAGCTGCTGCTCCAGCAGTACATCGACGACATGCGCTCGCAGGTCCCTAAGATGAACGACACGGTGGCCGAGGTCATGAAGACCGAGGTCTTGCTGCGAGGCCAGTTGGAGAAGCTGGAGAAGCGGGTCCAGGAGCTGGACCAGCAGGTGATCGCGGCCGTGAAGCTTGGCCCGCAGTACGAGGAGGAGGCCAAGATGCTCATTCAGGAGTTGGAGCAGACCAAAGTCCACCTGGAAGAGACCCGGGCTCAGTACGAGACGGCCAAGCAGGCGTCGACGCAGGCGAAGTCCGCGCGCGATGACTACATGCGGCAGATGAACGGAAAGATTCAGGAGGCCCAGAGAGCCCTCAGCCGCGCCAAGCAGGCGAAGATGCAGGAGCAGCTCTCCGGGATGATGATGTCCTTCCAGACGGGCGACCAGAGCGACACGCTGGAGCGTATGACGGAAAAGATCGACGAGCGCGCCGCGAAGGCTCAGGCTCGGGTCGAGCTCGCCACCAACAGCGTGGACAGCCGTCTGCAAGACATCAAGCGCAAGTCGCAGACCGCCGCCGTGGACTCCAAGCTGCTGGAGTACAAGCGCCAGTTGGGGATGGTGCCGGACGAGACCGAGTCACCCAAGACGATGACCCCCGTCACCGAAGCCGCCCCCGTCCAGGCCCCTCCCACCCAGACCCAGCAGCAGTAGTCAGCGGCAAGGGAACGTCACCACCAAGACACCAAGACACCAAGACACCAAGGTGGGCTAAAGGGGCTGAGGGGACTGAAGGGGCTTAGGGGAGAGGCCTAAGGTGTCCACCCGTAGCCACTCCCCTCAGCCCCCTGAGTCCCTTCAGTCCCTTAGCCCTTCTCTGTGCCCTCTGTGTCTCTGTGGTGGTGACGTTCCCTTGCTGATCACTCAGCGACGGGGAAGAGGCTGGAGAGGAGTTCGGCGTCGTGGGATTCGATGATGGCGAAGGAGAGGTCCAGTGCGACCGTCCATAGGAGGACCATCGACTCCTCTGGGGGCAGCGTCAGCAGGCGGGCGAAAAAGTCCTTGATGATGCTCTCATAGGTCCTCTGGGGTTCGTCGATGACGATGCGCTTCTTGGGGCTGGCCTTGTAGTCCCCAAGCTGGAGTTGGTCCAGGAACTCCCTTACGTTGGCGGGAGTAGCGTGCTCCAGGTTAGGCCCGAACTGATCGAGCACCGCCTGCCTAAAGTCTCGAAGGTTCACCGGACGTCTCCAAGCGGCGCGCATTCCCCCGCTCAACAACCTTGCCCACGCGGCCGAGACTCTGGTTCCACCGGCCCCTCTTCACTGGCCCATCCCCGGCGACAAGTCACCTACCGCCCGAAGCGCGCTCCCTGCCCGGTAGCCGAGTAACCTCCACTTGATGTCGGGGGATACCGCGAGCACCAACTAGCCGCACCTTGGGATAGGCTGGAGAGGGCAGGCGCCCTCCCCAGCCTGATGCGGCGTCGCGCCAGACTGCCAGTCAGCCCCCAGAGCTGACCGGACGCCCCGGCCTGGCCAGTGGCGCTACTTGAAGAAGATCTTCGCCAGGTCGTACAGCTCGGGCGGAACGGTCTTGCTGACGCCCACCGCCTTGTCCAGCGGAACGGCAACCACGTCATTGCCCTGAAGCGCGGCCATCTTGCCCCAGTCGCCGGCTTCCACCATCTCGGCTGCCTTCACACCCACGCGGGTGCCAAGAACGCGGTCGAAGATGGTAGGCGAGCCGCCGCGAACGATGTGGCCGAGCACTGCGTGCCGCGTGTCGATTCCGGTGGCCTGCTTCACGTAGTCCGCGATCGTCTTCGCCAGGTCCTGGCCAGCCAGGTGGGCGATGTTGCCGAAGTCGTCCTTCTCGATACCATCGGCCTGGTTGGGATCAAGCACCACACCCTCGGAGACGACGACGATACCCCACTGCTTGCCGCGGTTGCCGAGGCCCTTGAGGTGCGCGCACATGGCGTTCATGTCCGCGGGTACCTCAGGGATCAGGATCCAGTCCGCGTCCGAGGCGATGCCGGACCAGAGAGCGACCCAGCCTGCGTGCCGGCCCATGACTTCCACCACGATGATGCGGCGGTGCGAGCGGGCGGTGTCCCGGAGGCGATCGATGGCGTCCACCGCCACGCTGACTGCGGAGTCGAAGCCGAAGGTGTAGTCCGTGCAGGAAAGGTCGTTGTCCATGGTCTTCGGGACGCCGACCGTGTTGAACCCTGCCTTGAAGAGCTTGTTGGCGGCACCCAGGGTGTCATCGCCGCCGATGGCAATCAAGGCGTCCAGCCCCAGCTTCTTGAAGTTCTCTCCGGCGACCTTAGCCGTGTCCTCACTCTTGAAGGGGTTGGTGCGGGAGGAGCCGAGGATGGTTCCACCCTGGCTGATGATGCCATCCACCACCTCGAGGCTGAGGGGCGTGGTCTTCATCTCCATGAGGCCACGCCATCCCTCGACAAGGCCGACCATCTCATAGCCGAAATCAAGACCTCGCATCACGGCCCCGCGGATAGCGGGGTTGAGACCGGGACAGTCACCGCCGCCGGTCAGTACTCCAACTTTCTTGGCCAAGGAAGTTCCCCTTGGGGCCGAGTGGCGAGCTGGCCGTCGGGCTCGGTGCAAGGAGGCGCGGAGGCCTCGAGTCCTGACGAGGGCTCCCAGTGGGCCCCATCTAAGTGGTCCATCCCGGGGCCTGGCCTGAGCAGCAGGTTGAACCGGAGATGGGCCGCGGGCCCGTCTCCGGACGCCGCCTACGCTGGACAGGTGCCCGAGGGATGTGTCTAGGAAATGAGCACGCCTGGAAGGGCGCAACAACCCGCCCAGAGCGCCGCCGAGGATTGGACCCCCCGGTGAACCCTGGCGTTCCCCGGCCTTAAGTCGTGTCACGACCCAGACTCGCGAGGAAACGCGGCGGAACTGCCTGTGCGGCTTTGGGCGGGAGGAGGACCTTGCACAAAGTCCCTGCATACCCTTCGTCAACGGGGTGGCGGGCACCTGCCGCTTGAGAGGGGAACGGAAGCGGAGAGCGGAAGCGGGGATAGGGCGAGGGGAGGGGCCGCCAGCGCGGCCCCTCCCCTCTGAAGTGCTAGATGCTGGGCTCGATCAGCCCGTAGTTGCCGTCCCTCCTGCGGTAGATGACGTTCACCTGTTCCGTCTGGGCGTTGAGGAACACGAAGAAACCATGGTTCAGAAGCTCCATCTGCTCGGCGGCCTCCTCGGCTGCCATGGGCTTCACAGCGAAGCTCTTCTGCCGAACGATCTCCGGCATGGCTTCCTCTTCGGTCTCCTCGGTCCCGGCCTCAATTGCTGCCTCCTCGGCGGCGGTCAGGGCCTCCTCCTCAGCGCGTACACCGTCTCGGGAGTCTCTAGGCTTCCGGGCTAGCTTGCCTTTGAAGCGGCGAACCTGGTGCTCGAGCTTCTTACTTACCAGGTCCACTGCCTCGTACATATCCTGGCAGCGTTCTTCGGCGCGTAGGTAAACACCGTCGCCCTCGACCAGTACCTCCACGGTGTGCCAGTTGCGCTGCACCGAGGTGGTGACTTCCGCGACCTTGATCCGGTGGAAGTACTTCTCCAGCTTCTGGAGGCGCTTCTCAGCGTAGCTCTCCAGCGCTGGGCTGGTGTCCACGGGCTTACCCTTCACCTGTACCCGCATCTTACACTCCCTTCGGAGCGACGACCCGTCGTCGGTCACCGGGAAGCGGCGGAGACAGCAATTCCCCCACGCTGTCTGGGCGCCACGGCGGCCCGACAAGGGGTATGGTTAACCGCGGGAAGACGCCATAGGCCTGATCCTTCCAGCGGCAGAGGAAAGGGAACCTCGGCGGGTTCCCACCGAGGCTCTCGCGTAACGCTGTTCCCTCCGAGGTGTCATCGGATTGGAGGGCTTGTGTGGGCTTGTTCGGTCCGCAAGGGGGACCCTCGCCTCACTGGGGTTGCCGGACCACGTTCACGGCCTGCGGGCCGCGTTCACCCTGGACCAGCTCAAAGTCGACCTCTTCCAACTCCCTTAACGAACGGTATCCCGTCTCCTGGATGGCCGAGTAGTGTACGAACACGTCTCGTTGGCCTTCAATGCTGATGAAACCGTAACCCTTGTCAGCATTGAACCATTTCACCTTACCTCTCACTGCCTTGACCTCCCCTCGAGTATGGCGCAGGCGGGACCCTGATCTCTCTCGTGCGGCCAGAATAACACTTGCTGCCAGCAAAGTCAAGCGTTGCGCTTGCTTGCAAAGGTGTGTGGCCGGGTCCTCCTGGCGCCCCCTTGTATTGCCTATTCGGCGGGCGATTCAGCCCTCCTGTTGCACCCCACAGGCGTGCTACCCGCGCACGAACTCCCCTTGGGGCCGACTCGTCCGTCGGTGACTCACACTGTCTATCCCACGGTGGCTGTGGTTCTGATCGGCGGGCTAGGAGACGTGGAGGCGGAGTTCGGCGTGGCGGGGTCAGGCGGCCTCTTGCGCGGCGGGGGCGTCGTGCCCCTGCCCGTTAAGAAGCGCCTCAATCTGCCCGCCATCGGTGCGGAAGATCCGGGGGACCTTGGGGAGGGAGTGAACCACGAGCTTGCCATAAGGCTTGGTAAAGAGGCGGGAGTCGAGGATGGCGACCACGCCCTTGTCCGTCTTCGTCCGGATGAGCCGGCCGAAGCCCTGCTTCAAGCTGATGATCGCCTTGGGAAGGGTGTAGCCGTTGAACCAATCGCGACCCTCTTCCTTTAGGGTGTCAACGGTGGCCTGCACTATGGGGTCATCGGGGTGAGCGAAGGGGAGGCGGTCCATGATGACGCAGGAGAGCTGCTCGCCCGGCACGTCCACGCCCTCCCAGAAGGAGGAGGTGGCGAACAACACGGCGTTGGGAGTGCTCTTGAACCAGTCCAGCAGGGCCCCCCGAGGCAGCTCCTCCTGAGTCTTGCAGGGGAAGGGGAGCTCCTCCATCAGGTCCCCGGCTACCTCCCTAAGAGATCGGTAGGAGGTGAAGAGGACGAAGGCGCGGCCCTGGGTGTGCTCCAGCAGATCGCGGATCACCGGCACGATGGCGCGGTTGAACTCCGGGTTGTTGGGGTTCGGCAGGCCCCGGGGTAGATACAGCAGCGCCTGAGTGGTGTAGTCGAAGGGGGAGTCGATGACCTCGCTCACGGCGGAGTCGAGGCCCAGCCGTTCCTGCAGGAAGTCGAAGCTGCCCTTCACGGAGAGCGTGGCGGAGGTGAGCACGGCGGGCCGGTGGGGCCACAGCTTCTCGCGCAGCAGGTCGGCGACCTTGAGGGACGCGGATTGCAGGGAGAAGTACTGCCGTCCGCCGTCGGCTTCCAGCCAGTTCACCCAGCCTTCCGCCTCCTCCGGCAGGTCGGCAAAGTGGGTCCAGCGCTCCACCAGGCCCCAGAGCTGCATCAGGAGCGACTCCTTCTGGCCCTGGGCGAAGCGCTTGGCCTCCTCGGGGCTCTCGCCAAGGGCGGCGAAGTCGTCCAGCGGCGCCTCCTTGATCCAGGTGGAGAGGGCTGTCAAAGCGTTCAGGTAGTCGCGAGCCAGCTCCGTCAACTCCTCCGCGTCCCGGACTCGGGTGTTCCGCCACCCCTGGTAGCTGACCCAGCTTGCGAGGGCCTCGTCGGCGGAGGCCAGGGCGTCGCGCCGGTCCGTAGGGACGCCGCGCATCCGGCGCTCGGCTTTCAGCAGGAGGTTGCGGGTGGACCACCGGGGGATCTCCACGGCCAGCGAGCGAATCGCCACGTCCTCCAGGTGGTGCGCCTCGTCGAAGATAACCAGGTCGTGGGGTGGGAGCAGCGCCTCCGCCATGGCGAGATGGGTGAAGTAGAGGGCGTGGTTGGCGACGATGATGTCCGCGTCTTCGGCGGCCCTGCGGGCCCGGCGGGCGGGGCAGACCTCGAAGAAGGAGCACTTGGAGCCGGTGCAGTCGTCCCAGCTTGCCCCCAGTTCCTGCGCCCAGAAGCCCGGCGGAACCTTGAAGGGCAGCGCGCCCACGTCGCCGTTCCAGTCCCCGCCAGACCACCTCTCGGAGACCTGGGACAGTACCGGGCGGTTGGGGTCGTTCAGTGGGAGGCTGCGGTCGGCCTCAAGGTACTTGGGCAGGCACAGGTAGTTGCCCATGCCCTTGGCCAGGGCGAAGGAGAAGCGACCGGGGTAGTGCTTCTGGATGAAGAGGAGGTCCTTCTCTACAAGCTGCGTCTGAAGGGCGATGGTGCCGGTGGAGACCACCGCGCGCTTGCCCGCGGCCAGGGCCGGCAGAAGGTAGGCCATGGTTTTTCCGCAACCAGTGCCGGCCTCAAGAATGGCGTGCTCGCCGGACTCCAGCGCCTGAGCCACCCGCTCAGCCATGAGGAGCTGCTGGGGCCGCGGCTCATAGCCCGGAAGCTCTCGCACAACCGCCGAGAAGATGTCCACCATCTTCCCCGCCTGCACGCCTCCCTCTGCCATTGCGGCACCCAGTCAACTAGCGCAAAGGCCCTCACCACAGAGGCACAGAGGGCACAGAGAAACACAGAGAAGAGCTGTTGCTACCGAGACAAGCAACCACCAAGCATACCCGGAAAGGTAACGAGCGGTCGCCGGTATCCCCTGGCACTACTTCCCGATCCGTCCCCCTGCGGGGACGGCGGGACCACCCCACCTGGAGCACCGGGCGATGCCGAGGGCAGCGGCCAGCCCTGTCGTCCCGTGAGGGATAGGGAGAGTGGCAGCGTGAGGAGTTCACTCCCGCGCGAGAGGGCACTGGCAGCTCTCGGCCACCCTCCGTCCCTGCCCTTCTCTGTGCCCTCTGTGCCTCTGTGGTAGGGCAGTTGGCACTCCGAGCGCTACTTAATGCCGTAGTTGGGTGCTTCCTTGGTGATGAAGACGTCGTGGGGATGGCTCTCGCGGAGGCCGGCGGCGGTCATGCGGACAAAGCGAGCCTTCTCCTGCATGGCCTGGATGTCAGCCGCGCCGCAGTAGCCCATGCCGGCGCGCAGACCGCCCACGAGCTGGTAGACCAGGTTGCCCAGCGCGCCCTTGAAAGGTACCCGGCCCTCGATGCCCTCCGGAACCAGCTTGGCTGCGCTCTCCACGCCCTCCTGGAAGTAGCGGTCGGTGCTGTGCCGTCGGCGCATCGCCCCCAGTGAGCCCATGCCTCGGTACTCCTTGAAGCGCTCTCCCTGATAGAGGATGACCTCGCCCGGGCTCTCCTCAACCCCCGCCAATAGGCTGCCAAGCATGCAGCAGTCGGCGCCCGCCGCGATGGCCTTGGCGATGTCGCCGGAGTACTGGATGCCTCCATCGGCGATGATGGAGACCCCCAGGCGCTTGGCGGCCTTCGAGCACTCGTAGATGGCGGTGAGCTGGGGAACACCTGCGCCGGCTACCACCCGGGTAGTGCAGATGGCGCTGGGTCCCACGCCCACCTTCACGGCGTCGGCGCCGGCCTTGGCCAGGGCCTCGACCGCTTCGGGCGTGGCGATGTTGCCGGCGACCATGGCCACGTCCCACTGGGAGCGGATCCGCTTCACCGTCTCGAGGACCGAGAAGGAATGGCCGTGCGCGGTATCCACCACCAGAGCGTCGACCCCTGCGGCGATCAGCGCCTCGGCTCGTTCCAGTGCGTCCTTACCGGCGCCCACGGCCGCGGCCACGCGCAGGCGGCCTCGCTCGTCCTTCGTGGCATTCGGAAACTGCTGCTTCTTCTGGATGTCCTTGACCGTAATCAGGCCCTTCAGGACCCCGTTGTCATCCACCACGGGCAGCTTCTCTACCTTATGGTGGTGCAGGAGCTCCCGGGCCTCCTCCAGGGTGGTGCCAATTGACGCCGTGATGAGCGGCGCCTTGGTCATGAGCACCGATATCTCCTGGCTGAAGTCGTCCTCGAAGCGGATGTCGCGGTTGGTGAGGATGCCGACCAACCGTCCGTTCTCCGTAATCGGGACTCCGGAGATATGGTAGCGCTCCATCACGTCGATGGCTTCAGTCAGCAGGTTGTGGGGTCCCAGGGTGACAGGCTCCACGATCATGCCGGCCTCGGAGCGCTTCACCTTGTCCACCTCGGCGGCCTGCTCCTGGATGCTCATGTTCCGGTGGATGACGCCGATGCCGCCCTCGCGCGCCAGGGCGATTGCCAGCCGGGCTTCGGTGACGGTGTCCATCGCGGCGGAGACGATGGGGATGTTGAGAGGGATCTTGGGCGTGAAGATAGTCTGTGTGGAGGCTTCGCTGGGGAGGGTCTGGGACTCGGCCGGGACGAGGAGTACATCGTCGAAGGTCAGGCCGTAGTCACCGAATTTGGAGTCCAATGGAATGCACCCCCTTTTGGCATCTCTGCTCTGTGAGTTATTTCGTCCATTATAGCCAAGGTCGGGCGCCTATTCAAAGCCCTTGGGCCTAGCCTAGCTTGCACCCCAACATGTGGTGGTGTCACAGGCCGCCGTACGCAAGTGGATCCAGCCTGGAAGGCGTACGCGAGCGGCGATGTCCGGCGGGGTCTGGCGGCACATGACATGCGCGCATCGCTGGCCTGAAGGAGTAGGGAAGCCGCCGACGAAGAGACACTCAACACTATGTCTGAAGTAGTCGAGACCCCAAGCAGGCCGGCGGAGGCCGGGTCCACGCAGGCAGAGGCCCCCCCAAAAGGCCGCTGGGTCACCGCGCGCTCCGTTTTCCTGGCCCTCCTCCTCATCCCCATAGCCGCCTACTGGTGCTCCGACCAGGGCGTGGACACCATTCTCTCCCTCATGGTGCCCCCCATCGGCATCCTGTTGGTCGTGGTGATCCTCAACGCCGCCGTTCGGAAGATGAAGCCCAAGTGGTGCCTCACCGAGGGCGAGCTCATCACCATCTACGGCATGCTCAGCGTCGCTTGCGCCGTGGCGTCGGAGTGGGTCGGCAACATCAACCCCGTCATCTACAGCTACGGCCTCTTCGCTACGGAGGGCAACCGGTTCAAGGAGCTGATGCTCCCCTTCCTGCCGGACTGCCTCTACATCAAGGACTACGCGCTGCTCCGCGACTTCGAGGCGGGCGGGCATCCCTTCTCCTACTTCGTGAGCCACCTGGGCATCTGGATCGGACCGGTGTTGTGGTGGACGGCGCTGGTGGGCGCGCTTGCGGGCGCCATGCTGTGCATCAACGTGCTGATGCGCGACCAGTGGGCGAACCGCGAGAAGCTGGCGTTCCCCATCATCCAGCTCCCGCTGGCGCTGTGCGAGGACGGCGGCAAGTCGCGGTTCTTCCGCAACCCCGTGATGTGGATCGGCTTCCTGACCGTGTTCTCCATCGACACGCTGAACGGCCTCCACTTCCTCTACCCGGTCGTGCCGCAGATCAACGTCCGCTTCATTGGCGACGCCTCGCAAGCCTTCAGCAGCCCGCCGTGGAACTCCATCGGCTGGACGCCCATCGCCATCTTCCCCTTCATCTTTGGGCTCTGCTTGTTTCTGCCGTCCGACCTCCTGTTCTCCTGCATCTTCTTCTTCGTGCTGAGGAAGCTGCAGCAGGTGATCGCGGCGTCCTACGGGTACCCGCAGGGCGTCTTCGGAGGAGGATGGTTGGTGCCGGCGGCGCCCTACTTCAGCGAGCAGTCCTGGGGCGCCTTCCTGGGGCTCTTCGTGATGGCGCTGTGGATCGCGCGCGGCTACCTGAAGGAGGTCTGGCACAAGCTGCGCTACGGGGGAGGGGACGCGCCCACGCTGCGGCTGTCGGCGGGCCTGCTGGTGCTGTGCTTGCTCGCGCTGGGGGGCTTCGGCCACCTGATGGGCCTGTCGCCGCTCTTCACGGCGGTCTACTTGGGCCTGTTCCTCGCCTTCAGCGTCGCCCTCACCCGCATGCGGGCGGAGCTGGGGCCGCCGACCCACGAGATGGCCTTCATGGGACCCAACCAGCTCGTGGTCGACTTCGCGGGAACGCAGAACCTGGGCAACGGCACCATCGCCAACCTGGCGGCCAACTTCCACTTCGCGAACCGCATCCATCGTACGGATCCCATGCCGGCCCAGCTAGAGGCCCTCAAGATGGCGGAGCGGCCGGGCCTGAAGCCGGTGGGGATGCTGCTGGCGCTGGGGGCGGCCATCATCATGGGCAGCCTGGCCGGGCACCTGGTGCGCATCTACCTGGTCTACCGCTGGGGCTCGCCCTCCAACGGAGTCGGCAACGAGTCGGCGTCCGTCGTCTCCGGGCTGGTCAATGACCCCCGAAAGCCCAACCCCGTCGCCATGCTCTTCGTGGGCATCGGCGCCGTCACCGTCTTCGCCCTCAACTTCCTCCGCTTTCGAATCCCGTCTTTCCCCTTCAACCCGGTGGGCTACGCCCTGGCGATGAACTTCGGCGTGGACTACTACTGGATGGGAATGCTGCTGGCCTTCGTGGTGAAGAGCCTGGTCCAGCGCTACTCCGGCCTCAAGGGCTACACGAAGCTGTACGCCCTGGCCCTGGGGATCATTTTGGGCGAGTTCGCCTCCGAGACGATCTGGGCCACCGTCGCGATGGTCGGCCGCTACGCCACCTACAGCATCTCCATCAACGGCCGGCTAGGCTGGGACCAGTAGCCCCGGGGTGTTGCCAAGGAACGTCACCACCAAGCCACCAAGCCACCAAGCCACCAAGAAGGGCCAGGGGCAAGGGGACTCAGGGGGCTGAAGGGGCTTAGGGGACACACTCAGG
>DASXUI010000407.1:0-2140 GCA_036504955.1 Armatimonadota bacterium
GCAGCGGCAGCTCCGACGAGTTCTGGCGAAGATGTACTTCCTACCGGTGGTTCTGAAGATAAGCAAGATCACCGAGGAGTTTGGAGTGCTTCGGTGGGAGGTGGAGACGGACAAGGGGCCGAGGACCTTCGAGGTACGCGGCCGTGACGAGGTGCGACTGGTCACCGGCGGCCACGTCCTGATCCGGGATATCGACGGCAACCGCTACCACATCCCGGGCCTGAACGACCTGGACGTAGCCAGCCGCCACTGCATCGAGGGCGCGCTGTAGGGCGAAACGGCAAGGGCGCGTGCCGCACTAAGGGACACACCAAGAAGGGGCACCCCAGACGCTCTTGGGGTGCCCCTTCTCGTGTGTCTCGACCCGTACCGCAGGGGATCGGCTTGGTGGCGCGAGTAGGATGCTCGCACTCGGCGCGGGCGTCTTGCCTGCGCGGACCCACACTTCCTCCGCCTCAGCGGCGCCCCCACAGACCCGGCCTGGGCTTGGGGGCCGGCCGTTGTCTCAGCGCCCGTTACGCCGCGCAGGCGGGACGCCTGCGCCCCAACTGCTCACACTCCTGACCATCGGGTGGCACCGGGCCGGCTGATTGGCTCCCCTAGACAAGGCCCTGGGTCACTCCATTACCTCGGCAGTGCTTGGTGTCTTGGTGGTGGCTATCCCTTGCCTCAGCCTGCCCTTCCCTGTGCTTCTCTGCCCTTCTCTGTGCCTCTGTGCCTCTGTGCCTCTGTGGTGGGGCGGTCCACCTCTCCCCGACTAGGGAGTAGGCAGCTTCCAGGGAGCGCGGCGAGGGCGGTCCATCCACTTGTCGGCTTCGGCATCGCCCACGAAGTGCCACTTCGCGGGGTCCCACTTCAGCCTGCGGTGGTTCCAGTAGGCCAGGTTGCCCAGGTGGCATACCGTGACCGAACGGGCGCCGATCTCCACGTCGCAGATGGGGCGCTTGCGGCTGCGGATGCAGTCGATCCAGTCCTGCTGGTGGCCGGGCGACTTGTAGAGTGGCTTGTCGCTGGGGCCCAGGGGATCCTTGACGATGTTGTCCGGCCAGCTCATAAGCTGCCCGCGGTCTACGTAGACGATGCCCTCCGTACCCACGAAGTGGACGCCACCACGATCCTTGCCGTCGGGGTCCCTGTGCGAGCCGTGGATCATCTCCACGCCGTTCGCGTACAGGTAGCGCAGCCCACTCTCAGCCTTGGGGTCATCCGGAGGGATGATCTCGACCGGACCGCTGTTGTCCATGCCGAGGCCCCACTGGGCGATGTCGTAGTGGTGGGCGCCCCAGTCGGTCATCATGCCGCCGGAGAACTCCCGGTAGTTGCGCCAGTTGGGGAAGAAGTTGTGGATGCCGCGCGGGCTGAGGATGGAGTTGTAGGGCCGCTTGGGCGCCTGGCCCAGCCACATATCCCAGTCCAGCCCTGGCTCCAGAGGCTCCTCAGGTAGATCGCAGGGATGGCTGGGGCCGCCCACCGCCACGTAGACCTGCTGCACCTTGCCGATACGCCCGTTGCGGACCGCCTCGCAGGCCACGCGGAACTCCCGGTCGGAGCGCTGCTGGCTTCCGACCTGGAACACGCGGTTGTGCTTGCGGACGGAGTCGATCAGCACCTTCGCCTCGGCGATGGTGAGCGTCAGAGGCTTCTCGCAGTAGACGTCCTTGCCCGCCTTCACGGCGGCGACGGCCGGGATCACGTGCCAGTGGTCGGGAGTGCCGATGAGGACCGCGTCGATATCCTTGCGGGCGATCAGCTCCCGGAAATCGTTGTAGGCGGCGCAGCCCTTGTAGCTCTTATTGTCGCTGTACCACTCATCGGCCGTCTTCTTAGCGTTGGTGCGGCGGGTTGTATCCACGTCGCAGACGGCCACCACGCGGGTGTCGGGATGGCGCAGCAGGTAGTTCAGGTGTCCGCGCGCCTGGTAACCGACGCCGATGATGCCCACGTTGATCTGCTCGCTGGGCGGTTTGGCGCCGTCAGCGCCAAGCACGGAGCTTGGAATAAGGGCGGGCATGGCCACCGCGGCGGCCGCGCCCTTCACGAAGTCACGACGGCTAATGGGTTTGCTCAAGAAGACCTCCCCCTGCCCCGGAGCGGGAGCAGGATCGATACTGGGCTGTGGACCCAATCCCCACCACTCACT
>DASXUI010000408.1:0-2806 GCA_036504955.1 Armatimonadota bacterium
GCCTTGGGGCCAGAACCCTCTTTTTGGGAGGATTGAGCCCCGGAGCCCGGCGATTCACCGCCGGGCGGACGGTCGTCGGGCATAACCTAACGCCGGATCCACCACCCCTCGCCCGCCAAGGCCCCTCCCCTACGACCCTACGACCCTACGACCTTACGACCCGCCCTCATCCACCCCCTCAAGCCCTCCTCTGTGGCGGGGCAGTTCTCGGTGTCTTGATATCTTGGTGGTGATGCTCGTTTGCTCAACTTGGAGGTGCCGTGAAGGGGACGCGTAGAGAGGTACTGAGGGCGGGGCTGGCGGCCGCAGTGGCTGCTGGGGCCGCGCCGCTGACGACGCTGGGAGGGGACACGATGGCGGCATCGACAGGCGGCCGGACGGCCAAGTCCGGCGAGCTGAAGCTGTGGTACCGGCAGCCGGCCAAGCAGTGGGTGGAGGCGCTGCCGCTAGGCAATGGTCGCATGGGTGCCATGGTCTTCGGCGGGCCGGCGGAGGAGCGCATCCAGTTCAACGAGGATACCCTCTGGACCGGCAAGCCGCACGACTACAGCCACCCCGGCGCCGCAGAGCACCTGGAGGAGATCCGCCGCCTGCTCTGGGAGGGGAAACAGAGGGAGGCCCAGGACCTTGCCTCCCGCACCTTCATGAGCATCCCCCTGGGCCAGATGGCCTACCAGCCCTTCGGCGACCTTCGCCTCACCTTCGAGGGGCACGATCAGCCGGAGGACTACCGGCGTGAGCTGGACCTAGACTCCGCCACGGCGACCGTCTCCTACCAGGTGGGGGGCGTGACCTACCAGCGGGAGGTCATCGCCAGCCACCCGGCCAACGCCATCGTCGTGCGTCTCTCCGCCAGCAAGCCGGGGCAACTCAACTTCGCGGTCCGGCTTGCGCCTGCCCACGCGGCCGCTAAGGGGGCCGTTGAGAGCGACCAGCTTACCTTCGGCGGCCAGGTGGAGGCCGGGGGACTGGGGTTCGAGGCCCGCCTCCGAGTGATCCCCCAAGGCGGCGCCCTGGCACGTACGACCGACGGGCTGAAGGTCGAGGGAGCCGATTCCGCCGTGCTGGTCCTGGTGGCGGCCACTAGCTTCGAGGACTACCAGCACATCGGCGCGGGCCCGGGCGCTCGCAACCAGAAGACCCTGGCCGCCCTCAAGGGCAAGTCCTACTCGGCCCTGCGCTCCGCTCACCTGAAGGACCACCGCGCCCTCTTCCGGCGCGTCAGCGTGGACCTCGGCGCCACACCCGCCACTGAACTGCCCACCGACGAGCGGCTGAAGCAGTGCGGCAAGACGGACGACCCGCAGCTCGCCGCCCTCTACTTCCAGTTCGGGCGCTACCTGCTGATCGCCAGCAGCCGCCCTGGCGGGCAGCCCGCCAACCTGCAGGGCGTGTGGAACGCGGAGCTTCGCCCGCCGTGGGACAGCAAGTACACTGTGAACATCAACACGGAGATGAACTACTGGCCCACCGAGGTCACGAACCTCTCCGAGTGCCACGACCCCCTCTTCAGGATGCTGGGCGAGGTGGCGGAGACGGGCCACCGCACCGCGCGCGTCCACTACGACTGCGACGGCTGGGTGCTGCACCACAACACCGACCTCTGGCGGGGCACGGCGCCCATCAACGCGTCCGACCATGGCATCTGGGTCACCGGCGGCGCCTGGATCTCCCACCACCTGTGGGAGCGCTTCCTATTCACCGGCGACCGCGAGTTCCTGCGCGACCGGGCCTACCCCATCCTGAAGGGCGCGGCCACCTTCTTCACCCAGTTCCTGACCAAGGACCCGCGTACGGGCCTGCTGGTCAGCACCCCCTCCAACTCGCCGGAGCAGGGTGGCCTGGTGGCGGGACCCACCATGGACCACCAGATCATCCGCGACCTGCTGGCCAACACCGCCTCGGCCGCGCGCGTTCTGGGCGTGGACGCGGAATTCGCGGACAAGCTGGACGGCATCCGGAAGCGGATCGCGCCGAACAAGATCGGCAAGCACGGGCAGCTTCAGGAGTGGCTGGAGGACGTGGACGACCCGAAGAACGACCACCGGCACGTCTCCCACCTCTGGGGCGTCTTCCCAGGCTGGGAGATAACCCCTCGCGCCACGCCGGAACTGCTGGCTGCCGCTCGACAGTCACTCATCTATCGCGGCGACGGCGGCACGGGGTGGAGCAAGGCCTGGAAGATCTGCCTTTGGGCGCGCTTCCTGGACGGCGACCATTCCCACCTGATGCTGGTTCAGGCCCTGTCCGGCAACACCTATCCAAACCTCTTCGATGCGCACCCGCCCTTCCAGATCGACGGCAACTTCGGCGGCACGGCGGGCGTGGCCGAGATGCTCCTTCAGAGCCACACCGGGGAGATCGAGCTCCTACCCGCCCTACCCAGCGCCTGGCCCAAGGGCTCCATTACCGGCCTCCGAGCCCGAGGTGGCTTCCAGGTCGACCTGTCCTGGGCGGAGGGCAAGCTGATGAAGGCCAAGCTCACCTCCCTGCTGGGCAACCCCGTGAAGCTGCGCTGCGCCATCCCGCTGAAGGTCACCGGCGCGAAAGCCGAGCGGCCGGAGCCCGGCATCCTGGCCTTCGCCACCACCAGGGGCGGCAGCTATGAGCTGAAGCGGGTGTAAGGGTGGCAACGAACTGCCCCACCACAGAGGCGCAGAGGGCACAAAGAAGAGAGTGATGGGGACGAAGTGAGTAGGTGAGAGGGCCTTGGAGGTTGGAGTTGGGCCCTGTGGGAGGGAGTCAGTGCACCGCGGCCGTCCGCCCGGCGGTGAATCGCCGGGCTCAGGGGCTCAATCCTCCTGGA
>DASXUI010000409.1:0-8941 GCA_036504955.1 Armatimonadota bacterium
TAGAGCGCCGCCATGACACCCAGAGGCACCGCCACCAGCACGGTTCCCAGCACCAACTCCGCCGTCCCCAGCAAGGCTGGATAGATGCCCCCATCCACCATGCCGTTCTCCGGCATCTGGGTTAGGAAGCCCCAGTTCACGTACTTGAGGCCCCGGACCAGGATGTAGCCCGGGATCAGGAACACGGGCAGGCAAATGAGAGCCATGGCCCCACCCAGAAGCCCGAAGGCTAGGTTCTGCTTGTGCTGTCGATTCATGCCTGGGCCCCCGATCCCCGGCGGCCGCCCATGGCCAGGTCGCTCAGCAGATTGATGGCGAAGCAGATGGCCAGCAGCAGGATGCCGAGGGCGAACAGGGACTGGTAGTGGAGGTCGCCCTGAACCACCTCGCCCATGTCGCCGGCGATGGTGGCGGTCATGGTCCTGAGGGGCTGAAGGAGGGTGTGGGGGATAACGCTGGCGTTGCCTGTGACCATGAGAACCGTCATCGTCTCGCCCAGGGCGCGACCGACGCCGAGCATGGAAGCGGCCACCAGCCCCGAGAAGGCGGACGGTACTACCGCGTCGCGGATGGTCTCCCACGGTGTGGCACCCAGCGCCAGAGACGCCTCACGGTAGCTCCCGGGAACGACGCTCAGGGCGTCCTCCGCCACCGTGACGATGGTAGGGAGCGCCATCAGGGCTAGTAGGATGGCGCCCGTGAGTCCGTTCATGGTCTGGTCAAGGTGGAAAAGGGTCTTGACCCAGGGCGCGATCACCAGCATTCCGATGAAGCCCATCACCACCGAAGGGATGGCCGCCAGTAGCTCCACGGCCGGCTTGAGCCAGTTCCGCATCCTGGGAGGGCTGACCTCGGAGAGGAACACCGCGCCGGCCACGCCCAGGGGAACCGCCAGCAGGACGGCCGCACCGGACACAAGGAGGGAACCCAGCAGTAGGGGCAGCAGCCCGAAGGTGGGGGGCTCCATCGTTGGCTGCCATTGGGTGCCCGTCACGAACTTGTGGACGGGGTAGCCCCTGAGGAAGGGCAGACCCTCCTTGGCCAGCAGCATGAAGATCAGCAGCAGCATGACCACGCAGATCACGCCTCCCGCCGCGACGAGCCATCGCACCAGGCGGTCGGTGAATATGGCCGGCGCCGTGGAGCGCGCGGCAGTACGGGGCTGATGCGTTTTGGTGGGGGCCTCAACCATAGCTCTTGCTCACGATCCATTTCCACGGGGAGTTGCCACTAGCGCGAACGGGCCCCTCGCACGCGGGGCCCGCCGGTGTAGCGACCACTGTCTGCGGCGCGCCAAACCCGCTAGTCTGCGCCGATCGCGAGGGCCCTTTGTTGGGGCCCGCGGGGAGTTGGCTGCCGGAGTCTTGGGGGCAGCCGTCGCGCCTGCACCCTAGGCGCTCAGCCGGGAAGGCCAGCGGCAGAAGCGGCTAGGCCTAGCGCGGTAGGTTCGGGGCCATCTCCAGGCCGGAGGGCGATGGCCTGGTAGACCGCTGGCCTTCCCGGCCGGTTCGCTAGCGGAGGGGCACGTAGCCGGCGTCGTCCACGATCTTCTGTCCCGCCGGGCTGGTGACAAACCTCAGGTACTCCGCCGTTACGCCGCTAGCGGCGCCCCGAGTGTAGTTGTAGAGCGGCCGGCTGATGGGGTAGCTCTTGTTCTGCACGGTCGAGTTGGTGGGCGTCACGGGGTTGCCGCCCTGCTTGAAACTAATGGGGACGATCCGCACGCGGCCGGCGAACTTCTTGGCGAAGGCGATGCCGATGTACCCAACGCCGCCCCTGTCCTGCTGCACCGTCTGCGCGATGGCGTTGTTGGACGGCAGCGAGACCATGTCCGCCCGGTACGCGCCGTTCTTCAGAACGAACTCCTGGAAGAAGGAGTAGGTGCCGGAGGCCGTGTCTCTGCCAACGGTAGTGATGCGCTCGTTCGGGCCGCCTACCTGGCTCCAGTTGTTGATCTTGCCGGAGTAGATTCCCGCTACCTGGTCCAGGGACAGCGACTTGATGGGGTTGGAGTTGTTCACAACGATGGTGATCCCGTCGAGCGCGACGTGGGTCTCCTTGGGGATGAAGCGCCGCTCCTTGCACTGGGCCACTTCCTTGGCCTTCATGCCCCGGCTTGAGTCAGCGATGTCACAGGTACCGTTGATCAGGGCGGTGATACCCGTACCCGAGCCGCCTCCAGTAACGGACACCATGGTTCCGGGCTTCGACTTCTGGAAGGCAGCGGCCCACTGCTGGGCCAGCATCAGGAGGGTATCGGAACCCTTGATCACGATGCGCCCGCCCTGCGCGTGGAGGGGGCCGGCCGGCACCAGCAGGCCCGCGGTTACCGCGAACAGGGCGGCGATGCCGCGCAGTTTGGTCTTGTAGGTCAACATGATGCTCCTTCTGGTGTGCATGGCTCACCCCAAGGGTGTCCGGGAGCGGCGGTTGCCCGCCTGCATCTCGGGGGGGAGGGTGCCGCGGCGCCGCCCCCGGAACCTGGTTGGCCCGACTTGGGGCCAAGGGGAACCTAGAACTTGTGCTGGGCTTGGAAGGTGAACCAGTTGCGCTTGTAGTAGCCGGCCGGAACGTGGGTGATGAAGTCGTAGGCGGCCGTAAGCCTGAGGTTGTCCCCGAAGTAGCGAAGGAGTGCAACGCCTACCCGCGAGGTGTGGTCGCTGGCAACCTTGGTGTTGGGGTCGTAGGTGTCGTAGCGGATCGCCAGGGTGGTGTCCTTCATCACGTCGTGGGCGTACTGGGCATACCAGCTCGAAACGCTGGGGTTCGTACCGTTGGCCGCGGCGTTGGAGCCCCACCAGTACTCCGCTCGGATGGTGCCGCCCAGTATCTGGTAGATTTGGGTGTCAACGCCGTAGCGGTTCCGGTCGCCCAAGTATGCTGGCACCGCGGCAACGGCGGGCTTGCCGGCGATGGGGATGAGCTCCCCAATGTCAACGATGCCGTCGGAGTTGGTGTCCTTCCACTGAACGCTGCCAGGGGTGGCGGCCACGGCGGCGCTGCCTCCGGCGGTCTGCTTGCCCCAGTAACCGGAGAGCCCAAGGTCCCAGGTAGAGGAGAACTGGTGACGCAGCCGGGCGGTGATGTCCTTGTGGTTGTCGGCCGTCTCGGGAGCGCTGCTCTTGTTGCCGCCACCGTTGAGGATGGAGGCGTCGAAGATCGTGTGCTTCGTGAGGCCGTAGGCGACCTTTATGCCGCTGTCGCGCTCGCCGGGGAACAGCGCGTTCTCCCCGAAGCTGCGCTCGGGCATCTCGCGAACCGAGGATGAGTACTCTATCTCGTGGCCGAAGGGAACGTTGAAGCGCCCGAAGGTGAACATGAGGGGCTGCTTCTCATCGCTACGGGGCTGAAGGTACCAGTCAATGTAGGCGTCCTTGAGGGAGACGCCGCTCTCGGTGAAGTCGCCCTGCAGGACGTAGTCGCTCCTGGAGCCCGTGTGGGCGACCTTAAGCCGGCCGCGGCGGATGTAGAAGCTGCCCTTGGGGGCTGCCGTGCCAAGCTTGATGACGTTGCGGGTGGGGTTACTCTCGTAGCGAGCCTGAATGTACCCCGAGACCTTGGTCTTCTTCAGGGTTGCGATGTCCGCGTCGTGGAGCTTAATCTGGTCGTTCATTCCCTCGACCATCGACTTGACGCCCTCCACGTCCTCCTTGAGGGCATCCAGCTCAGTGCGGACCTTCTCCAGGTTCTCACCCATCACGGTGAGCTCGACCTTGAACTCGTCAACGAGCTTCTGAACCGCGTCCAAGTCCTCACGAGTAACGCCAGGTACCGCGCTGGGAGGCTCCACGACTGTCGTCGGGGGCGTGGTCCGCGCGGCGTTCTTGGCCTCCTCGGCAGCCGTTTTGGCTTCCTCGGCCTTGCTCTGGGCTGACGAAGCCTGAGACGCGACTTCGGTGATCCGCTGCTCTAGCCTGTCGATGACTCTCTTGGTAAGCGCGGCCATTTCGTAGCGGCTAAGAGTCCGATTCCCGAGGAACTTGCCGTCCGAGTAGCCCAGAACCAGCCCCTTGTTAGCTAGGTCCTGCACAGCCTCGTAAGCCCAGTGCCCCCGTGGGACGTCCTGGGGCTCCGCTCGAGCCAGGGTGGGGCTGAGGAGAGCTGCCGCAGCCAGCAGCACCCACAGAAGTGGCTTCAATCTGTTGAGCTCCTTTCCGACGTTGTTGGTCGAGCACAGCGGCGGAGTGCGGGCCGAGGCCTGCATCCTAACGCGTCCTGGCCCTTCTCGAAGCGCCCCCAACGGGATGCTTAAGGGAGGCGTGACGGGCTGTCTCGTCCTTGCGACTTCCCAACTTGATGCTACCGGGCCGCAGTTAAGGCCGGGTCAGCAATGGTAAAGGGAAGGGTAAGGAGCCGTTAACACTTGCGTGGTGTGGAGGTCTACCTAGCAGCCAAGGGCGGAGATGCTCGGGACGGTAGGTGTAGGGCGCGGGGAGCGCGGCGGCTAGCCGGGGAGCCGGCACGCCGCGGGCTCCCACGCCCGGCCGGGCCAGGAATCGGGCTTCGGGAACCAACCAGAAGCCCCTAGCATAGGTTCTGAAGGGCTTCGGTGCGGGCCGCTGGACTGGGGAGCGGCCGGGCGGGTGTGGCACTGGGAGTCGCTGGTTGCGGGAGCGGGTAAGGGGTAGTTAGAGCCGTTCCGGCCGGGTGTTGGCGGCAGCGAGCTCCGGCACGGTAGCACCTTGCATCTTACGGGTTAGGGAGCAAGCGATGGAGACGAGAGAGAGCCGCAAGGGCTTCACACTGATAGAGCTGCTGGTGGTCATCGCGATCATCGCGATCTTGGCGGCCATCCTCTTCCCGGTCTTCGCGAAAGCGAGGGAGAAGGCCAGGCAGACGAGCTGCTTGAACAACATGAAGCAGCTCGGCATCGGGTTCATGCAGTACATGACCAACTACGATGACACCTATCCGCTCTCAGGGTGCGTGGGCGTCAAGAACTCGTGGGTGTGGGTGCCGAGCAGTTGGAAGATCGATGTGACTCAGGGGTCCATCTACACCATCGTCAAGACGCCACAGTGCTACGTGTGCCCCTCTGACGACCCTACGGAGCAGATCAGGAACAACTCCACGCCGCTGTCCTACAGCATGAACCAACAGTTCATGAACGCGGGCGGCATCGCGGACGCGGGGCCCATCGTGATGTCGGACGTGCCCAACCCAACCGAGACCGTCCTTCTAATGGAGGAGTCGACCAAGAGCGTGGGTGGCAAGGGGCTGAACGATGGCTGCTTCTACCCGGGCGGCTGGGATCTTCTGGCAGACCGGCACTCGGGCGGCGGCAACTTCTTGCAGGCCGACACTCACGCCCAGTGGATGGCGGCGCAGCAGGTATGGACCGCGGATCAGAAGAAGGGGCCCAGGTACTATTGGCTCTACCTCACCACCAAGGACCGCGCCGCGAACATGGTGAAGTAGGCGGGCCCCGTCGGGACCCCTTCATCCCCACGCGCTCTACGAGAGGGAGGGCGGGGGAGCACCAGCAGTAGATGCTTGGGGCTATCTCTGCCTTCCTACTGTGTCCTCCGGGTGCCAAGGTTACGGCCGCCAGGAATCCCTGCCTACCGGGTCCTCAGATTGCAGTAGGAGTCGAGGGGTGTCCCACCGAACAATCGGATTGAGAGATCCGGGCAAGGGGAGGGAGTCCGCCTGGTTGTGGCGGGGCCCCTAGGCTCACATCCTGGGAGGCATCAGATGCGCAACAAAGAGAGAAGGGGCTTCACACTCATTGAGCTCCTGGTAGTCATCGCCATCATTGCTATACTTGCTGCTATCCTCTTCCCCGTCTTCGCGAAGGCGCGGGAGAAGGCCAGACAGACGAGCTGCCTGAACAACGTGAAGCAGCTTGGTATTGGTTTCATGCAGTACATGACCAACTACGACGACACCTACCCGCTGTCGGGCTGCGTTGGCGTGAAGAACTCGTGGGTCTGGTGTCCCGACCACGACAAGATCGACGTTACCAAGGGATCGATCTTTAGCATCGTGAAGACTACTCAGAGCTACTACTGCCCTTCAGACGAGCCAACCAAGCAGATCGCGAAAGACTCCACGCCGCTGTCCTACAGCATGAACCAACAGTTCATGAACGCGGGCGGTATCGCCGACTCAGGTCCCGTCTCGCAGTCTGACGTGCCCAACCCCACGGAGACCATTCTGCTCATGGAAGAGTCGTCCGCGAGCGCTGGTGGACTCGGCCTCAATGACGGCTGCTTCTACCCGGGCGGACAGGACTACCTGGCAAACCGGCACAGCGGCGGCGGCAACTTCCTACTGGCCGATACGCACGCGGGTTGGATGCCGGCCGAGCAGGTCTGGAGCAGCAAACAGAAGCCCGGCCCCAAGCTCTTCTGGATGTACATTCAAGAGGCCGACCGCAAGGCGCACAAGGCTTAGCGGCTGCAATGTAGGCGGCAGGCACACCAGTACCCGCAGACGACAGGAGGGGCTCGCCTTACCTTGGGCGAGCCCCTCTCTGCGTATGCCTGGCTATCAAGCGGGAAGTGGTATGGGCACCAGTCGGGTTATGAGGCCTTCTCAGAGGGTGCTCCCATGCCGGGAATGCCATCTTCGGCTGGCTTAGGGTCGCCCCTCCGGGGCTGAAGAGGTCGGCACAGGGACAACTGAGTGGTGCCACAGAGGGCAGGCAGCCCCGAAGGGGCGCCTCTGACGTCAGCCAGGCGTGTCACCCCTGGCGTTCTTCGGCGCCTCCAGACCGCCAGAGAGCCCTCACCGTCCGACGGGTCCGACCGGTCTGACTAGTCCCAGCCCTCCCGCCCACTGAGGCCTTTCCCAGCGACCCCGCGCCCCGCCCTCAGGCTCCACGGCCCGCCTCTAGGGCAGCCTTCCTGGCGTCCTTCAGCACCTTTACGAACTGCTCCGCCGGCACGAAGCCGTCGAGCCTCGACACAAGCTTGCCGCTGCTGTCGAGGAAGAGGATGCAGGGGTAGCCCTGGACTGCGTGTTTGGCCGCCAGATCAGCCCCTTCCTTCTGCTTTTCCGGGTTGAGCTTCAGCGGCACGAAGCCTCGTGCCACTTCCTTCTCCACAGCCGGGTCCGTGTAGACGTCCGAGTCCAGCTTCTTGCACCAGACGCACCAGTCTGTGTAGAGATCCACCATCACGAGGCGGCGCTGGGCGCGGGCCAGCGTCATCGCCGCCTGGGCGTCACTTAGGAATTCGATCCCCTGCGGCGCTGAGGCCGACGCCCCTGGCGTCCGCGATGAAGGTGATTTGGGATCCTGGTTGCACCCCTGAAGGAACGCAATCGCGCCAAGCGCGAGGACGGCCAGCGAGACTCGAAGAGCCAACACGATGCGAGTTCGACTGGTCGCGCTCAGGCGGCCTGTGCTCCGGATGCAGGGCGGTACGGGCAAGTGCGCCTCCTTCGAGGAATGGAACCTCTGGAGTGTGTGCCTGGCGGCAAGCAGCCGGCATGGCAGGCCACGCGGCCGGCGCGAGCGGTCGCCCACTAGGTCTCCAGGGGTATGTCTCTCTGGTCCGGCAGCGCCGTCGAGAACAGGTCTCGGAAGAGCCCTTGGAGGTAGCCCCCTTCCAGGTCCAGGGGGAGCGGCTCGGCGCCCATCGCCAGGAGTTGCTTCAGGTGTGGGGGCTCGGGGTCGGGCAGGCAGACATACACGCTCTTCCCCTGTGATAACATCCGATGGACCTCCCGTTCCATGATACCTCCCTGGCGCAGATGGGTCACCACCGCGAACTCGCAGAGCTGGGCGATGATGGCGTCCCGGTACTGGCTGTTGCTGCCGATCCAGGGGTCATCCAGCCGGAAGGGGGAGAGGGCAAGCTGGTACTCCGGATCGAAGTCCCAGGAGTAGAGCCGGCTGAGGGCAAGGGGTTCCCGGTTGAGGTCGCCGTGGAAGGCGCTCAGGAGGCCGCGGTCGAGCACCATCAGGCAGCTTCCCCTTTGGCTCTTCCCCGCCACGGCGACCACCTGATACGCCGGCTTGTTGTGCCCGGTCACCAGCACCACCGAGTGCTCAGCAAGGAGCTCCGCGATCCTGCGAGCTGCGTCCAGGGCGAGAGGGCCCGGGTCTCGGGAGCTCAGCACGGCAGCCCGCCGCCGGTCCAGCAGGTCTAGGTTGCCATAGCAGGTGAGGAGGGGAGGTGGCGCCGCCATGCCCAGTAGGTCCTGGGGGTAGCCGGCATCCCCCAGGGCCACGATCCGGATCCCCGTGGCCTGAACGGCCCGAAGGAGTAGGTCAGTGCCGCGCTCCACCCGGTCCCGATGCATCGCCAGCACCTGAGGCAGCTTGGGCGAGCATCTGAGGGCCATGACGATCGCTTCCTCGTCCCAGTCCAGGAAGGTGTCCAGCACCTCCGGGTGCCGGGCGCTGAGATCCAGCAGGCGCCGGATGCCGCCAGCTCCCAGATGGGGGATGCGGGTGAGCCTTAGGAGCTGCCTTAGGCGGCCGCTGTCCATGGTGCCTCCGAGTGGACAAAACCAGGAAGGGACACAAGCGACGCAGAAGGGCCGGCAGCTTGTGAGCCGCAGCCCTCCGGGCCGGTCTGCTGGGTCCGCTGCCAGTGAGATACTATATCCTGGTGCCTAACCCGCAGCGCTTGCGCATCGCGCATGGCGCGGGCTTCCGCCCGCTCTTGTGAATAGCGCAGGCTAAGCCAGGGCTTCTACAACGAGAGGACGGGCCCCTGCCGTAGGGGGGGCAGCATACGGCACGAGGTGCTAGCACGCTTGCTCTTAGTTGGTTTGACTCTGCCCCCAGCGTGGCTTATAATCCCTAACGGACGAGCTACCTAACCGCGCGTTGTCGCGCGTGTCTCAAACCCCACCTGCCCCAACCGGGACCTATGAAGGGAGCTTCATGTCTCTCTCTGCCCCTGACCTCACCGCCCTCGCTCCTGAGCTGGTTCTCACCCTGGGCGCCCTCCTGGTCCTGACGCTGGACTTCTCCCTGCCCAAGGAG
>DASXUI010000410.1:0-18846 GCA_036504955.1 Armatimonadota bacterium
TGAGCTGACCCCTCCCTCCCGGCCACTGGCCCGTCCCTGGTGGCGCGAGCGTCCCGCTTGCGACTCGGCCGCAGGCCGAGCAGGTCTGCACCTTGGTGGCGCCACCCGCCTAACCTTAGTCCACCAAGTGGCACCCAGGCAGTTGGGGCGCAGACGTCTCGTCTGCGCGGCCTCCGGTCACCTCCAGGCTGGGCCAATGGGATCCCCTGCAGAGGGCAGGCCCTATCTGGAGGGCGCAGGCGAGACACCTGCGCCCCAGCTTCCTCTGGTCACGCCGCTGATGTGGCCGTGCGCCCGAGCCGCGCCCGCCCCTACCCCTCCGGTCTCACTACGACCAGGCGCACCGACTTCGGAGCGAAGGGCTCCAGGCGAACCTGGTTGCGCCCGAGCTTGAGGTGAGACGTAACATCCAGTCTCAGTGGCCTGCCGATGAAGCCGCCCGCGTCCAGGCCGTTCACGGTAACGCGAGCCGCCTCCTCAGGGGCCAGCTCCTGGGCCTCCACGTACACTCGGTTGTCCTTGGCCAGAGCCTCGGCGGGCACGTCGCACTCGCCCAGGTAGGGGTCGGCAACCGCGGGACTCAGCGTGAGCTGCGACGCCAGACGGCCCCAGGGCGACTCGCCGAAACGGGCCACGGTCTTGGCTCGAGGCCAGGCCGAGTCGTCGAAGCCGGCCTCCGTCCACCCCGGGCCGGAGCTGGGAGACGCCTTCCAGGTGTCATCCACCCGGAAGCTGACCACGGAGCCGTCCTCAAGGGTCACATCGAGCCGTCCCAGCAGTCCGGCGGGATTGGGGCCGGAGCCACCGTTCGTGGCCAGAACCGCGAGCTGGTTGGCACCGGAGCGCAGGAGCGCGGCGCAGTCCAGTTCCACCGGGTTGCGCCATCCCTCTCCGGCCTCGTCACTCTTCCCGACTGACCGGCCGTTCACGAACAGCTCCAGGGCGTTGTCGGCGGTTCCCACGAACACGGCCCTCCGCACTCGGGCGGCGGAGTCCAGCGTTACCACTGAACGGAAGCGACAGGTTCCGGGAGGCGCGGTGCGCGGATCGCCCTCAGCGCTCCACACCCAGGAGAGGCCTTCCAGCCGGGAGGCAACGTCGCCGGAGTTGAGGGAGGGAGGGAGCTGGACGGTGACCGGCAGACGGGTGAGCTCGATGGGGTCGCCGCGCAGTGCGGCGGCATCGAGGCGGCGCGGGAGGTCACGCTTCTGGGGCGAGAAGACCAGCAGCACGCTCTGGTTGGGCTCCAGGGTCATCGGCAGCTCCACCGCTTCACCGCTCCGTCGATACTGGGGCGCGGTGACCTCCTGGCGTACGGCATCCCAACACTCCGGCACGCCCTGGGCCTTCACTCGAAACACGAACCTTCGAGCGGCGCCCTGGTGGTTCTGGTTCGTGACGAAGAAGAGGTCACGCCCATCCTTCACCCGGTGCAGCACGTGCAGCCAGTGGTCGGTCCGGCCCTCGACCACCTCCAGAGTGGGGCGCACGCCGGCATCCTCACCCAGCACGCGCTGGAGGTCCTCCGGAGTGGGAGCCTGCGGCAGCAGGTAGGAGCGCCCGCCCCCGGGGCTCACCCGGCAGACCCCGAGCCCAGGCTTCGGCTCCCCCCAGATGACCTTTACGAGGGAGGCTATCTGCCGAGACGAGCGGCCCAGGGTGGCCGAGCGTGATGGGACGAAGCCGTGCCCCACGACCACGCCGCCCGCGTCGTAGAAGGCCTTCACCTTGGCAAGTGTGGCGTAGGGAATCGTCTCCACGGGCGGAACGACCAGCACCCGGTAGGACTCCTGGCGAAGCCGCAGGTTGGCTCCCTGGACCTTCATGTCCCGCTCCAGGACCTCGTAGGGGATCCAGTCGCAGTCGTAAAGGGCGTCCTGTAGCGATTCGCTCATCTGCTCCGGTGTGACCGCCTTGCCCACGTGAGCGCTGTTGCCCAGGTAGAGGAGAGCCACGGGGCACACGTGCCGTCCGCCGGTCAGCATCAGGCTCAAGCGGCTGGTGTAATCCGCGAAGACCTTGTAGAGCGGAAAACGCGGCTCGTAGGCTCCCATGTAGAAGTAGGGCGGGCAGTCGGTGTCCTTAGGAGCCTTCGGGTTGAAGGAGTGGGGGATCAAGAAGTTCACGCCGGAGACCTGCATGTGGTCGGCCCACCACTTCATCTCCGGGTAGGTCAGGTCCTGGCCTCTGGCCCCGAAGATCTCGACCATGGTGACGTCGTCCGGCTTGCCGTAGGCGTGGGTGACGGAGCTCCCCAGCTTGGGGGTCTGCCAGCAGGGGGCGTCTCGGGCGACACGCTGGCCCCAGATGAACTGGTCGAACACCGCATCGATGGCGCCCATGTCGCTGTACTTCTGAAGCTGGAGCATGTTGCCGGCACACAGGCCCTGGGCAAGGTAGGCGTTGGCGTGCTCCAGGAAGTGCCCCATGGACTTTACGCCGTGGGCCTTGCACCATTTGGCCAGCCCTCCGTAGAGGGTACGGCCCCAGGCCTCGGCCAGGGCGTCCTGGTACTGGTAGCGCGCGGCTGCCTGCTCCTCGCCCGCCAACTGAAAGCGCCAGGAGACGAGGGCCTTCTTCCAATCGATCTTGCGCTCCGCCAGGACCTTCATCACCTCGGTGCCCCAGTCGCCGGGGGTCTCGGGCTCGTCGTAGAAGTAGCCGGAAATGGTCTTCCCGAAGTCGGCGCTGAAGCGGTCATAGTGCGGCTGGTAGACGGTCTTGATGTACCAATCCACGCTGTCCTGGCTGGCGCCATCCACCAGCGGACGCCCGCCGACCGTCTCCCACGAGAAGTGCATCAGGCTCCAAGTGCCCTTGGGCACGGACCATCGGAGCACTCCGCCCTTCAGGCGCGGGGTCAGGTCCACCAGGCTGCGACCGTCGATGCCGGAGGGCGTCACGCGCCCCGCCAAGAGCGCGATCCGCCGTGGGTTGGAGTACCCCGCCTTCTCGAAGGTGCTGGGTCCCACCACCTGTTCAGCGGCGGCCACCAGGCGCTTGGCGCCATACTGGGCCGGCACCTTGCCCGCCACCTCACCGCTGGGCCACCACTTCTCGTCGAAGATCCACATCTTCAGGCCGAGCTGCTTCGCGGAGTCCAGGCAGATCCCCAGGTCACGGTACCACCCCTCACCAAGCCAATCCGTGTGCGGGCGGGACTCCGCCGTGAAGGAGCCATTGCCCCCATCGGCGACGGCCTTCAGATACTCCTGAAGCCGCTCCTTGCTCTCGTCGCCGTGAAGCCAGAAGAGCGGCCCCGTGAGCTGCCGCGCGGCCGGTGAGAGCTGGCGGAACTCCCGCTCCACCTCAGGGAGCCCGGCCCGCCGCGTCTTGGCGCCCGCCGCTAACCCGGCCGAGGCCAGCAGGCAGGCTGCCGTGAAGCCCAGAGCCAGCGCCATCACTCCACTCCCACGACCCATCGCCGCCACTCCCTCCAGGGCATCGCCCAGCACCACCCGCGCATCGCGCGCCGAGACCCAGCGCCGCGAGCGCCAGGTCCCCCCTATGGGAGAGATACGGCCTGACAGGGGGGAGGCTCCTGCAGACTCGGCACCCCAGAGCGGTCATCGTTCCATCGCCTTGTCGCCGCAGAGCACGGCAAGCGGCGGGAGGCACAAGCCAGGAGCTAGTACCAGCGGCTGAACCCGCTCGTACCTTGGCCGCTCGTGGTTCCTCCCCGGCTTGTGCCCACGCCGCTCACCTCCACGCCCTCGGCGCGGGGGCGTGGGCCACCACCAAGCCGGTTGACGCCCCGTTGGGTGCTTGCTATAATCCTCGCGTGGGGACGGGATGCACCGTCCCAGATGGCTTGAGGGAGACGACGACGTCCTTCCGCCGACGCAGCAGTTGGCGGGTAGGGCGTTTTTGCATTTGTCGTTGGGAAACCGAGCGCGATGGCGTCGCCAGGAGACCCCGGCCACGGATCCCCCAGCATTGCTGGGGCGCGTCACCCTCTTCGGCCGAAATGCGGGTCCCTCGGGCCCCCACGGTTCTGCCTGGCGGAGAGTGACGCCTCTCATCAGGAGGTCCCGTGACAAACGCTTCGCGCATTGCCGCGCGTGCCGCGCTTCCCCTGACGCTCGCCTGTGGCGGCGTCGCCACGGCCCAGGGGAACGCAGGTGCCATCAACGCGGGAGATACCGCCTGGGTCTTGGGCTCAGCGGCTCTCGTCCTCTTCATGACCCCCGGACTCGCCCTCTTCTACGGAGGCATGGTCCGCGGCAAGAACGCTCTGGCCACCATCATGCAGAGCTTCGCCGCCATGGCGGTCATCGCCCTTCAGTGGATGCTCTTCGGCTACAGTCTCGCCTTCGCCAGAGACCACTTCGGATTCGTGGGCGGCCTCAACTGGGTCGGACTGGAGGGCGTCGGCGTCGCTCCAGCCGCCGTCGCCGCTTACGGTTCCACCATTCCCCAACTGGCGCACATGGCCTACCAGTGCATGTTCGCCGTCATCACCCCTGCCCTCATCGCCGGCGCTTTCGCGGAGCGCATGCGGTTCTCCGCCTACCTTCTCTTCATCTTCCTCTGGGCTACCCTGGTCTATGACCCCGTGGCTCACTGGATCTGGGGGGCGGGAGGCTGGCTGAACCACCTGGGCATGCTGGACTTCGCGGGCGGCACCGTGGTTCACATCACCTCCGGCGTCACCGCCCTGGTGTGTGCCCTGATGATGGGCAGGCGCAAGGGTTACCCCGACGAGGAGTTCAGGCCCCACAACCTGACGATGACCCTCATCGGAACCGGAATCCTGTGGTTCGGGTGGTTCGGGTTCAACGCCGGCAGCGCGCTGGCCGCGAACGGCCAGGCCGCCCTCGCCTTCGTCGCCACCAACGCCTCGGCGGCCGCCGGAGCCATGACCTGGATGCTGATCGAGTGGAAGCACCGTGGGTCACCGACAGCGCTGGGCACCGCCTCAGGCGCCGTGGCCGGGCTTGCCGGTGTGACCCAGGCCGCCGGCTTCGTCAGTCCCCGGGCCGCCATGGCCATCGGTGTCATGGCCGGCGCTCTCTGCTATCTCTTTGTTGCCAAGAAGACCAAGTGGGGCTACGACGACTCCCTGGACACCTTCGGGGTCCACGGCGTCGCAGGCATCCTGGGAGCGCTGGCAACGGGCGTCTTTGCCTCACAGGGCGCCCGAGGCCTGCTGTACGGCAACCCCTCCCTGTTTGGGGTACAGTGCATCGGCGTCCTGGCGACGGTAGTCTACTCGGTGGCCGTCTCCTTCGTGCTACTCAAGGCCCTGGACGCCACCTTAGGGCTGAGGGTCTCCAGCGAGGACGAGTCCGCCGGCCTCGACCTCAGTCAGCATGGTGAAACCGCCTATAACCTCCTCTAGTGCCAGTGGGGGCCCACGGCGTGTGCCGTGGGCCCTTATCTCCCGGCCCCAAGGGGCCTCCGGTCTCTAGAGGAGCTTCATATGAGGGCGAGCAAGCCTAGCACCGGGAGCGGCCAACGCTGCCCAGACTAGGATGCCGCCCCCGGAGACAGGAGGTCTCGTAGTGAAGACGCTTAGATCCGCTCCTTACCTCCTAGCCGCCGCTTCCGGCCTGGCAGGGACCGCCGCCCTGGCCCAGGGCACGGCCCCAAAGATCGACTCCGGCGACACCGCCTGGGTCCTCACCGCGTCTGCTCTCGTTCTTTTCATGACCCCCGGACTCGCCCTCTTCTATGGAGGCATGGTCCGCAGCAAGAACGCCCTGGCGACGATCATGCAGAGCTTCATCGCCATGGGCGTGATCGCCGTTCAGTGGGTGCTCTTCGGCTACAGCCTGGCCTTCGCCAAGGACCACTTCGGGCTCATCGGAGGCCCGGAGTGGCTGGGGCTGCGCGGTGTGGGCATGCTGCCCTCTGCCGTTGGCGCCTATGGGTCCACGATCCCGCACCTGGCGCACATGATCTACCAGTGCATGTTCGCCGTCATCACCCCGGCGCTCATCACCGGCGCCTTCGCGGAGAGGATGAAGTTCAGCACCTACCTCGTCTTCATCCTCCTCTGGGCCACCTTCGTGTATGATCCGCTGGCCCACTGGGTCTGGGCCGACGGGGGCTGGTTGGGGAAGATGGGAGCTCTGGACTTCGCGGGCGGAACGGTGGTGCACATCAGCTCCGGCGTTACGGCGCTGGTCTGTGCGATGATGATGGGCAAGCGGCTCGGGTTCCCCGATGAGGAGTTCAGACCCCACAACCTCACCATGACCCTCATCGGCACCAGTATCCTCTGGTTCGGGTGGTTCGGGTTCAATGGCGGAAGCTCCCTGGCGGCCAACGGCCAGGGCGTGCTTGCCTTCGTGGTCACCAACACCGCGGCGGCCTCGGCGGCGCTGGCGTGGATGTTCATCGAGTGGAAGCACCGAGGCTCCCCCACGGCCCTCGGCGCTGCCTCCGGCGCCGTGGCCGGCCTAGTCGGCATCACTCCCGCCTCCGGCTTCGTGGGTCCCCTCTCCGCCATCGCCATCGGCGTCGGCACCGCCGCCGTCTGCTACTTCTTCGTGATGATGAAGGGCCGCTTCGGCTACGACGATTCCCTGGACACCTTCGGAGTGCACGGAGTCGGCGGAACCGTGGGCGCGCTGGCGACCGGCATCTTCGCTTCCGCCGTGGGTAAGTTGGGCCTCATCCACGGCAACCCGGCGCAGCTCGGCATTCAGGCGGTGGGCGTGCTCGCCACCATCGCCTACGCGGGCATCGTTAGCTTCATCCTGCTGAAGATCCTGGACGCCACGATGGGCCTCAGGGTCACCTCCACGGAAGAGATCGCCGGCCTGGACCTCACCCAGCACGGAGAGACCGCGTACCACATCGTCTAGCCCGGTACGGGAAAAGCCCCACCACAGAGACACAGAGGGCACAGAGAAGGGACTGAAGAGGTGAAGAGGTGAAAGGGCCTCAGAAGGTGGCCTGTGCTCGTCAGAGTCACTAGGCTGGGGCTCTCTCACCTCTTCACCCCCTCACCTCTTCGCCTCTTCAGTCCCTTCTCTGTGTCCTCTGTGCCTCTGTGGTGGCGCTTCTAGGCAACGGGGAGCGTGACCCTCACGGTGGTCCCTCGGCCCATCTGGCTCTCGATCTCGAGGTCGCCCCCACAGGCTGCGGCGATGCTGTGGCAGATGCTGAGACCCAGCCCCACCCCTCCCTGGGAGCGTGTGCGCGAGGGGTCCACGCGGTAGAACCGTTCCCCCAGGTGTGGGAGGTGCTCAGGGGCGATGCCGAGACCGGTATCCACCACCTCAACGGTGACTCGGTCACCCTCCGTCCGAGCCTCCACGGAGATGCGGCCGTCCTCGGGGGTGTGACGAACGGCGTTCTCCAGGAGATTCCGGAAGAGCCGCACAAGATGCTCCGCGTCCCCTCGAACTACCAGGCTGGCAGCCGGCTTCGCCCAGTCGAGGCGGTCTCCCAGCTCCTTCGCTGCCAGCTCCGTGGCTCGTTCCAGCACCCACCTCAGCTCGGACGACGCGGTCCGCAGGTCGAACTGCCCAGCATCGGACCGGGCCAGCAGCAGCAGATCCTGGATCAGCCTGCCCATCGAGTCCAGCGACCGGTCGACTACTCTGAGGGCGTCTCTGTACTCCTCCGCGGTCCCTTCCGTGCAGAGGGAGACGCTGGTGGTGGTCTTCGCCTCGGCCAGCGGCGTTCGAAGCTCGTGGGAGGCATCGGCGGTGAACCGTCGCTGCCGTTCGTAGGCGGCTTGCAGCGCCCGATTGGTCTCCTCAAGGCTCCTATTGGTGGCCTGTAGGCTGGCGAAAGCGGCCTCCAAACGTTCGGCCATGCTGTTGAACCGGAGGGCCAGCTCCGTGAACTCGTCTCCGCCGGATACGGGAAGCCGGCGGGAGAGGTCCTTGGTGCCCAGCTCAGCCGTCGCATCCGAGAACTGCCGAACCGGCTCCAGCCCCCGACGTGTAAGGAAGGCGCCGGCGAGCCCAACCGCGACCAGCGCCGGGAGCGCGAGAATCAGAAGAAGGTGGTCGAGGCCACGGGTCATGGTCTCCACCCCCTCGAGGGAACCCACGACCTGGATGATGGCCACGATCGCGCCCTGGGATCGAGCGGGGGCGGAGCGGAGGCGGACCGGCCTTCCTCGATAGACGATGGTCTCCCGCACGTCATCGCCGGCGGCGGAGCGCGCGAGTGCGGCTCGGCTGAAGGGCTGGGGGACCGATAGGGGGTTGACCGGCCGGCCCGTCTTGTCGAACCACCCCGGGCGCTGGAGCTCCTCTTCCAGTTGAGTCCCAGACGCCACCAATGCGCTCTTGGTCGCCGCTGCTTTGGGCGCCTCCAGCAACCCGCTCTTCCCGCGCTGCTTGAGGGGCTTGGACTCCTTGACGCCCTTCTTGCCTCGGAGGGAGCCGTGACTTAGCAGGGACTCGGCGATTCCTCGCTCCCAGTTCAGCCTGCGGTCGAGCTGCTGGTCCAGGCTCCGAGTGAGGTTCAGGCGGGCAAGATAGTGGAGGGTCACTGAGAACCCGACGAGGACCAGTGCCACCACCGCCACGTTCCACAGCGTCAGCCTCACCCGAACCGAGCCGCGCCTCATGGCTGCCCCTCCGGCCGACGAAGCACGTACCCAACGCCGTGGACTGTGCGGATCAGCTTGTCGGGGTGGTCGGCGTCGATCTTCTTGCGAAGAAGCGTGATGTAGGCCCGCACGGTGTCTGAGAGGCTCTCGAAGTCACCCCAAACCCTCTCCTGGATGGCCTGGCGGGTCAGCACCCTACCCTCATTTGCGGCCAGGGCCTCCAGCAGAGTGAACTCGCGGTTCGTCAGGGGAATCTCGCGGCCGGCGCGGCGCACTACCCGGGCAGTCGTGTCGATCTCCAGGTCCGCAATCTGGATCCGGGGCAGCTTGTGGACCTTGTCCCGCCGAAGGAGCGCCCGCACCCTAGCCAGCAATTCGGCGAACTCGAAGGGTTTGGGCAGGTAGTCGTCTGCCCCGGTCTCCAGCCCGCGCACGCGGTCGTCCAGGGCGTCTAGCGCCGTCAGCATGATGACGGGAGTCGTGACCCTCTGCCGCCGCAGGGCCTCGCACACGCTGAGGCCGTCCCTGCCCGGGAGCATGAGGTCAAGGATAATGACGCTGTACTCGGCCGTGAGACCCAGCTCCAACCCCTCGTCACCATCGGCGGCGATGTCCACCTCGTAGCCGGCGTGCTTCAGGCCCCGCCGAACTGCGGAAGCGATCACCTCGTTGTCCTCAACCACCAGGAGTCTCATCAGCTCGATCTTGGGCTTCCCGCCCGGACCAACCGCCATGGTAGCCGCGACCATTGCAGGCCTGCGCACTTGGGGCCGTGGGTGCGGTCGCCCTCTCCAGATTCGTCGGCAAGTGCAAAGAAACCGCTAAAGACGCGGCCCCCGGCCTGGGGAAGCGCACGACCCCTACACGCGCCCCCGGTACCACGCCTCACTGCCCCCGTTTTGGCGTCTTTTTGACATTCGCGCTATAGGCTGAACCCAGCAGACCGGCAGTGGAACCCACCGGACCGCCCCAGGGCGGCAGCCCCTCGAAGCGGGCCCGGCGCCACACTGCCGTATCGGTCCGGCGTACCAACGCACCTCGGGAGTCGCTCGCGTTCCCGAGACTCGAGACCCGGGCATGGCCACCTCAGGCGGCACGAGGGGGCGGCCGATGGGCGCCTCCGCGAGACGACCAGGCACCGGCGCAGCACGCCTTAATGGTCTGTCACAGGGGTTCCGCTAGCGTTAGCGGTTCGTCACGCGCACTAGCAGTCTGTCAGTAGTTGTGTGGCGAACCACTGGAATGACGATGGAAAGAGGCACGACATGGAGAACGAGCCTTTGGAGCAGCGCGCCGCCCAGGCGCCCCAACCACTCAGCCGTCGCGAGTTCGTGCGACGTCTCACCGCCGCAACCCTCGGAGGCGGCTTCGTCGCCGGCGCCCTGGCCGGTTGCACGCTCACGGCCACGCAGCAGTCCGAGGCAGAGGAGGCCCTAGCCGGCAAGCTGGGCAGCATGCCCAAGCGCAGGCTGGGGACGCGCATGGGCAAGATGGAGATCACGCCCCTCGTGATCTCCCAGGACTGGAGCCCCGACCTCTACGCCGCAGGCCTGGATCTGGGCATCAACTACATCCACAAGGCGGGGTACTGGCGGGAGCTGCCGCCGGAGCTTAAGCGTCGCTCTCGGGACTCCTACTACTGCGACATCACCGTGGACTCCACCCCCAGGAACCCGGACGATGAGGACGGCGCCTACAATCAGGTCGCTGAATCCCTTAGCCGCAACGGCCTGAAGTACTACGACCTCTTCCTCGCCCACTTCGGCTGGAGGAGCGTGGAGTCACTCAAGACGCAGCGGGGCACCCGGCGCGCCTTCGAGCGGCTCAAGCGGGAGGGCAAGGTCAAGTACTATGGTGTGAGCCAGCACCCCTGGGTGCCCTACCCCGAGATCCTGCAAGCCCATATCGACATGGGTGAGGTCGATAGCATCCAGCTCTTCCTGGCCTATGGCACGGACGCTGACACCCTGAAGGCGGTAGAGCGGGCGCACAAGGCCGGCATAGGGATCGTGGCGATGAAGGCCTTCATGATGGGCCGGAACAAGATGCGCGAAGACTCGGCGATGCAGGCTCGGCTGAAGGCGCCTGGCAAGGTAGGGCGCTCCTGCCTCCGCTACGTGCTGGACCTCAAAGGCAGCGACGGCAAGCGCATTGTGGACTCCTGCGTGACCTGGCTCCGGAACCAGGACCAGCTCGAGGACAACCTGGGGGCCGCGTCCACGAAGCCAACCCTGGCCGACGGCTTCGCCCTGACAGCCTAACCACCGCCCTGTGCGAGATGCTTGCGCCTCGGTCATGGCGGCGAACCCCACACGGTCTCTAGGGCAGCTTAGGTGGGCAGAGAGGCACCGGCCGTGGGTACTCCGTCTGAGGCCAGGGCGAATGAGGAGAATCGGATGCCGTCATGTCTGCCATACGGTGCGAAGGGCCACTGGCCCGCCCGCCACCTAGTCGCAGCTCCACACCGACGCGCCACAGGAAGATCCGTCCAGCTCATGCTTGCCCTGGCAGTGGTGCTGTCCCTGGCGTCGCCGCGTGGCGTCAGCGCCATGGCCCAGCGCTACTACCCGCTGCGAGAGGTGATCGCGGATACCCCGTCCATCCTCCTGGGTCGCGTGGTAGTCGCTGACAGGGATGACCTGCGCGCGGTTCTGGTCCTCGACGAACCACTGAAGGGAAAGGCACCCCTGAAGTGGATGGGCATCGACCTTCGCACGGGCGGGTGGGGCCACCCCAGCATCCTGTCCCGGCGGCTGGCCCCGGGCATGCCCGTTGTGGTGTTCCTGTCGACCGCGGCCTCGCGGCGGGTGGCGATCTGCTTCGCGAACGATACCTGGTTCAAGGCCACCGCGCCGCTGGGAGCAATCCCAGACCGCCAGCCGTGGGGGCTTGCCGACATCGAGGTCCACCTGGCCCGCACCTTCAGCGGCAAGGCCGAGGCGCTGGCCGAACGGGTGAAAGCCATCGTGTCGGGCCAGGACAGCACCCCTGATCCCGAGCCACGGTACCAAGCTACGCCTGGGCCTGTGGATCTCAACCCAAACGAGGCCGCCGCTGAGTACCATCCAGACAGGCCGCTCCCGCCACTGCCCGCCTTCCTCCAGCACCGAGCCGCCGCGCCAAGCATCGCGCTCCACGACATCGAGGCGATGCGCATCCTCAGAAGCACCCTTGCCTCGGCGGACCCCATCTGGCATATCCCGCCGGTACGGGGACGGCACCGCTACTTCTTCCGCAGCGCGGGCACGACCCTAGTCGCCACTGGCCGCACCGGCCAGAAGCTCGAGCTGGCCCTTCAGGTGGGGGTCTCTGCTCGTTACGATCTGCATCTAGTCGTTGCTGGAAGCAGCGGCGTGGGCAAGATCGGGCTGTCGCTGGACGGAAAGCCCCTGCCGGAGCCCAACTGGCCCAAGAGTGGGCCCGCGCGAGCCGCGGAGCTTCCCGGCGGCGAGACGACTGCCTTCGGCTCGGTGAGCGGGATGGCTTTCGACAGCGGTGCCCCGCCAGCCACCCTCGTGTTTCGGAGCGTCAGCCTCAAAGCCGGCGACCACGTGCTGGCCATTGCCCCAACCTCCACGGAGGGCAGCTTCTGGCTCTCCCTCGATGCCCTGGGGCTGGTCCCCACCGGCGGCATCCAGGTGCTTGAGGCAGACCGCAAGGCCCTCTCCAGCGCAAGGATTCCCCAGGCGGGGGTGCAGCGAGCGCTAACGCTGGCACGAGACTACTACAAGCCGGTCCGGGAGGTGGCGGAGCTGGCACGACAGGCGCGCGGCAACTGGCACGACGTGGAGTGGGCGCTCTACCTGGAGCGGGCCTTCGGTCGGGGTGGGCCGAGAGCAATACGTCGTTCGGCCATGGAGATCCTCGGGATGCGCCTCTCGGACCCCTGGTACACCTGGTCGGACATCTGCGGCGCCTTCAACCGCGGCGGCGAGATCTACATGCCCACCAAGGACAGCGGAGGCTACATCTACCAGCTCCGCCGCCGCTTCTCCTGGGACGACCTCGACCCAACGCTCATGGGGACCAAGTTCTCCGGGGTCGTGCTGGAGGACTGGGTGAAACAGCAGGACGCAGCTCGTCTCCGCTCCCCCCTGGCGGAGGGCGAGGCGCGGGGAAAGCAGCTATCCCCCTCGGGCTCGGCAACGGCCGACTGGAGCCCTCTGGCTGAGTCCACATCCAACTGCGCTATCCCCACGAGGTCCGCGATCGTGCCCGTACCGGAGGCCCCAGACAAGCAGGTCAGCGCCGCTCCTCCCGCGACCGGCGTCCTACTGCCGGGAGACGCCGGTCGGTATGACGGCAAGTCCGTATGGTTCTCCCGTCCCGCCCCCCCGAACGGCGTGGCCGCGGCAGGAGGCTGCGAGGGTAGCACCGTGAAGGTGGGACCCCGCGAGGGCGTGTACCTCGTGGAGGCACAAATCTACGTGCCTGACCACGTTGAAGAGGTCGGCGAACCGCGCGGTGGACTGCTCGCCCACATCATGCGGCCCTGCAGGCGGGTGGACGTGGGGGTGCGGTTCCGCGATGCCGCCACGGGAGCCTGGGTAGGCCAGCCCGCTCCTCAGCCCGGCTCGGGAGGCGGCTTCAGGGGCTGGCCGGGCCAGCCGAGCCTGGCCGCGGATCTTCCTGGAGTGGAGCCCGTGATCGGAGCCTTCGACACCGTCCGACTGCGGGTCCGGATCACGCGTGAGGGCGAGGGGTACATGGCCACCGTTGCGGCTTTCCAAGGCAACGGCCCCGAAGTCTCCCGCGCGCGGGTCCTCCTGCCGGCCGGCCCAGCCCAGCTCGAGATGGTCCCAGCCTTGAGGCTGGGCGTCACCGGCCTTGGCTATGTGCCGGAGTGCTACGTGACCAGCGTGGCAGTCTACGAGGTGCAGCGCCTGGGCGCTTAGTCGGCGGTTGCAGACTGCCTTACCACGAAGACACCAAGACGCCAAGCACCGGAAGCGGCTGCCGTGGAATTGCCCCTGTGCGTTCACTGTGGCTCGCTTTGGTAGGGTCCTCTTGCCCTTCTTGGCGTCTTGGTGTATCGCGTGCTGGCACGCGACTCTTGGTGGTGAAGCTGTTGCGGATGCGAGCTTGGCGCCCCGCGCATCATAGGAGCGGATCCGTAGGGAGGGGGCGCGGCGGTAGGTGCGCCCCCTCCTCGCTCGTCTCGGGCAGCCGGTAGGACACGCCGCGCCCCGGCCAGAAGTGGTGATCGTTTCCCGCGCGGGCGTTCTGCGCGCGACTTCCCTCGGTCACCCCGATCCCTATCCATCCGGCAAGGAGGAGCTATGTTCCGCTGCGTGAGTCTTGGCGCCATCGGCGTCGGCGTCCCCTATGAGGAGGGCCTGGCCCTCGCGCCTCAGGGCCACTTCCAGGGCATCGAGGTCGGCATCGACGACATGGCGCGGCGCATCGAGGAGACCTCCGCCGAGGCCGTGAAGGAGCAGCTCCAGCAGGCCGGGCTCCGGCCCGGGGGTTGGGGACTGCCGACGAACTGGCGAGGCGACGAAGCCGCCTTCCAGGAGGACCTGAAGAAGCTGCCCCGCCTGGGGAAGGCCGCCCAGCAGCTCGACTGCCTCCGCGCCAGCACGTGGGTCCTCTCCTTCTCCGACACCCTCCCCTTCCAGGAGCACTTCAGCATGTTGGAGACTCGCTTCCGGGCCATCGGGGAGATCCTGAAGGACTACGGAGTGTCGGTGGGCCTTGAGTTCCTCGGCCCCAAGACGATGTGGGGGGCCCACAAGTACGAGTTCATCCACACTCTGGGCGGGATGCTGGAACTGGCCGACGCCATCGGCACCGGCAACATCGGGCTGCTGCTGGACTGCTGGCACTGGTACACCTCCGGCGGCACGGTGGAGGAGCTGCACGCCCTACGCCCGGAGCAGGTCGTGTACGTTCACGTGAACGACGCGCCCGCCGGAGTCCCCTTGGAGGAGCACGTGGACAACGTGCGCGGCCTGCCGGGCGAGACGGGCGTCATCAATATCACCGGCTTCCTGAAGGCGCTGCAAGCCATCGGCTATGAAGGCCCCGTCACCCCCGAGCCCTTCAGCTCCCGCCTCAAGGGCCTGAGCCCCGAGGACGCCGTACGGCTGACCGGCGACTCCCTGATGAAGGTCTGGACGGCGGCCGGCCTGAGCTAGCGACCGTACAGAGCGAGGCGATGGCGCTTGATGCCACCCCCAGCCCATAGCCGCACCCCTGTATGGAGTGCGGCGACTCCGGCGCCGCTCTGCCTCACGCACCAAGGCCTTGCGTGGCACCATGGTTCACCGGTGGGCCCCCTGCCCGGCGCTGACGCTGCATCGGCAGCCGCGCGCCACTGAGCTGCCGTTGCGTAGAGCAGAGCGGCGCCGGAGTCGCCGCATGCCATACAGGGGGAGCCCCCTTGGGGGGCCCTGGGTGCCCCGGCCTCAGCCCAGCGGGGGCCCAAAACTACCGGTGCGCATCCGTTTGGTAGTCCGTCTCTGGTACGTATACGTAAGGAGACGGCGACTGCGGGCGGAGAGCCCGGCGCTGCCGCTCGACTTCGGTGACTGCTGCGTCCCGGCCTGAGCCCTCAGGGCGGACTGGCTCTCAGCTCTCGACCATCAGGAGGATCGTGATGCCCAGGAGCCGCTCGCGCGTGCCGCTTGGTTCAGCTCTGCTGCTAGCCCTTGCGGGGCTTGCCCTCGCAACCCCCTCCTGGGCCAAGGATCTCCGCCTTGAGACCCAGGTCATCGGCCAGAACGCCTGGCTGGTCAAGAGCCTCGCGTCACTGCGCGTCATCGTGAAGGACCACTCGACAGGCCTCGCGGTGCCCGGCGCCAAGGTCGAGGTCACCCTAACCCAGGCCCTCGACGCGCTCGGGAATCCGAAGGGCACACTGGGGCCGGTCGGAAACCTCTACACCGGACAGACCGGGGCCGACGGCACCGTCAACACCTCCTTTGCCGTGCCTAACCTTCCGGACGGAAGCTACGGCGTCCAGGTCAAGGTCGATGCCCTCGGCGAGACCGATGTGGTGAACCAGGCACTCAGCCTACGGCGCTCGGCTAACGTCCTGATCACCACCGACAAGCCGCTCTACCAGCCGGGTCAAGTCATCCACATCCGGACCATCGCGCTCCAGCTTCCGAGCCTCGCCCCCCTGGCCGACGCCCCCATCACCCTGGTGGTGTCAGACGCCAAGGGGAATAAGGTCTTCAAGCAGGCAGGCAACACCACGGCCTTCGGCGTCGCCTTCGCTGACTTCCAGCTTGCCGACGAGATCAACCTCGGCACCTATCGTGTCCGGGCGGAGACCTCCGCTGGAGCGGTTGAGAAGACCGTGACCGTGGACCGCTACGTCCTCCCGAAGTTCCGCGTGACCACCGCCACCGACCAGCGCTTCTACGCGCCGGGGTCAGTCCTCAAGGGCGACGTCCAGTCCGACTACTTCTTCGGGAAGCCGGTCCAGGGGCACGTGCGCGTAGTTCTGTCGCGCTTCGACATCGGATTCAACGACTTCGCCACGATCGAGGGGGACCTGAGCCCGACCGGCCACTACCAGTTCACAACCACCCTCCCCTCCTTCTTCGCCGGGCTGCCGCTGGAGCAAGGGAACGCCTTCGTCAAGATCACGACGGTCGTCACCGACACCGCGAACCACGCGGAGACGATCGTGACGACCACACCCGTGGCGAGCCAGAACCTGCGGGTGGTCGCCATCCCCGAGAGCAGCAGCATCGCGCCGGGCGTCGCGAACACCCTCTACCTGGTGGCCAGCTACCCAGATGGATCCCCGGCCGCGGCCCAGATCACCGTGACACCCGACCAGGGCGCGGCGGTCCCCGCGACCACTAACGCCACGGGACTGGGCGTGGTGAGCATCGTCCCCGCCTCAACCACACTCACCCTGCGCGTCCAGGCGTCCGATGGCAAGGGCGCAACCTACTCCAGCACCGCGACCTACAACAGCCAGTTTGGGCAGGACTCACTCCTGCTGCACACCGAGAAGGCGCTCTACAGCGTGGGTGAGACCGCGCACTTGGTGTTCCTCAGCCCCGCGAAGGCCGGCACCGTGTACCTGGATGTCCTCCGGGGCGGCCAGACGATCCTCACCGACGCGGTTGACCTGGTGAACGGCCAGGCGTCGCTGGACTTGCCCCTAGACAACGGCATGGCGGGGACCCTGGAGGTCCACGCCTACCGCCTGAACGACGCCGGGCAGATGATCCGCGACTCGCGTCTGCTGCTCGTCAGCCCCGCCTCCGGCCTGAAAATACAGGTGCAGGGGAACGGCCAGACCTACCTGCCTGGGTCCAGCGCGCGCCTGTCCTTCAAGGTCACCAATGCGGCGGGAGCCGGGGTGGCCGCGGCCCTCGGCGCCAACATCGTGGACGAGAGCGTCTTTGCACTCCAGGCGATGCAGCCCGGCCTCGAAAAGGTCTACTTCCTGCTCGAGAAGGAGATACTGGACCCGAAGTACGAGATCCACGGCGTCGATACGGGCCAGGTGCTCTACCCATCCCCAACGGATGCCAACCCCACCCCAGCTGGCGATGGCAACCGCCAGCTTGCGGCGCTGGCCCTCTTCGCGAACGTCCCCCCTCAGAGCGCCTACACGATCCAGGCAAACACCTTCACGGCGAAGCTGCAGAGGATGCGCGACGCCTGGACGGTGCAGGTCCTGCGGGACGGCCAGGCCGTGGCAGACGCCATCGAGCTGTTCAAGACGAAGCGTGGGCGCTACCCCACCAGCGCCGAAGGGATCAACGCGCTCGTCACGGCCGGACTGCTCGCCCAGTACCCCACGGACCCGTGGGGGCGCAAGTACCGCTTCGACATCGGCGGTGACACCTTCGCCAACGGCTTCACCCAGCGGACGCTCGGCCAGGACGGCAAGGAATACACGGACGACGACCTGTACGCCTACTGGTATCGGGGGATGCAGATCAACTCCAACGGACGCACACTGGTCCGCCTCGGTGATGTCAACGGTGACGGCCGTCTCAACATCCGGGACACCATCGCGATCCTCCGCGCCGCCGTAGGCCTGGACACGCCGGATGCCGGCAAGGCCCAACTCTACGACCTCACCCTCGATGGGGCCATCACAGTCACCGACGCGGTGCTCTCACTACGCATCGCTGCCGGCCTGGTCACGGCGGTCCCAGAGGGCCTGTCTCCTTCGCCGTGGTGGAACGGTGGAGGGCCCCTGGACGGCGGACCCGGAGGGCCTCCGCCTCCGGGCGGGCCGCCCCCGCCCGCGCCGCCGCCCACCACGGGCGGCGGGGAGACCCCCTCGGCGTCCCCCGACGTCCGCGTCCGGCAGTTCTTCCCCGAGACGCTGTTCTCGAACCCGGCCATCATCACCGATGATTCGGGGCTCGCCACCCTGGACGTGCCCATCGCGGACTCCATCACCACGTGGCGCGTCTCGGCCATCGCCTCCTCACGGAGTGGCGAGATCGGCACCACCGATGCCCCCCTGCGGGTGTTCCAGGACTTCTTTGTGGACATCGACTTCCCCGTGCGCCTGACCCAGGGCGACCAGGTAACCGTCCCAGTCGCGGTCTACAACTACCTGCCGACTCCGCAGACGGTGACCCTTACCGCCGATCCGGGTGACGGCTTCGAGCTGCTGGACGCGTCGCCCACCACGTCGCTGACGCTTCAGCCGAACCAGGTCCTGGGAGTGCCCTTCCAGCTTCGCGCGAAGACCCTCGGCTTCCAGTCCTTCACGGTGAAGGCGCAGGGGCAGAGCATGGCAGACGCCGTGAAGCGGTCCGTGGAGATCGTCCCCAACGGGGCCCGGGTCGAGGCCTCTGAGTCGGGCCGGATGGACGTGGGAGTGGTGGAGAAGACCCTCCACCTGCCGCCGGATGGAATCCCGGGCTCTTACGGACTGCTGGTCAAGACCTATCCGGGGCTCTTCAGCCAGCTTGTCGAGGGCATGGACGGGATCTTCCAGATGCCCTTCGGCTGCTTCGAGCAGACCACCTCAACGACCTACCCGAACGTCCTCGCCCTGGGGTACCTAAAGAAGACCGGCAAGGCCGATCCGGAGCTCCAGCTCAAGGCCGAGGGCTACATCAACCTGGGCTATCAGCGGCTTCTCTCCTTCGAGGTCACCGGGGGTGGGTTCGAGTGGTTCGGCAACGCACCCGCGAACCAGGTGCTGACCTCCTACGGCCTGCTGGAGTTCGCCGATATGTCGAAGGTGTATGCCATCGACCCAGCGCTGCTCCAGCGAACCGGCGACTGGCTTGTGAGCAAGCAGCAGCCGGACGGCACCTGGGCGGCGGACAAGGCCTACCTGAACGACGGGCTGTGGAACCGGCTCTCCAACACGGAGCTCCCTGTCACCGCCT
>DASXUI010000411.1:0-8500 GCA_036504955.1 Armatimonadota bacterium
CCTGTACCTGGACTCCGAGGTCTCCTTCAAGGCGCTGTGCCGCGAGGGCGCCGACGTCGAGAAGGGCGACCTGATCTTCTCCGTGGAAGGCTACTCTCGCGCGCTGTTGATGGCGGAGCGCACGGCCCTCAACTTCACCCAGCGGCTCTCCGGCATCGCCACGGTGACCCGCGACTGCATGCAGCGCATCAGCCACACCCGCGCCTGCGTGCTGGATACGCGGAAGACAACGCCCGGTCTGCGGTACCTGGAGAAGTACGCCGTGCGGGTGGGGGGAGGCGTGAACCATCGCTTCAACCTGGCCGATGGGGTGCTGATCAAGGACAACCACATCATCGCGGCGGGCGGGCTGACCCGCGCAATCGAGGCCGCGCAGAGCCGCTCCCACCACCTGATGAAGGTTGAGGTGGAGGTCCGGACTCTTGAGGAAGTAGAAGAGGCCCTGGGCGCCGGCGCGGACGTTTTGCTGCTGGACAACATGAACCTGGAGCTGCTTCGCGCGTCGGTGAAACTGGTCAACGGCAAGGCCGTGACCGAGGCCTCCGGCGGAGTGACGCCGCAGACGCTGATCCCCATCGCCGAGACCGGCGTCGATTTCGTATCACTGGGCTGGCTCACCCACTCCGCGCCCGCCCTGGATATCAGCCTCCAGTTCCAGCCACAGGTGTAGGTGAAGCGGGTTGTTGGGTCGTAGGGTCGTAGGGGAGGGGCCTCGGAGGGTGTTCTCTGGTCCCCTGGGTCTCTTTGGTCTCTTCGCGGCAGGGACCCAAGGGACCAAAGAACGCCCTCCGAGGCCCTTCCCCTACGACCTTACGACCCTACGACCCTACGACCCGCCTTCCGGAGCCACAGATGCTCTGCTGCCAGTGCCGTGAGGAGATTCCTGACCTCAGCCTCTACTGCCTCCGCTGTGGAGCGGAACAGAGGGAGGCTGAGTGGCGTCCCGCGCCGGATCAGCGGCGGGCGGCGACCCTGGTCTCTCAGGCAACCGCGCACGTGGTCCGGCATGAATGGATGCGCGCGGAGGAGGCGCTCCGGGAGGCGCTAGAGGTGGACCCGAACAGCGCCTCGGCCTACTCCTTGCTGGGGGACATCCGCGCGGCGCGGGGCCAGAACCAGGAGGCGAAACAGTGGTACGAGATGTCGGTCAGCGTGCGGCCCCTGGGCGGCGACCGGCAGAAGCTGGAGCGGCTGAGGCGGATCGAGGAGCAGTCCGCCGAGCCTGAGCGGACTGAGGCACTCTACGGGTCTCGTTCCTGGATCCGGATCGCGATCTATGCCGCCGCCGCGCTCTGCCTGATGCTGGTGGTCTCCGCGCTCTGGATCCTCGCCACACAGCGGGCCAACCGCAGTGCCGTCCCCGTCAGGCCGGTCGCCCGTTTGGCGGTGTCGGCCTGCCACCTGCGCAGCGGTTTCGCTCTGGTGGGCCGACCCTGGTACCTGCTCCCCACCTGATGCTGCCCGAGGACGTTCAGGGCTTCCTGCTCTCCCAGGACGCGGAGCCCCTGCTGGCCCTGGCGCGGGACTTCGCGGGCGGCCCTCTGGAACTGGTGGAGTCCCTGCGCCGCCAGGTGGCCGCGCCCATCGCCTCCGCCGTGGCGGAGCAGGCTGCCTTGCAGGTTCGGGGGCGGACCAAGTTCGCTCTGGCGGACCGGATGCGCTTCACCCGGGATGCTCTGGAGGCGTCCACGGGCGAAGTCCTCGCGAGGCACCGGGCCCAGCGCTTCAGCGCCTACCCCCGCGTGATGGACCTCACCTGCGGCATCGGCGGCGATCTGCTGTCGCTCGCCCAGGCGGCTGATACCGTGGGCATCGACCGTGACCTCACGCGGCTTCGCTATGCCCGTCACAACCTGTCGGTCCATGGCAGAGACGCGGGCCTCCTCTGCGCGGACGTGTCCCGATGGGTGCCGCCTTCGCCCGCCTACCTCCTCGACCCCTCCCGGCGCGAGCGAGGACGCCGCGTGACCCAGCTCACCGGGCTGGAGCCGGACATCTCCTTGGTCGACGATCTGCTGGGCCGCCGCGCCGCCCTGGCCGTGAAGCTGTCCCCAGCGCTGGACTGGGGGCGCCTGCCCTGGCAGGCGGAGGCGGAGCTGGTCTCCTACGCCGGTGAGTGCCGTGAGGCGGTCCTCTGGTTTGGAGAGCTTAGCACCGCACGGGTCCGTGCAACCGTGCTTCCGGAGGGCGCCTCTCTGACCGGCGACCCCGAGGCGCGGGCTCCCGTGCGGCCGCCGGAGGGGTACCTGCTGGAGCCCGACCCCGCCGTGGTGAGGGCCCACATGGTCGGCGTCCTAGCGGCGCGGCTTGGGGCGGGGGCCCTGGACCCAGAGATCGCCTACCTCGTGGCCGATCGCCCTCACGAGACCCCCTTCGCGACGGCTTACCGGATCCTGGAGGCGCGGCCCTTTGGTCTGAAGGACCTGAGGTCGCGCCTCCGCGAGCTGGGCCGCGGCCCCGTGGTGGTGAAGAAGCGGGGCGTAGCCTACGACCCGGACGAAATCCGCCGCCGCCTCAAGCCTCAGGCCGAGGGGCCGGAGGTCACGGTGGTGCTCACCCGCCTCGGCTCCAAGCCGTGGGCGATCCTCTGCGAGCGCCTCTCCGGCGCGCGGCCCGGCCCCACCAACCAGCCAACCAGCGCTCCGAACAGCAGGTTGGAGGACACCGTCTCCACCAAGTGAGCCTGGCGCACGGGCTCCGGCATGAAGAAGTTGGGAATCAGCAGCACGGCCGACCATACGCCGGCCAGCACTGAGGTCGTGAAGATGCCCTGGGCTCGGGTGCATCGCAGACTGCTCACCAGTGGAAGCAGAAAGCCCAGCCACAGCAGCCCTCGCACCAACTGAAGCGGGAGCATCCACGGTGTGTGCCTAAGGTTGAGCCCCATCGTTCCCCAGAAGCCCACCATCGCCGTGCTGCCGCTGTAGTACGCCCTCACCTCCGGCACCTGCCACGCCACGTAGTACCCGAACAGGAAGTAGACGGCCACGTAACCTGCCGCGATCATCGCCGTCCGGCGAGTCCACTCCACCGCGGAGAGCGGCTCTGGCGCGGGGTACTCCGCCGTCTCGCTCGGTCTCAGCCGAGACGCCACCGGCACCGCCACCAGGCAGAGCAGCGTTGCCTGGAGCGCTCCGGATACGAACAGAAGGCCGAGCATGCCCGGCGGCAGCTTGTGGCTGAGGAACGCGAGGGCTTCCACCTGAGTGACCACCGTGCTCAATCCGTAGAAGACTAGCCAGCCTGCCACGTATAGCCTCCAGCCGGTGAGGCAGGACCGCCGCAGGGCGTGCGTCATCACCCAGGACTGCAGCAGGCACACCAGCAGGAGGGGGCCCATCAGTGCGCCGGGGTCCGGCGTGCCCTTCTGGGCTCGCGCGACCACGGGTGCCAGGATGCTGGAGGAGACGACGAAGCAGAACAGGGAGTACAGGGTCAGTCCAAGTACCGCTAGCCCGCACGCCAGGGATCGGCCGAGTCCGGCCCACCGGCCGGAGCCCTTCGCCTCTCGTGCCACGGGCTTCGGGCTCTCTGGCCCAAGCAGCAGAGCCGCCACCACGCCCATCAGGCCGTTCTGGAGCAGGATCTCCCAGGCGCTTGCCAGTCGAAGGAAGGGCGGCATGAAGGTGGCCTCCAGCAGCGGCAGCGCGCCGCCGATCAGGAACAGCACGCCGCCGCACTGCAAGGCTCGGCGCGCCCGGGGGCCCCGCAGGCTGAGGGCGATGGGCAGCGCGGCGAGGGCCAGCAGCGGCACCCGCAGCAGTTCCACCTTCAGCACGGTGGTGGGGGCGGGCACCTGAAGGCCGTGCGCCGGAGTCTCGTAGTAGGAGTGGGTCACCAGCAGGTAGTTCAGCGCGCCAAAGACGTAGTAGAAGGCCAGGTAGGAGAGGCCCGTGAGGCTCAGCCGCCCGGCCCAGCCCGGCCAGGTGCGCCGTGCTCCCTCCTCGGTGGGTTGTGTTTCGGGCGCCATGAGCAGCGACACGAGCAGCGCCGGCAGCAGGCACTCCGCCAGGATCCACGGAATGGAAGCCGCGTTCAGGTTCAGGTGCTTGGGGGCGAAGGCCTCCGCCTCCACCAGAATCGATGCCTGGTTCAGAAGCAGCGTCACCCCCCAGGCGACCCCCAACCCCACCCTGGAGAGGGCCATGCTCTGGGACAGGCTTCCCAGCGCCCAGGCGAGGATCGTGCCGTGCAGAAGGCGCATCGGCGCCTCCCTCAGCATCCCCCCGGCGTCTGGGGCGGCGCCCTGCGCCAGCGGCATCACGGCGCTCAGCACGGCGAGCATCAGCGCGTAGCCCAGCCCGGCCAGCAGGGCTCGTCTCGGCACGGATCGGGAAGAGATGGGTCTCAGCAGGGACGTCATAGCGTGTCGGCTCCTCTCAGCTAGCCCGCGCGGTCCGTGGGGCGCTCACGTGTCTGACATTCCCCACCTGCAAGCGCTCTCATGAGGTGCGCAGGCCAAGCCAGTGGCCAGAAACTGCTTTGCCACCAGGACACGCGCGGCATGGTGCTTCTCTGTGTTCCTCTGTGCCCTCTGTGTCTCTGTGGTGGCGCAGTTCTCTGGATCTCGGTGGCGAGGCAGTTCGTGGCCGCTGGCTAAGTCTTGTGCTGTTACCAGCATAGGAGCTGGGCGGGGATGCCGCATCGTCCCTACGGTGGGTGAGGACCTGTACCTTCGTACAGTGCACCCGCGTACAGGTGCGGTGGAAGGTGCCCCCGTTGTAAGATGGAGGCACCATGCAGCCAGCCGACAGAACGAGCTCCCAAGCCCTACCGCCGGAGAGCGTGCGCGATCTGCTTCGCGCCGAGGCCCGTCAGGTCCGACCCTTCTTCTGGCTGCTCACCGCGTGGATGGCCGGCGTCGGAGTCTGGACCCTTCGGACTACGCCAGCGCTGGCGGGCGCCAGCGCGGTCACCTTCGGCTTGCTGATGGCGCTGCAGACGGGGCTGCACTGGACCACGCCCCTGCTGGTGGGCGACCGGCGGCGGGCGGCCCTCTACCTGGCCGCCCAGAGCGTGCTGGCCGCGACCCTCACGCTCCTCTCTCGCAGCGCGATCCTGGCCTTCATGCTGCCGCTGGCGCTTCTGGGCGAGACAGCGGGAATGCTGCGGGGCGACCGCCTGATGGCCCCCGTCGCCTTAGGGTGCCTCAGCCTATCAGCGGTGCTGCACGGCGTCCTCAGCGGCTTCGCGGGGCTGGCGGTGTGGGCGGTGGCCGCCCTGCCGATGGCCGTCTTCGTGACGGTCTACGTTGTCCTCTACCTCCGGCAGGCGGAGGCCAGAGCTCAGGCTCAGGCGTTGCTGTCGGAGCTGGGAGAGGCAAACTCGCGCCTGTCAGAGTACGCCGCGCAGGTTCAGGAGCTGACCCTTGCCGCCGAGAGGCAGCGCATGGCACGGGAGCTCCACGATACCCTGGCGCAGGGGCTGGCCGGGCTCATCCTGCAGCTGGAGGCGGCCTCCTCGCACCTGGAGCGGGGAGGAGGAGAGCGAGCCCAGACCATCCTGGCTCAGGCGATGGCGCGCGCCCGGGAAACGCTGGGCGCGGCCCGACAGGCCATCGACGACCTGAGGGCGGCCCCTCCCCCCGCGCCCCTGGCCGCCTCGCTGGCCACGGAGGCCGAGCGCTTCACCCAGGCCACGGGCATCCCCTGCGACGCCGTCCTGCCGGACCTTCCGCAGGCCTCTGAGGAGGTGGAGGCCTGCGTCCGCCAGGTGGTCGCCGAGGCGCTGGCAAACGTGGCCCGGCATGCCAGAGCGGCCCGTGCCTCGGTGAGCCTGGCCCGCGGCGGCGACTCCCTGGAGGTGACGGTTTCCGACGACGGCGTCGGCTTCGACCCGTCGGCGGTGCCGCCCGGCCACTACGGGCTTCTGGGAATCCGCGAGCGGGTGCGGCTGCTGGAGGGGGAGGTAGTCCTGGAGACGGCTCCCGGTGAGGGGTGCTGCCTCATGGTTCGCCTGCCGCTGGCGCTGGACGAGGAGGCGCCGGACGGCCGCCAAGGAGGAGTGACAGCGCCATGACCGTATCGGCGGCTCCAGATCTCCAGGGCCCCCTCGGCGGTGTGCGGGTGGTGCTGGCCGATGACCACTCCATTGTCCGTGAGGGGCTGCGACTCATCCTGGAGACGGAGGACGACTTCGCTCTGGTGGGTGAGGCAGCGGACGGCGAGGAGGCGCTCCGGCTGTGTGAGGAGCTGCACCCGGACGTGCTGCTGCTGGACCTGCGGATGCCGAAGCTGGATGGGCTCGCCACCCTGGAGCGTCTGCGCCGGTCGCAACCGGCGGTCGCAGTCGTCATCCTCACCACCTACAACGAGGACGACCTGCTGCGCCGCGCCCTGCAACTGGGTGCCCGAGGCTACCTGCTGAAGGACACCGACCGCCGCACCCTGTTCGATTCCCTGCGCGCTGCCGCACGGGGCGAAACCCTCCTCCGCCCGGAGGTGATGGCGCGCCTCCTCGCCCCACCGCCTCCCCCTCCCGCCACGCAGCCTCTTCCGCCTCTTGGCCTCACCGATCGAGAGCTCCAGGTCCTTGCCGCCGTCGCCCGAGGCGACCGAAGCAAGGAGATAGCGCGGGCGCTGGGCATCACGGAGCGCACCGTGAAGGCGCACCTGGCCAGCATCTACGCCAAGCTAGGGGTGGACTGCCGCGCCGCCGCCATCGCCGTCGCCGCACAGCAGGGGCTGCTGTAGAAAGCCTATCCCCCCCGGCCGGGCGTTCCTATCTCCTCTGGCTCCTCTTCCCGAAACGGGAAGAGGAGGGGCGCGGTGACCACGGGGAGGCCAAGTTCAGGACTTCGCGGCACCTTGGCGGTGCCTCGGGCGGAGCGAGGAGAGGTCACGCCAACACGGAGCCCTCTTCATGTCTCGGCAGCAGGGCTGGGAGATAGGAGCGCGGTCCCTGGGCGGCAGGATCTCCCGTCACCCATGCTACATCTGCGGAGGAGGGGCTGGGCAGTCAGACTGTTGCTGCCGGCTTGCGGTGCCAGCGCGTCGCGCCCGATCAGCCCCGGACCTCGTGGTCCAGGGCGACCTGGTGATACGGGGGCCGCCGTGATGTTGGCGAGCTTGGGCCCGTTCCGGGGGCTCCACAGACTTCCCGTGAGTGGTGCAGGCTAGGGGGCAAGGGTATGGACTTGAACAGCAACAGCGTGCCAAGTCGTCGTGAGGGCGTGTTGACTCAGGAGGCGGAGGGCACACTGCTTCTGCTCAGCCTCGATGATGGGCAGTACTTCTCGCTGGACGAGGTCGGCCAGCGTATGTGGGACCTGTGCAACGGCGTCCGCACGGTGCGCCAGATCGCGGAGGCACTGGCTCTGGAGTACGAGGCGACTGCGGACACCATCGAGCAGGACGCCCTGGGCCTGTTGGGAGAGCTGAAGGCCGATGGGCTTGTTGAGCTGGTGCCCCGTCCATCGCCGGCCCCATGACCCCAAACGCCGCCGCTTCGCAGGTCCAGTGGGCCGGGTTCCATGGCCGGGGCTTGCGGCTGGAGACCCAGGACCCGCTGCTGATGGCGGCGCTCGCCTCCCGGCTCAGGGAGCTTCTGGAGCCGGAGCCGCCGGGCCTGCCGTGCCTCTCCTTCCGCTTCGTACCCGTCGCAAGCCTGGCTGAGAGCCCCGTGCGGCCACCCCAGGGGGCTCTTCGGCGCCTCCTAGACCTGCCCGGGGGGCTCGCCGGCTACGATCCCGTCTCAGACCGCATCTACGCTCGGCACGGCGACCTCGGGGAGCTCTCCGCGGACCCACGCTCCGGCGAGGTGCTTGCCGCCTACCAACCCTCGGGACCCGGACGCTGGCTGGCCTCGCACTTCCTCTTCACGCTTCCCTTCCTGGAGCAACAGAAGCGCGCCGGCCGCTTCAGCCTGCACGGCTCAAGCCTCTCTCTGGACGGCAAGGGAGTCATCTTCGCCGGCCAGAGTGGGTGCGGCAAATCCACCCTAACCGTCGCCCTGCTGCGGGCCAACCTATGCCGCGACGGCAACGGTGGGACTGCGGAGCCCTGCGCCCAGCCCGGCGCGCGGGCGTCTTACGGATCACCCCGGGTGGGCTTCCAGGGCGACGACACGTTCTTCCTGGAGCAGGCAGCCGATGGAATCCACTCCCTCGCCTTCCCGGAGGAGATCGACGTGACGGAGCAGACGGCGCGGTGGGTGCCCGAGCTTCGTGGTCTGCTCGAGACGCCTCTCCCTCCAGGATGGCCCAAGCGACAGGCCCACGCGCGGGACGTCTTCGGTGCCCGCATCGAGTGGCGCCTGCGTCCCAGCCTGCTGCTCTTCCCCCACATCTCGCACCGCCCCAATTCGGAAGCGCATCCTCTCACCCGAGCGGAGGCGCTGTCCGCGCTGGCCCACAACGTGCTGCTCACGGAGCCACGCGCTACCCAGGCCCACCTGGACGCCCTGGGTTGCCTGGTCCGGCAGTGCGCCTGCTACCGCCTGGAGACCGGCACCGACCTAGACGCCCTGCCGGAGTTCCTGCTGGGGTTGGCCGGTGGGGGGG
>DASXUI010000412.1:0-2981 GCA_036504955.1 Armatimonadota bacterium
GATGGTTGGGCGAAGGCCGGCCTGATGGTCCGCAACACGCTGGACCCCAACAGCCAGCACGCTCTCGTTTGTGCCACTCGTGACAACGGCGAGTACCTGCAGGCCCGTCCGAAGGCGGATGCCAACGGCAACAGCTCCACCAGCGTGGGTGGCGGCAACTTCACCCAGGGCGAGGGCTTCTACGTGAAGCTGGTCCGCAAGGGCCAGCACTTCGACGCCTACAAGTCTAGGGATGGGATCGTGGTCAACTCGATCGGCTCCGTGGACGTGGCGGACGCCTTCGACAAGGCGCCCATCATGCTGGGCGTGGCCGTTACCTCCCACCTCGCCGGCACCCTGGGCGAGGCTAAGGTCGCGGACTTCCGCTTCGGCGCCGAGGCCACTGCACCCCCCATCATCTTCGGGGACCTGAATGGCGACGGCAAGTTCAACATCACGGACGTGGTCACCGCTCTGCGCGGCGTGGCCGGCCTCGTGACCCTGACTCCCGACCAGCAGAAGGCCGCGGACGTGACCGGTGACGGCAAGTTCAACATCACCGACGTTGTCGCTATGCTGCGCAAGCTGGCTGGTATTATCACCAAGTTCCCGGTGGAGCCCACGGCCGCGTAGTAGGACCGGCGGGTACCCTACTGGACGCCTCCTCGGCCCCACTGAGTCGAGGGTTACCCGCTGACTGGGCCCGGTATCCCCCCTGGGCTCGCGTCAGACGGGCACCCTCGCCCTGAGGGCTGAGGCAAGGTTCAGAAGCTGGGTTCAAAAGACAACAGGGGCTGGAACCCTCACGGGTTCCAGCCCCTGTTGTCTTTCCAGGCGTCCTGATCCGTGGTGCACCCGGGGCGATGCTGGCCCCAGAGCTCACCGTCCATGCCCGGTGACGGCTGGTGGAATCGATGTGGCGAGCGGGCGAGTCGGTATGCTACACAGAAGCTGTTGCTTGATAGGGGAGCCGTGCCACGGAGTGCCGGGGAGAAGGGAGCCGGCCTGTGGGGAGTGCTCGCTCGGGTGAGAGAGGCCCGGACGAACCGCTAGGCATCGACGCCACTTCGGACTCATTATCCGCGGGAGAGAGAGTTCCCGCTAGGAGGAAGGGAGGTCCGCAGCTAACGACGTCGCTGCTTCCACGCAGGCCGGCTAGGGCGGGGGGCAAGGCCACTGGCCTCCCGCGACTGTGGGCCCGGGGTCATTCTAGGGGCGTCATGCAAACAAAGCGTAAAGGAGCTACTGCCGGCGCGAGCGCGTTTCGTACCCTGTTCGCCAGGGAGGGTGTCGCGCACAGACCGGTCCCCCGAGGCGCTGGCCCCGACCCGCCCCGGCACGGACGCCGCGGTACCCCCTTCAGCTCGCGACCCTTTACAGCTTTTTTGCATTCGCTGGCAACAATAGCTCTAGAGGGTCCGGTCGTGGGGATGCTGCCTTCCCGCCCAGTTCCCGGGTGGGTCTCGCAGTTCGGCCACCCTCTACGGAAGGAGCCGCCTGCGGAGGCCCTAGCCTGCTAGGGCCTCTGATGGGCGCCCCCGGCCTGGGTTGCCGGGCGCTTCACCCCCGTGTCACTGTGGATGCTTTGCCTCCACACCCCGCGCTCCGCCTCCCGGCCACCCGCCTCCTTCAGCGAGGTATCGGCGTGGGGACGCAGAACCCTTGTCGCTGAGGGCGACTCGCCCGAAGTCTGGCCTGCCTGGCCCACGAGGAGCCCGTGGAGCCTGCATGATTCAGGACGCGCGGCCGCCCCTCGCGTCGCACGGGTCGGTGCGACGGCTTCATCGCTCCGGCGCCGCGCGCCCGACGGAGGGGCCCACGAGGATCCATGCGACTGCTGGTGGTTGAGGACGACAGGGTGATCGCCTCCGCCCTCAAGGAGGGGCTGGAGGAGGCCCACTTCCGGGTGGATCACGCCCAGGACGGTGAGGTGGCCCTGGAGTACGCCCTCACCGGTGCCTACTCCGCGGTGATTCTGGACCTGATGCTGCCGAAGCGTGACGGCTGGGCCGTGTGCGAGGAGCTGCGGGCGTCGCGAGTCACCACTCCCATCTTGATGCTGACGGCGCGGGACGCGCTGGAGGATCGGGTCCGAGGGCTCAACACGGGCGCGGACGACTACCTGACCAAGCCCTTCGAGTTCACCGAGCTGCTGGCTCGCGTACGGGCCTTGCTTCGGCGCGACAAGGTGCACAAGTCGACGCTTATCAAGGTGGCGGACCTTGAGATTGACACGCTGGGGCGAGTGGTGCGCCGGGCCGGGCAGGAGGTCTCCCTGACAGGGCGGGAGTACACCCTGTTGGAGGCTCTGGCGGCCAACGAGGGACGGATCCTCACCCGTGAGACCATTCAGGACCGCGTGTGGATAGACGATGACAGCACTACCGACACAGTTCGGGTGTACATTGGTCTGCTCCGGAAGAAGATCGACCTTGGGCATAGCGAGAAGCTGATCCACACCGTTCACGGGGTCGGCTACGTGTTGAGACGGTCCGAATAGGGAAGCACGATGAGATGGGGCTCCGTTCGCGGTAGACTCACGCTGTTGAATGTCTGCGTGCTGGCGATGATCCTGGTCGCTTTCGCGCTCACCCTACACTACCTGGTACGCCGGAACCTGACCTCCAGCATAGATCAGGAGCTTGAGCGCCGGTACGTGTGGGAGAAGGGGTTCCAGGACGAGGGCTTCAGAATGGAGGACCTCTTCCTGCGAATGGCAGCCGGGCATCGATCTCGGCCCTCCGGGGGGCCGGCCCGCGGGGCGGCGGCAAGGCAGCGGGGCGATGGACGCGGCAAGGGACCGCGAGCCGCGGGGGGAGGGCGAGCTCGGGCGGCGGGTAGCCAAGCACCGCGTTGGGAGAGGCCGCCCCAGTCCTGGCTGGCATTCGAGGCGGAGAAGAGGGACATCCGGGAGATGGCCTGGGCTCGTCAGCCCTTCCTCCAACCGGGCATCTTCAACCCCGATGGGCACCCCCGGCACCCACTCTCTGTGCCGACCCCCT
>DASXUI010000413.1:0-8090 GCA_036504955.1 Armatimonadota bacterium
TGGGGGAACGTGGAGAGACCCCAAGGCTGGGGGGCTCTTCCGGTGCGTGAAAGGATGAGGCCACCCCATGGCGGAGGAGACCAGACCCCAGAGCAGCGGCCAGCCTGACGGCAGCGCCCAGCCGGGCAGCAACGGCTCCGGCCAGCACGGTGATGCCTCGCCCTTGAGCGCCACCGCCGACTTCACCCTCCGCGCCGAGGGTCAGGTGGCCCCACGCGTCGTCATCGTGGGCGGTGGCTTCGGCGGACTGAAGGTAGCCCATCTCTTGGCGGGCAAGGGCGTCTCCGTCACGCTGGTGGACAAGCACAACTACCACACCTTCCTCCCGCTGCTCTACCAGGTGGGCGCCGCGGAACTGGACGCCGAGAGCATCGGCTACCCCCTCCGTGGAATCCTGAGGGAGAAGCAGGGCGTTCGTTTCCTCATGACCGAGGTCACCGGCGCCGACCTCGACCGAAAGGTGCTTAAGACCCATACCACGGAGATCCCCTTCGACTTCCTGGTTCTGGCAGCCGGCAGCGTGTCCCACTTCTTCGGAGTCCCCGGCGCCGAGGAGTACGCCCTCCCGCTCAAGACCCTCGAGGAAGGCACGTCACTCCGCAGCCACATCCTGGACTGCTTCGAGCGCGCGGCGCACGAGCCGGACCCCAACAAGCGTAGGAGGGCCCTCACCTTCACCCTGGTTGGCGGCGGACCCACCGGCGTCGAGTTCGCGGGGGCCCTGGCCGAGCTGGTGTACCGTCCGCTGGTGAAGGACTACCCGTCCCTGGACTTCAGCGAGGTGCGGATCGTGCTGGTGGAGGCTCATGAGCACATCCTGATGGGCTTCCCACAGCGGCTTCAGGACTACGCCCTGACCCGGCTGCGCTCGATGAAGGTGGACGTGCTCCTCCGCGGCTCCGTGCAGGAGGTAACCGAGGGAGCGGTCACCCTGAAGGACGGTTCGCACCTGGAGACGGAGACCGTGGTCTGGACCGCGGGAGTTGGCGGAAACCCGCTCTCCAAGGCGATGGGCCTACCCACGGCTCCGAACGGCAGGACCGTGGTGGAGCCGAGCCTCCAGGTCCCCGGACATCCAAGGGTGTACGCCCTCGGAGACATGGCCCAGACCGAGCAAGCCGGGAAGCCGCTCCCGATGATCGCCCCGGTGGCCCTCCAGCAGGGCGAGACGGTGGCGCGCAACATCCTCCGGCAGATCAAAGGACAGCCGCCCGAGCCCTTCAGCTACAAGGACCCAGGCTCCATGGTCACCATCGGCCGCAACAAGGCGGTCGCCCACCTGGCGGGCCGTTCCTTCACCGGCTTCCCCGCCTGGATCATCTGGCTGACCGTCCACCTGATGAAGCTGGTCGGCTTCCGCAACCGCCTCATGGTGCTCATCAACTGGGCGTGGGACTACCTGTTCTACGAGCGCACCGAGCGCCTCATCCTGCCCCAGCGCCGCCGCGCCCCGGCGGAGCCCCAATCCACCCAGATGAAGGCCAAGACCACCGTAGACGCCAACCCCTGAGGACTGAACGGGTGAGGGGGTGAGAGCGCCCCAGTGAGAGGGAAGGAGTGGAGGCCGAAGCGCCGGGCTAGAACCCCGGCGCGACAGATCCCGAAGCCGCCTGGAAGGCGGCTGGGGCCCCGGCCCTCTGTTCAGTCAGATCCCTGTGTGACAGAAGCCTGAACCGACTTGCCCAGTGACCACCTAACTCCAGCATGTCTCAGCCGGCTTGAGCCGGCTTCGGGATCTGTCGCGCCGGGGTTCTAGCGCGGCGCTTCGGCCTCCACCCCGTCCCCCTCACTGAGGCCTTGCTCACCCCCTCACCCCCTCACTCCCTTCCTGGTGACGTTCCCTTGCCTCAAACCCCTACTCGCCGTCGTAGCGGGCTAGCGGTCGAGCTGGGAGGGGGGCGTCGCTTCGGACCCACTCCACAGCATTGGTCAGGGCGGCGTCTCGGCCCGCCCGGAGGTCGGGCAGCGTGGGGGGCAGCCAGAGGTGTGGGACGATGCCCAGCATCGGCGACGGCACGCCGCCGGTGTGGAGCGGGAGGGTGCGTGAGACGTAGAGGCGCGCTCCGCCTGAGAGCTCCACGGGGCGGATCCACCCACATGCGCCATCAGTGCTGGACCCGCAGAGCAGGGCGCCCGCCTCCGCCATGCCGGAGACGAAGTGCTCGCACGCGCTGCGGCAGGCCTCATCAGTCAGCACGGCCGCCCGGCCCTCGAAGCGCCACGGCCCCCGCGGCTTGGCCCACTCCGTGGTTCGCTCGTAGTCCAGGCTGGGCACCCTGCGGTGGAAGCTGACGCTGGAGACCACCGGATGCGACAGGAATCGCCCAGTCACCTGGTCCGCCAGGTCATCGTCGCCGCCGCCGTTGCCGCGAACGTCGAAGACGATGCCCAGGCTGTTCCGGTAGCGCTCGAGGATGGCGTCGACTTCGGCCACGAGCGGCTTGCCCGGGCTGTCCCCCCAGCCTCGGATGCGGACCACGGGGATCCCTGAGGCCTCCGTCACGTTGACGTTCGGCTGGGATCCAAACCCGTCACGCCGCACGCGCACCTCGCGCCCCTCGGAGCTGCCCCGCCGAACCCCCAACCGAAGCTCTGAGCCGGGAGCCCCCAGCAGCATCCTCCAGCAGGCCTCGCGCAGCCGGGCCCTTCGCGAGGACCCACAGGAGTGCCGCCAGGCCGAGGCTAACGCCTGCTCCACGGGCACGCCATCGATGGTTGCCACCAAGTCCCCTGGTCGGAGGCCGGGCACTCCTTCCACGCGCGACACGGCGACCACCTCATCCCGCGGCGGTGGCATCTCGATGGGAACGGGGGCGAAGCCGCGAAGCTGAAGCTCCCGGGCCACGGATGCCGGAGCCGCGGGGCGCTTCCGAGGCACGACGAGCACCTCCACCGGCGGCCCGGCCATGGGAGGCATGTCGGGCCAGGTCAGGCGGGTGTGGTAGTCGCTCAGGCGGCACACCAGCTCGTCCATCAGCGAATAGGCGTCCCGCGCGCTCCCGGCAGCCCGAACTTGGGGACGGTACTCCTCCAGCCAGCCATCGCCAGCCGCGCCCACCAGCTCCATGGCCGGGTAGTTGTCCTTCAGCGCGCGCCATAGCTCCTCGAGGGCACCTACGTAGGAGACACTCCCTGCCACCTTGACCTCCTACCGCCGCTCGGGTGCGGCGTCCTTGGCGCCGATGCCGTGCCGAGGCTGAGTGCCCCGCGCGTCCAGGGCGATGAGAACGATGCTGGTGGTCTCGGCGTTCGGCACACCGATGGGCTTCAGCCGGCCGTCGTAGTCGGTCACGATGCCGCCCTCCGGCGTTTGGAGCGAGGCAAGGATACTGAGCATCCGGGCTTCCTCTGGAACTGTGACGCCCAGCTTGTGACCCACCAGTAGCGCCAGCGCCAGTTTGAAGGCGGCATACCTCCCCAGGGACTTGGCCGGCGGGTCCAGAAACCCTGTGCCGTCCCAGGTAGCGAAGGCCGCGCGGTACAGCCGCAGGGCCTCGGGACGGTCCGTCTTGGCGAGTCCGGCCGCCGCGAAGAGGCAGAGGTCGGTGAACCCCTCCCAACCCTGGGCCAGCGCCCCCTTCTCCTCCTCCGTCTTGATGGTGAAGCCCCGATCCTGCGTGACGTCCAACAAGCTGGGCTCGCGGAACACCGGCGTCCAGGGCGCGTCGGTCAGGATGGGTGCCAGCTTCCACGCCTCGGCCCGGCCGGACTCCCTAAGCCGCTTCGCCAGGGGGCGCGCCAGCTTGCGGTCTCGCTTCCGAAGGGCACGCTCCACCAGGAGGCCATCATGGGAGAGCCAGAGCACCTTGGAGCCCGGGTACTCCCGAACGAGGCGCATCCCCGGCACGTACAAGGAGCGCAGGAAGCGCGCGCAGGCGCTCGCATCCGGCGCCGCCCTGCTGCCGGCCCGAGTGCCGGGGTCGCCGGACGCCCCCTCACCGACCGCGACAGCCGGGCCCGCGGCCCCCGATGCGATAAGGATGCTCAGAGCAAGCACGGCAAGGTGAACCAGAACCCTCTGTGGGTCCGGCAAGCAAAGGCTACTTGAAGTCATCAACGGTACTCGCTCCGCGCGTCGTTGCGCCTGGACAGGGGTGGGCAGCACGATCCCCCGACGGCGCATCCTCGGGAGGAGGAAGCTGCCACCACGTGCCCCTTCCACGGCCCCACCGCGCCGCCCTGCCCGCCCTCACCGGCGCAGGGCCCCTCATCCGGACGGGAGAGGTCCCGCTTCCCCGCGAAAGAGACCCTACGACGCGAGCCGCCGGCACGGCGGCGCGGTTGGGGCCGTCCCCTCTCCTAGATCCGAGAACGGCGGTACCGTCCCGCGGGAGACGGTGCGTGTGAGGCCCAGTCCCCTGGGTAACCGAGTCGAACCAGGCCTCCAACCCACGTCCAAGGCAGTGGTGGCGCGGGCGTCTTGACTGCGACTCGGCCGAAGGCCGAGCAGGCCCCCGGTCTGGCTGCGCCACCCGCTCACTCCACTTCCGCCAAGTGACACGAGGGCAGTTGGGGCGCAGACGTCTCGTCTGCGCGACCGACAGGGCAAGGAGCACACTCTCGGGGGCAGAACCTCTCGCGTCATCCCACGGGCGGCTGGTCTGGCCCGCCTCTAGGCCGCGCAGACGAGACGTCTGCGCCCCAACTGCTGACCGCCGGAAGACACAAGCGGCCTCACCCCCTTCACAGGGACCCAGGCCGATCCCCCCAAGGGCTTAGTCCTCTTGGTCTTCCTGGTCTTCTTGGTGTCTTGGTGACTTGGTGGTGCGGTTCCCTGTAGCGGCAGGCTCTCGCGGCGCCCTCACGTCTCTGCGCCCCCTGTGCCTTGGCCGTGACTCTGGCTCCCTCTGAAGGAGGCTGTAGTGGACCCCGTCGATGCCGCCCGCTCCCTGATAGAGGAGCGTTACCCCGAGTGTCTTGCCGCCTTCGCGGGCGGAAGCCTGATGCGCGGCGAGGGGACCTCGACCTCTGACATAGACCTGCTCGTGGTAACCACGCGTCAGGATGCCCCCTTCCGGGAGTCTCTGATCGCCTTCGACTGGCCGGTCGAGGCCTTCGTGCACACCCAGGCCTCTTGCCTCGACTTCTTCCAGCGCGACGCCCGGGGCCGGAGCCCGGTCCTGCCCACCATCTGCGTGGAGGGCGCGACGCTCCGCAACGTCGATGGGGTAGCGGACCGCCTGCGCCGCGTGGCCCTCGCCGTGCTGGAGCGCGGTCCGGCCCCCCTCGCCCAGGCCGAGCTGGACCGCCGCCGCTACCTGCTGACCGACCTGCTGGACGACCTCCTTGGCTCCACCGATGCCGACGAGTCCGCCTTCATCGCGCATGACCTCGCGGTCCAGGCCACCAACCTGATCCTGGCCTGCCAGGGTCAGTGGGAGGGCAGGGGCAAGTGGCTGCTCCGCAACCTGCGGCAGGTGAACCCCGACTTGGCCAGGGCGCTGACGGTGTCGCTGCGCCTGCTGTGCCTCCTGGACCGCAAGGACGCGCTGATCGCCTACGCCGAGGGCGCCCTGGCACAGGCGGGCGGCCGGCTCTGGGAGGGCTACTTCGCCCGGCCAGAGGATGCGCCCCCGACCCCGCTAGGGGGCTAGCGGCCCTGGCCGGGCACTCCTTGCTATAATGACCTCGCGGCCAGGCATCGTACCGGCGTTCGGTACTCGCGCCAGCGAGGCTGTGGGGCGGGGAGAGAGGCGTACCGATGGCAGGCACTCAGGCGGGCGGGGCTGGTACCCGCATGGAAGGACCCGGCGTGCGCGAGGCGCTGCTCTGGGAGCCCGTGGACGGCGGGGCGGTGGTCTGCAACCTCTGCGCCCATCGCTGCCGCCTTGGTGAGGGAAAGACGGCCATCTGCGCCGTCCGCCGCAACCAGGGCGGCCGGCTCTACACGATGGTCTACGGCAAGGCCATCGCCGCGCACATCGATCCCATTGAGAAGAAGCCCTTCTTCCACCTGCGCCCCGGTGCCACGGCGCTTTCGATCGCCACCGCGGGCTGCAACTTCCGGTGCTCCTTCTGCCAGAATTGGAGCATCTCCCAGATCAGCAAGGGAGCGACGGGCGAGATCATCGGAGAGCAGCTTCCGCCGGAGCAGGTCGTCGCTGCCGCGCTCAAGGCTGGATGCCGGGCCATCGCCTACACCTACACCGAGCCCACCATCTTCTTCGAGTACGCGCTGGAGACCAGCCGCCTGGCCGCGCGCGAGGGTATCGCCAACCTCTTCGTCAGCAACGGCTACATGACGCGCGAGATGCTGCAGATGATCCGGCCCTACCTCCATGGCGCCAACATCGACCTCAAGGGCTTCGATGACCGCCACTACCGGCGCGTGATGGGGGGGTTGCTGCGGCCGGTACTGGATACCCTCCGAAACCTGAAGGAGCTGGGGGTCTGGCTCGAGGTAACCACGCTCGTCATTCCAGGACAGAACGACTCCGACGAGGAACTGCGGGGCTGCGCTGGGTTCCTGGCGGGCTTGGGGCCTGAGATCCCCTGGCACATCAGCGCTTTCCACCCGGACTACAAGATGGTGGATGTCGCCTCCACCCCCCGGGAGACGCTTCACCGCGCCTACCGAATCGGCAAGGAAGCCGGGCTCCGGTACGTCTACACCGGCAACCTACCGGGCGACGAGTACGAGAGCACACTCTGCCACAAGTGCGGCGAGATGCTTCTTCAGCGCTACGGCTTCAAGGTCGTCCGGAACCGCCTCAAAGCCGGTGCCTGCCCCCGCTGCGCCACCCCCCTCGACGGCCGTGACCTCTAGCCCCAAGCCAAACTGGCTGCGGCAAACCGCCTCAGCACCAAGACACCAAGACACCAAGAAGGGCAAGGGGACTGAGGGGACTCAGGGGAGACACTCAGGGAGTGAATCTGAGGCTCTTCCCTTAAGCCCCCTCAGTCCCTTCAGCCCCCTTGCCCTTCTTGGTGTCTTGGTGTCTTGGTGGTGAGGCGGTTAGTTACCGCTAGCTCCGACTACACGAAGCCTCGCAACTTCAGCTTCAGGTCGCCGGGGCTCTCCGCGTAGGTGAGCGCGACGTCCTGCTCTACCATGCCCTGGTTCACCAGGGCGTACAACGCCTGGTCGAAGGTCTGCATCCCCTCCTGGGTGCCGGACTCCATGGTGGGCTTGAGGCTGTTAACCTCATTGCGCTTCACCAGGTCCTTCACCCGGGGCGTGCACACCAGTATCTCCTGAGCCACGATGCGCCCCTGGCCGTCGGCGCGAGGGATGAGGCGCTGGGATACTACCGCTCGAAGGTTCAGTGAGAGGGCGAGGAGGGTCTGGACCTCCTCTTCCTTGGGGAAGAAGTTGATCACGCGGTCCAACGTCTGGCTGGCGTTGGTGGAGTGGAGGGTGCCCATGACGAGGTGCCCGGTCTCCGCGAAGTGCAGAGCCACCTCCATCACCTCCCGGTCCCGGATCTCACCCACCAGCACCACGTCCGGCGCCTCGCGCAGGGCGTCCTTCAGCGCGTCGGCGAAGCTGTCGCAGTCCGTCCCGACCTCTCGCTGGCTCACGATGGAGAGGTGGTCCGGCTGAAGAAACTCGATGGGGTCCTCGATGGTGACGATGTGACCCGCGTGGTTTCGGCACCGAGGGTCGACCATCGCCGCCAGGGTCGTGGACTTGCCGCTGCCGGTGGCCCCCGTGACCAGCACCAGCCCGGTCCGCTCCATGCACACCGACTTGAGGGTCTCCGGCATCCCCAGCCCGTCTAGAGTAGGGACCTGGGTGCTCACCTTTCGAAGCACCATCGCCATGGTTCCGCGCTGGGTGTAGACGTTCACTCGGAAGCGCCCGGCCGACTCCGACTGCCAGGCCAGGTTGCAGCTCAAGGTCTGGTCGTACTTTCGGCGGTCCTTCTCCCGGGTCATCAGGGAGAGGCACAGCTCCTCGGTATCCTCCGGAGTGAGCGGCTCGTCGCCCACCGGATGTACGGTCCCCGAGACCTTCACCATCGGCGGAACCCCCACCTTGACGAAGATGTCGGAAGCCCCCTCCTGCGCGGCCGTCCGCGCCAGTTGCTGCATGTTGTACATCCGCCTCGCCTTCCTTGCGATCTCGCCCACAACGCCTGGCGTCCCTG
>DASXUI010000414.1:0-7558 GCA_036504955.1 Armatimonadota bacterium
GAGGGGCGTGGCTCAATCGCCCCAGATCGTGTCGCGGAGGTCGCTGGCGCCTTGGGCCGACTGGCCTCCGCCCGGTTCGGCAACACCTGGGACCGCTGCTTGGACCACGCGGGTCCGGAGCAGATGAGGGCGCTGGTCCCCCTGGTGCTCGCCGAGGTGGCGGGCGCTCTATCCGCGCCGGCCGGGGCGGTGCTGGTGATGGAGGATCCCTCTCTCGATGAGCCTATCGCACGCGGCCTGTTGGTAGCGCTGGCTGAGGCGGCCCGGCGGAACCCCCTCCTGCTCATCTGTGACGGCTCCTCTCAGCCTGAGGCGGATGGCTGGCTCCTACTTCAGCGGGATCTGGAGGCGACAGGGGGCGTCGTGGTCAAGCTGGAGGGCCTGGACGAGGCTGAGTCACGGGAGCTTCTTGGCACCCTACCCGGAGGCGATGAGCTGACGGGGGCTCTGGTGGCGGAGCTCGTGGCACGTAGCCACGGAGTGCCCCTGTTCCTCGAGCAAGCGCTTCGCGGCCTAGCTCGGGGCGCGGACGAGGATACGGCGATGGTCCGGCACCCCGAAGCCGGCCCGGAGGCCGCAGCGTCCGTACCCGAGAGTCTGGAGAGGGTGATCTCGGCGCGGCTTGACCGGCTTGAGCCCATCGCTCGCGGAGCCACCGAGGCCTTGGCGGTCGCGGGCAGGCCGGTGCGCCGACGCGTATTGGAGGCCATCCTTGGAGCCGGCCCAGAGCTGGACCACGCCCTCTGGGAGATGGAAGACCAGGGTCTATTGCGACGTTCACCGGCTGACGTGGTGGAATTGGCGCATCCACTCATCGCGTTAGTTGCACGCAAGTCGGCAGCACGTCGTCGGCAGAGTCTGCTGCACCAGAGGTTCGCGCAGGAGCTGGACGGGGAGGCCAAGGGGGAAGCCTCAAGGGACGCGGCCGAACTTGCTTACCACTACTACGAGGCCGGGCTGGCGGATCGCGCGGCGGTCTACTCTCAGGCTGCCGGCGAAAGGGCCCTCTCCCTGGGCCTGATCGAAGAGGCGGTCCACCATTTCCGTGTGACCTTGAACGGCTCCTCTGGGCGAACCACCCTGGGGCCGGAGCAGGCCGAAGCCCAAGTGCGAGCTCACTTGGGGCTTGGCAAGGGGCTCAGGCTGCTGGATCGAGACGCGGAAGCCACCGAGCACTTCCGACAGGCGCTGGCCCTGGGGTTGGAGAGCGGGCTTCCGACAAGGGCCCTGGTTCGCATCATCCACAACCTGGCGGAGGCACTGTGGGCCCAGCGGCGGTACGAGGATGTCATGGAGGCTGCCGAGCGCGGCCTGGTCATGCTGGGCAGCCAGCCCGATGGCGCCGAGGCCATCCTGATGAACTGCATGCTTGCGGTAGGCAGCCTTGGGGCGGGGAAGCGCTCTACCTTCCGCGAGTATGTGCTGAGGAACGAGCCCCTGCTGTCGACGGTAAGCTATGAGACGGAACAGCGATCTGCCTACACGCAGTTGGCCGTCCTATACGCGACGCAGTTCAAGGATCCCGACCGAGCTATGTCCTGGGCCTCCTCCCTTCGCGAGAAGGCGCGGCAGGAGGGGGACCTCAAGGCGCTTGGCGAGGCCAGTCACTGCGCGGGCCATCTGATCCTCTCTCGGTGCGGCCGGCTGGACGACGCGATCCCGCATCTCGAGGAGGCGTCTCAGGTCTTCCTGCACCTGGGTGACACTCGACTCCACGCCTGGACCCTCGGCGCCCTTTCCCGGTGCCACGCGTATCTGGGTCACCTCGAGGTAGCCCAGAGGCTGGCCAGTGAGCGCAAGGATGTTGCCGAGCGGGGCGCTCCTGGCGACCTCCCAGAAGCCTTGCTGGGACTGGGTACCGTGCAGTTGGGCCGGGGCGATCCGGCGGAAGCCCTCGAGACGCTCAAGGCCGCCCTGGACCTTGCCAAGGACCGTGGGGTGGTTCAGGTGGAGGCCTGGGCCTCCGTCACGCTGAGCCGGGCCCTCCTTTCCCTGGGTGAGGTTCGAGACGCCGTGGGGCATCTGCTGCAGGCCGCCGAACTGGGGAGCTACGACCGCTCCATACTGCTGGCCGCGTTCAGTGGACTGGAGTCGGCGGTGTCGCCTCCTGAGGAGTTCGGCGAGCTGGCGTCCGGCTTCATGGGTGCCCATCCCACGCTGGGGCAGCTTCAGAGCAGCCGCGTCTCCGGCGGGCTTCAGCTCCGCCTGTTGCCGGACGACGCTCTGGCCGTGGAGGACGACTGGGAAAGGCCGCGCCCGCCCCTGTCTGACGTTGGGGGCTGGGAGTGGGTTGATCCCTACGGGGGAAGCCATGTACGCGCCGGGCGCTGGACAGAGGTCCGTGCCCCAAACGGGCGCGACTTGTGCGAGACCAACCTGTCCGCGCCCCGGCTTGTCACCCCGACTGGACCGGACTTCGTCGTGGAGGTTGAGTGCCTTCCTGGCAGCCTGGAAGAGCCGTCCGTGGGCGGCCTCCTGGCGTGGGGTGGGCCCAACAGCTACCTCAGGCTAGACGTCGGCCTCCGCGGTCCGGAGGAGGTCTCCCTCGCCGGTTGCCTCGATGGGGTTGACCTCCTGATCGGACGAGGTCGGATCCCGGGCCAGACCATCACTCTTCGCCTCGAGTGCTGTCAGGGCTCCGCCCGGGCTCTGTGCAGGGGCGGGAATGGCGAGTGGATGCGCGTTGGGCACGTCCACTTTCCCGTGCTCCCGGAGCTGAAGGCGGGGGTCTTCGCCAGCGGGCTCCTGGATCGAACGGTCTATCCCGGTGAGCACCCTGAGGGGGCGGCGGCGCGCTTCGGCGCGATTCGAATCTGGCAGTTACCCACTACCTAGCCACGAGACTGGATGATGCTGCAGGTGCCTCATGTGGTCTGTTGAACCTAGCCTATGGTTGGCCACAGGAGGATGAGGGGTCGGTCTGGGCACACAGCCGTTGGGACAGGGCCCAGACTCCCCCCCAAGTAGGGTCGGCAGACGGCGCCTTCGCTGCCCAACGGGGAGTGCTGCGGTTGCCCAGTGCCGTTACTCTTACCGCACGTGGCTGTCATGCGAACGCCTGAAACCTCTGCCCAGTTCGGTGTCGAAGCAGACGAGTGCATCCCCCTAGCTTGGGGGCGCGTGCGCCATGCGGGGGAACAAGGGTCCCAGGCTTCAGGGGGCTTCCTCAGGTGCTCCCTCTTCCCGCTGTTCCGTCTCATGGTAGGAGATCCCACAGATGAAAGCACCGGCAGACGTCCGACTTGGATGTCAGTCGCAGGCCGATGGGCAGCTAGACACACCCAGTCTGGTCCTGGACTTAGCGAAGGGCATTGAGCAGGTCGGTTCAGACTTGTCGCGTATGGACTCCATGCTGGAGAGCATCTGCCTCTCGATCCAGCAGGATCTGGGTTTCGACTTTGTGGCGATTCAGCTTGTCAGGGATGAGGAACAGATCATCGAGACCGTTTCCGGTACCGGTAGCGCAGCCGACTGGACCGGACGCGTAAAGCACTACGTTATCGCTGAGCCCATCTATAGAGACATCCAGGTTGATGTGCTTCTTCAGCGCCAGATCGAGGTTATCTCGGGCTGGGATAGCCGGTTCGACCGTTGGGTCTTTGAAACATATGGGCATGGGAACGTGGTCCGGGCCTTCGCCCCTATCCTCATCGCCCGCGGGCCCGATGGGCAGCCGATACACAGCTGGGAGTCCAGGTCTGTCTGGGAGGTGGTGTCTGAGCAGACGAGCGACGAGGGCTGTACTACGACCCTTCGTATGGGTGAGTCAGATGACCCACTAGTCGCTAGTGCCAGCATAGAAGCTATTGGCACCATCGAGGCCGGGTACCAGGACAGATCGGCACGGATTCCATTGGACCTTGCCATTCGACTGGCTGAGTCTGCTGCCCAGGCAGCGATGGCCATCAGAAGGGCCACCCTGCATGCAGTGCTTGAGAAGGCACTGGGGTGTGCCATGGAGATCGCCAAGGCTGACTCTGGCGGCGTCAACTACCTCTACGATCCCGGCCGGGGCAGGTATGTGTACCAGTGCGCTCTAGGCAGGCATTGGCAGGAACTCAAGTCCATGCACCCGCGCGAGGACAGGCTCGGGCGTATGGTAACCGAGAAGCGAGTGCCGATCGTGGTCTCGGCGACCTCCGGGTTGGGCAGTGAGTTGGGAGTGCCGGGCTCAACTGATGGCTACCTCGACGCTCTGAGGGGCATAGAGGTACAGACGGTCGCGGCCTTCCCCCTCATGGTCAATGGCGCCGAAGGAGTTCTCTACCTGCATCTTGCAGCAGCACATGCTTTTACCCACGAGGAGTTTGGGGCTATTGACCTGTTTCTGGCCATCGCGGCGGATGCCATTCGAGGGGCTCTTACCTTCACTCAGATGCGAGACCAGATGCGGCAGCTGTCGAGCCTCCATAAGGTGTTTCACTCCCTGGTGAGCATCGAGCATCAGGAGATGCTCCTCAAAGCGATAGCGTCGAATACGCTCAATATCCTGGCAGCCGACGTTGTTACGATCCACGAGTATAGCGACACTGACCACTCCTTTGTGGGATCGCCGGAGACGGCTGGTAGGACAGCGGCGGCGGTTGATCCTGATGCTCCGTCGCCGAGCGAAGGCATATCGCAGGAGATCCTAGCTGCGGGGCGCCCTGTCTTCATTGAGAATCTAGGTCGGGAGCGGGTTTTCAGTAGCGTTGGCATTGATATAGCTCAAGACCCTTTTGTTACCAGAGAGAAGATCGCATCAGTAGCCGGACTTGTCCTCAAGGCCCACGATCGAGTAGTCGGTATCATGGTCATATACTACCGACTGGCGCGCCGATTCAGCGACGATGACAAGCGAACAATTGACGCTCTGGCCTCTTCCGCTGCCATTTCCATCGAGAATAAGCGACTTGTAAGGACCCTTTCATGGGTCAACCGGCAGATCATAGCTAGTCCAAGCCTCGACAGTGTTCTGGGATTCCTTCTGCATCGAGCCATCCAAATCGCTGGGGCCTCAGAAGGTGAAGTCTACCATCTTCATCACGCATCAGACCACCTAGATCTACGCGCGAGGCATCCCCAACTGGACGGGAGCGCTCCCAGACACACCGAAGTGAGGCTCGGAGATGGCGTGATCGGCAGCGTTGCTCAATCCAAAGAGCCAATGATGGCGGACGACGCGAGGTCGTTGCCTATGTGGGGTTTGGATGCTCCAAAGAAGGGATCGCTCCTCTGTATCCCACTGCTCGATAGCGATTCTAGAGTTCTGGGCGTGATATCAGTTCGGACTTTGCGTACGGAGGCCTTCAGCGGCCCTATCCTACAGACCCTCCAGTCGTTTGGCGATCAGGCTGTCATTGCGATCCAGCAAGCAGAGAGCTACCGGCAGTTGGACAGGGCCAATGTGCTCTCTGATCTGGGCAATAGGGCAGGGCCTGTAGTCCATCGAATGACCGGGGAGGTAGGCGGCATCGAGGCCATGGCCCAGGAGATAAGGACTGCGGTGGGTGCGGACCCCGAGCTGACTGCTCTATGCGACGGCGTCATACGTGCTACCCGGGTTCTGCTGAGAGAAGCTGAGGGCTTGCAGAATCTAGGCAACAACCCGCTTGAGCTGGTTCAGGTGAGCGAGTGCGTCTCTGGGGGACTGGGCCATGTCAGTCTGCCAGCCGGCGTCGAAGTCTCTGTTTCGGAGTTGTCAGGCCTCCCTATGGTGCGTGCCTGTAAGGCGCAGTTGGTACATGTGTTCGAGATCTTGTTCCAGAACGCTGTGGAAGCGATGCCAGGCGGAGGCAGGCTTACTGTGCTGGGTGCGCGCTCACAGCGTGGTGCCCAGGAGTGGGTTGTGGTCCGCGTGAGCGACTCCGGCGTAGGCATCGCCCCGGACGCTATCGATCGTGTGTTCGAGTACGGCTACACGCACAAGCCAGACAAGGTATACAGCATGGGACTCGGTCTGTGGTGGGCACGTGCTTACGTGGAGCGGATGTGCGGAGAGTTGTCAGCTCAGAGCCGAGTGGGTCAGGGATCCACGTTTACGATCGTTCTACCTGTGCCTCAAGGCGGCGCTCAGGCAGAGCAGCAGGAGACCACGCATGCCAACCATTCATTGTGACCCGGGCACCGCGCCACCGCGAGTCCTCGTTGTAGAGGACGCCGAAACCTGGAGGACCATTCTGTTGCGCCAGTTGCGGCAGGTTGTTCCTGCGGGTTCAATCACTACGTGCGGCGATGTGGCGAAGGGGCTCGACCTACTGATCTCTGCCTCCTGGGCCCTGCTTGTGTGTGACCTAGCGCTGGATGGCGGTCAACAGACTGGTACAAGAGGCGGCCTCGAACCGGACAATGAGGGCGCGCAGCTTATTGCTGAGGCCGTAGGCCAAGGCATTCCCGTCATCATTGTAACGTCAACGGCCGACGTGCATCAGGTTAGAGCGTACCTAAGGACAGAAGGAGTGGTAGACCTGTTCCTGAAGACGCGGTTCATCCGCGAAGAGTTCCACTCAGCGGTACTCCGTGCGGTGGGCCCGGCTCCGGCCGATGATGGAGCGGCGCTACAGTACTTTCGTGACCGGATCAGAGTCCTGGAGGACGAGTGCCGGCAAGACGCTTGCGCTGTGGGTTGGTGCAGTGCGCTCCTTGTAGCGATCGAGACAGCGAGGAAAGATCCGTCATTAGCATGCGTTAAGGTGCGCTCCGTGCTCGAGGACCTTCTGAGCCGCGTCTACGCCCACGCGAAGGGCACTTCCGCCAAGAGCTCCGATCGTCTAGTGGACATGCTCAGTGGACTTGGCACTCTCCCGATCACTATGCCTAGGGAGCTAGACGGCCTGATGCACCACATACGGCTTGCCGGCAACCGAGGGGCACATCTCTCATCGGTCGAGTTCTTCGACCTGGGCCTAAGCCTGCTCGCTGCCGAGCGCGCAATCCGGTGGTACGCCGAGTGCGTGCGCAGCGGGCCTGTTGAGCACGACTTGCTGCCGGCTGCTGAGCCTGGCGGGGGAGTGGCCTAGCTGTCGGTGGCGTGGTGATGTGTTGCCAGCCGGCTGCTGCTGGAGGTGCGGTGGGGGTATGGCGCCGCCCACTACGCGGTCGCCAACAGCGCTAGTGCGTTGAGCTGCCATGTGCCCTACGACCGCAGGAGCGACCTTGCGAACCCAGGCCCAACCATTCATCTGTGGCGCATCCTGCGGGAATGGCTGAGCCTCGGGCCTCCTCTATCCCGGCCCTACTGCCAGCCATCTGGTCGCGGCAGGGGCCATGCAGTGTGCCGCCGCGCTCGGGGCCCCTGCTGCTTCAGGGTGCTCAGCTCTCCACGTCTAGCGCGCAGGCTATCCAGCAGTCGCATGGTAGCTACCCCCGTGGTTGCGACCCCTCTCAGTTGTGTGCTACCCTAACGAAGATTGAGGCTGGGGGCGCTCCCGCCGCGCCTGGCCACGGCTAGATAGAGGAGGATACCCCCATTAGCGCCGCTTCGCAGGAACTGACGGGGTCTACCGCGACACTTGATAGGCCCGTCGAGCAAGTAGCTAGAGTCTTCGCAGAGCCCAACCCCTCGTCACGCTCCCAGACC
>DASXUI010000415.1:0-7114 GCA_036504955.1 Armatimonadota bacterium
CCTCTCTGTGCCCCTCTGTGTCTCTGTGCCTCAGTGGTGGGGCGGTTAGCTTCTACAGACTGAGGCGGGTGCTGATGCGGAGGACGGCTTCTTCGCAGTTGGCGCGGGTGCCGAAGGCGGTCAGGCGGAGGTAGCCCTCGCCGCTGGGGCCGAAGCCGGAGCCGGGGGTGCCTACTACCTCGGCCTCCTTCAGGAGCTTGTCGAAGAAGCCCCAGGAATCCAGGCCGGCGGGGGTCTTTACCCAGATGTAGGGGGCGTTTGCACCGCCGTAGACCTGCAGCCCCAGCTTGGCAAGCCCCTCGCGGATGACCTGAGCGTTCCCCATGTAGTAGTCGATGGTCGCCTGCGTCTCCGCGCGTCCCTCAGGCGTGTAGACGGCCGCGGCGCCCTTCTGCACGATGTACGCCACCCCGTTGAACTTGGTCCCCTGGCGCCGCTGCCACAACGCGTTCAGCCCCACGGCTTTGCCGGACCGGTCGAACGCCATCACGTCCTTCGGGATCACCGTGTAGGCACAGCGAGTGCCGGTGAAGCCGGCGGTCTTGGAGAAGCTGCGGAACTCGATGGCAACCTCGCGCGCCCCCTCCACCTCGAAGATGGAATGCGGAATCTCGGGGTCGCGGATGTAGGCCTCATAGGCGGCATCGTACAGGAGCAGCGCGCGGGTCTCGCGGGCGTAGTCCACCCAGCGCTTCAGCGCCTCCTTGGTGAGCACCGCGCCGGTCGGGTTGTTGGGATAGCACAGGTAGATGAGGTCGACCTTGCAGTTGGGCAGCGAGGGGCTGAAGCCGTTCTCCGCGGTGCAGGGCAAGTAGACCATGCGCTGGTACCGCCCGTTGTCACCCATCACGCCGGATCTGCCCGCCATCACATTACTGTCCACGTAGACGGGGTAGACGGGGTCGGTGAGGGCGACCACGCAGTCCTGGGAGAAGAGCTCCTGGATGTTGGCCGTGTCACTCTTGGCCCCGTCGCTGATGACGATCTCGTCCAGCGAGAGGTCCACGCCCCGCGCGGCGTAGTCCTGGGCCAGGATCTGCTCCGTGAGGAAGGGGTAGCCGTTCTCGGGACTGTAGCCCTTGAAGCTCTCGGCGCGGGACATGTCGTCCACGGCCTCGTGCAGCGCGCGCACCACAGAGGGGGCCAGCGGCTGCGTGACATCCCCAATGCCCAGCCTGACGATGGAGGCCTTGGGGTTCTCCTCCTGGAATGCCCGGACCCTTCGGGCGATCTCCGTGAACAGATAGCTTCCCTTGAGGTTGAGGTAGTTTTCGTTAACAAGAGCCAAGGTAGAGGTCCCTCCTTCAGCGCTCCCTAGCCTAGTGCACAAACGCGGCGACCCTGTGGAGAGGACCGAGGGTGTGCCGGGCCGATGAACGACCCGGCACAGGGGCCTTCGGCCAATCCAGGGGCTACCGGGTAGCGCAGCCCCAAGTCGGCGGAGTATGCGATCACCCCTATCGTCCTGTAGGAGCCGGTCCAACTCCCAGCTTGGCCGCAGGCCCTCGTGCTGGGTCGTTCACCGGCCCGGAACACCCTCGGTCCTCCCCACAGGGATGCTGTGGGATGACACCAAGGGCCGACTCAGCCGCACAACTTCCCTATTCTACACTACGCCCGCCAGGAGGCGGCGAGAGGATCGGTGGCCGGGCGACGGCACAGCCAGGAGCCATGCGCGGGCGCGCGATGAGAGACGAAACCAGGGGCCACCCCACCACGGGGGCGCAGGTAGGGGCCTTGGTGCGAGGGGGCGCCAGGGGTGTTATCTCTGGCTGACGTAGAGGCGCCCCTCCGGGGCTTCCTGCAGCCGGTGGATCCACCGCGCGGCGGGAAAGCCAACCTGTCCCAGGCCCGGAGGGGCACCTCTACGGCAGCCGTGGGTAACACCCACGGCGCGGGGCGGGATTTGGAGCCCCGCAGCTACTCCGTTTCTTGGCCGGGCTCGGGACCGGCACCAGGCGGGGAGTCCAGGACCTCCCGGACTTTGCGAGCCAGGTTCGTGGTGCCGAAGGGCTTCTGTAGGAAGGGCACTCCATGGGCGATGCCCTCCTTCAGGACCACATCCTGGGTGTGGCCTGACATGAAGAGCACCTTCAGGTCAGGTCGAACAAGAACTGCCTGCTCTGCTAGCTCCCGGCCACCCATGCCTGGCATGATCACGTCGCTCAGAAGGAGGTGGATGGCGCCCTGATGCGACTCCACCAGGGAGAGCCCCTCTCGGCCATCACGTGCCTCAAGGACCACGTAGCCACTGCCCTCCAGGATCACCCGTGTCAGCCTGCGGACCATGCCCTCGTCCTCAACCAGCAGGATCACTTCCGAGAGCCCTCTAGGGGCCTGGGCCGGCTCCCCCGCCGGCAGATCCGCCTCCCCCGCCGCCTGTGGTAGGGCCGGCAGGAAGAGCCTGAAGGTCGTGCCCTGCCCAAGCTCTGAGTCACACCAGATCGCTCCGCCGCTCTGCTCCACGATGCCGAGGACCGTCGCCAGTCCCAGGCCCGTACCCTTGCCGACCTCCTTCGTCGTGAAGAAGGGCTCGAAGATGTGGGCCTTCAGCTCATCGTCGATGCCCACCCCGGTGTCACCCACCGAGAGCAGCACGTACGGTCCGGCGGCGAGCTTCTGCTCTCCGAATCGCACGTCTTCCAACACAACGTTGGCCGTGTGGATGGTGAGGGTGCCCCCGCCGGGCATCGCGTCGCGAGCGTTCAGGCACAGGTTCATCACGGCGCGCCCGATCTCCCCAGGATCCGCGCTCACGCGCCACAGGGCATCGGTGGTGTCGAGCACTATCTGTATCTGCTCACCCACCAAGCGCTGCAGCATCCCGTCCAGATCGGCGACGATCAGGTTGAGGTTGAGGTTGCTGGGCCGGAGGATCTGCCGACGGCCGAAGGCCAGTAGCTGCTGGGTCAGCGTCGCTGCCCGCTGGCCGGCAGTTTGAATCTCCTTCACCTGGGCCACAAGACGCTCATCAGTGAGGGACAACTGCACTAGCTCGCTGTATCCCAGAATGGTGGTCAGCAGGTTGTTGAAATCGTGGGCGATCCCTCCCGCCAGCCGGCCGATGGCCTCCATCTTCTGGCTCTGGCGTAGGTACTCCTCGCTCTTGCGGGCGACCGCCTCAGCGACCTTGCGGTCAGTGACGTCGCTGATCGCCAGCAGGATCATATCGAGGCCATCTAGCCTGCAGCCACTGAGCATCAGGTGCCTATGGCCCAGGCCCTGGAAATCCTGCTCGATCTCCAGGTCACTGAAGGAGTTGCTGCCGGGCAGTACGCGACCAAGCACCCCACGCAGCGTCTCCAGGTTGAAGCCACCGCCGCAGAGGGAGTAGAGCAGCTTTCCCTCGGCGCCACCGGGGGGCACCAGGAAGTCCCGATGGAACGCATGGTTGGCGCTCTTGACCCTGAGGTCCGCGCCAAGGACCAGCAGAGGCTCCTGAACCGTCTCCACGATGGCCATGGTGAACTGGCTAGATTGCAGCAGGGCCGCGTTCTTGGCCTGCAGCTCCTGGTTAACGGTGATCAGCTCCTCGTTCGTCGACTGCAGCTCTTCCTTGGCGGTCTCCAGCTCCTCGTTCAGGCTCTGCAGCTCTTCGTTCGTGGAAAGCGTCTCCTCGGCGGTGGTCTGGATCTCCTCCTGAGACGTCTGGTGCTCCTCGTGCAGCGCGAGGAGCCGCTGCCTGGCCTCCGACAGGTCATGCCTTAGTTTCGCGATCTGCCGGTCCTTGACGTCTTGAGCCACATCGCGCTCGGGTCGTGGGGACTCAGACACGGGGCGTTCGGTGTCATGCCGCCCTGGCTCGAAGAGCACCAGATAGGCGCGTCTCTGCCGTCCTCCAAGGGGCAGGACCTCCACATCAACCTCTTTCACAGAACCGCCATTGTCGTACTCAAGTCCATCTCTGCTCGCCGGTTCGCCGCTGGCCATCACCTCACGAACCAGCTTCTCCAGCTCCAGGTACAGGCCGGTCTCCGGAACCAAGGTCAGCAGACTGAAGCTCAGCTTCCCGGAGGGCAGCCGGAGGTAGGGCGCCGCCTCTCCACGGATCTCGATCACGTCCAGGTCGTCGTCCACAACCACTCCGGTGGGGCTGAACCTGGACAGCAGCACTCGATCGACCTCTCGTCCAAGGCCGGCATCGCTGGGTGGCCTTGGACCGGCACCACCGGGGGCCTGCTCGCCGTGATCCGCGCCAGGACGGGCACTCGTAGGCAGGAACAGGGAGCGGAGTCTTCTCGCCTTGCCTTTCTTCTGGTAGACCCGATGGTCGCCGTCGACTACGACAAAGGACCCGTCGAGGGTCGCCACTTCCGAGCGGCCGAGCATCAGGAACCCATGCTCGTTCAGTGCGTAGTGGAAGAGCTGAGTGATGTCCTTCTGTATCGTGGGCAGGTAGATGAGGACGTTTCGGCAACTAATGAGATCCAGCTTCGAGAAGGGGGGATCGTCGATCAGGTCGTGCTGGCTGAACACGCAGGTCTCGCGGAGGGCCTTACTGACCTGGTATCCGCTCTCGGCCCTTGTGAACCAACGCTCCAGAAGCTCGGGACCGACGTCAGCCGCGATGCTCTCGGGGTAGCGCCCAGCCCTGGCCTTGTCGATGGCAGGCCCGCTGATGTCTGACCCAAAGACCCGAACGGAGAAGGTATGGCCACTCTCCTTCAGGTACTCCTGCAGCGATATGGCTATGGAGTAGGCCTCCTCGCCGGTAGCGCACCCCGGCACCCAGATGCGGATCGGGGCTTCGGCGGGCCGATCCTGCATGACCTGGGGCCAGACGAGTCTTCTCAGGACCTCAAAGGATCCGGGATCGCGGAAGAAGGAGGTCACGCCGATGAGCAGATCCCGCTGGAGCGCGTCGCGCTCTTCAGGGTCCCTGGCGAGCTCCCGGGAGTACTCCTCATACCCCCCCAGGCCGCGCAGGGCGATGCGCCTCTGCACGCGGCGGTGCACGGTCCTCTCACGGTAGAGCGAGAAGTCGATGCCCGTCGCCTCGTGCATCACTTCCAGAACGCGGCGGAAGTCCTCGCCCAGAACGCGACTGGCATAGGGATCCTGGGAGGGCAACCGGAGGAGGGGGTCGTGGGCCAGGCGAGCCAGTTCAGCGGCGATCTGGTCCGGAGCGAGGACGAAGTCGACTCCCGTTGACGCGGCCGCCACGGGCATGCTGGGGTACTCCGCGGTCTCTGGGGCCTGCGCGAAGGTGACGCCGCCTGCCTCGTGGATCGCTTGCATCCCCGCGCAACCGTCCGTCCCAGCGCCCGATAGTATCACGCCTATCGACCTGCTGCCGTAGTCATCGGCAAGGGACCTGAAGAGCTGGTCGATGGGCAGATGAAGCCCAGGCGCGGCCGACCTCGCCGCGAGCTCCAGCCGCTGGTTGACGATCGTTAGCTCAGTGTCAGGAGGGATAACGTAGACGTGGTTGGGCTCGACCCCGAGACCATGGACGGCCTCCGTGACGGGCATCTGAACTGACCTTCCGAGGATCTCGGTTAGCAGGCTGGGGTGCTTGGGATCGAGGTGCTGAACCACGATCACGGCGAGGCCCAGTTCGCCCGGCAGGTTCTCCAGCAACTGCTTGATGGCTTCGAGCCCACCGGCGGATGCTCCGATGCCCACCACCGGGACCCCCCCGGGGGCCTCCTGCCCGACGTCGGCGGCAACTGGCCGTTCAGCTTCAGATTGCAGCTCCGAGTGCTCCTCCATGCCGCTGGGAGTCTGTCCCTTGCTCATAGCTGCCTCCGGCCTCGGACCCCATAGGTGCCCTGGGGTTGCCTATCGTTGGATGAGTTGGTTAGGAAGAGCGTCCGCCGATCCCATGGGGGCCCACCAACGTGGCCCACGCCCCAGGCCTGCGGCGCGGCGCGAGTCCACGAGGTATCTGGGGTTTGGCTGTTAGGTTGTCGAACTCCTCCCCGCGTCCACTCCCAAGCCGAAGCCTGGCAGCGCCAAGCGTGCGGATCGGCCCGCCCGCCTATATATAGGCATGCTTTGGTGGCTTTGTGCCCTCACCAGCGGCCGGTAACTGCTTCACCACCAAGTCACCGAAGCCCCAAGAGGAGACGGGTCGTTCACCGGCCCGGCACGCCCTCGGTCCTCTCCACAGGGATGCTGTGGGATGACACTGAGCTATGGCCTTCCCGCGACACCGATCCCCTCAGTAGCCGGCCTCCTTGTCGACCAGGTTCCGCAGCTCCTCGCCTTGGGTGAAGCGGCGGAGGTTGTCCAGGAAGAGGTCCAGGGTGCGGCGGTGGTTGCCGGGCGAGGAGCCGGAGACATGGGGCGTCAGGATGACCTGGGGGAGGTCCCAGAGCGGCGAGGATGGTGGCAGGGGCTCCTGCTGGAAGACGTCCAGGCCGGCGCCGGAGAGGCGGCCGGTCCGGATCGCGTCCACGAGGGCCTCCTCGTCGATGACGGCGCCGCGACCGATGTTCATCAGGAAGGCGCCCGGCTTCATCGCCTGGAGCTCCGCCCGCCCCACCCTGCCGCGCGTGGCGGGCGTCAGCGGCAGCGTCACGGCGACGTAGTCCGCCAGGGCCAGCATCTCGTGGAGACCCTCGGCCGGCCAGACCCGGGTCACGCCCTCCGGGGCCTCCCTCCGGCGGCGTCTGAGACCGTGCACCTCCATGCCGAGGGCCGAGGCGCGGCGGGCCAGCTCCCGGCCGATGCAGCCCAGGCCCAGGATGCACAGCACGGCTCCCTGGACGTCGCGGGACTCCTCGCGATGCCACTTCCGCCGGCTCTGCTGGTCGCGGTAAAGGGGCAGCCGGCGGGCGTGGGCCAGGACCATCGCGAGCAGGTGCTCGGCGATGGGAACGTCGAAGACCCCTTTGGCCGACGTAAGGAGGACGGAGCTCTCCAGCAGCTCCGGCCATAGGTACCGCTCGACTCCCGCACTGCCGACCTGAATCCATCGCAGCCTGGGTGCCGCGAGGAAGAGCTCGCGCGTGCAGGGGCCCAGGAAGAGGACCTCGGCCCGCGGCGCGCGCGCCATCCACTCATCGGGCTCGCCACAGGGCAGCGGCTCGGCCTGGGGCGCGGCCGCCCGGATCTCCGCCACCTCAGACTGCGTCAGGCTGGCCGGCACCAGCACGGTAAGGGTTTCGCT
>DASXUI010000416.1:0-9963 GCA_036504955.1 Armatimonadota bacterium
GCGAATGACGACCCCGCCGTTCAGCTCGAAGGCGACCAGGGAGTCCTCCCCAGTGCGCATGCGAGCCTGCTCCTCCACCGGGTAGTCCGCCGCGATGGTCTCCCAACGGGTGCCACGGGCGACCTGAAGAACACCGTCCACAGTGCTCACCCGGCCGGCGGGCGTGGGAGCCGGCGCGGGGGCTTCGGCGCTGGCGACCACCACGGGCTCATCTGGGGTGGGTCTGGCGGCGTCAGCCTTGGTCTCCCTCGGCTTGGGCAGCGGCTGCCCCAGACGCGACCACTCGTGCTTCAGGTACTCGGCGGAAACGAGGGGGTCGTGCCCGGCACCGCGAAGCTCCTCGGGCAGCGCGACCGGTGGGAGGCTGGCGAAGGTCGGCGCGGAGGTCTCAGACTGCGGCTGGGTAGCGGGCGTTACGGTCTTCGGCACGGAGGCAAGAGGCGCGCGGGCCAGGGTGCCGAGCTGAACGGCTCCCCAAACGGCCGCGACCGCTGTGGCTACGGAGCCCAGAGCACCCACCAGAGGGCGGCCCCAGCGGACGGCCAGGGGGCGCGGCGCGGGGCACACGGGATACTCGCGCTCCAGCCGATCGAGAACCGCGATCGCCAGGTGCGGGGGCGCCTCAAGGGGCTGCCTGAAAGCGTCTTCCAGCGTCTTCCGCTGGCGTTCGCCCTCCGACATCGCCTCGCGGCAGGCGTCACAGCGCAGCACATGGCTGTTCACGGCCATGCGCTGCTTCAGCGACAGCTCGCCATCCTCATAGGCGCTCAGTAGCCGTCGGGTCCTACGACAGCTCATGCAGGTTCCCCCTCCTGCTGTACTCTCTGGAGCCGCTCCGCCAGCATCGCCTTGGAGCGGTGAAGGCGGATCTCCACGTTCTTCACAGTGATGCCCAGAATCGCGGCGATCTCTTTGTAGCTGAAGTCCTCCAGGTACCGGAGCAGCACGGGCATTCGATAGCGGTCCGGCAGGCTGCCGACGGCCGCCATCACCGTCTGGCGCTCCTCGGAGCGAATCATTCGCTGCTCTAGCGTGGGCACCGGGTCCGGCGGTTCCCCACCTTCCATGGCGAGATGGTTGAGGGAAAGGACCGCGCGGTTGCGCTGGTTGGCCTTCAGCCAGTTGATGCAGTGGTTCGTGGCTACACGGTAGAGCCACACGGAGAACCGGTAGCGGCTATCGTACTTGGGAAGGACCTTGTACAGGTGGATGAAGCACTCCTGACAGAGGTCCTGAGCGTCGTCGCGGTTGCCTGCCCAGTGGTAGGCAAGGCGGTAGAGCCCATTCTGATACCGATGCATGAGCTCCGAGAACGCTACCTCATCCTGCTGCAGACAGCGTAGAATGAGAGCTTCATCGTGAACGTCCGCCATGTGGGCTCTTCCCGGTCCGTTCCAAGGGTTATACAGCGGGGGACTAGTAAAACCTACAGTTCCACCGATCTGGTGCTAGTCCTTTGGCGGCCTCGTGGCTATCTTCGCTGAAGGGGCCGCGGGCCTCGTTGGGACTCCATTGTGTAGCTGACTCGTGCCGAGGGCGCGGCCAGCAGGCCCTCCAGGAAGCCACGGTAGCTTCCAGAGGTGTAGAGCCAGCGCTTGTCCGCCTTTACAGTGCGAAGGCTCTTCTGCCGCTGAAGACGCCAGGCCTTCACCTCCGGCGCCATCTCCGCGAAGCGCTTGCCCCAGTCCGTGGGTCGGCCCCTGGCATCCAGGAGCCCGCAGACCTTGGTGATGCCGTCGCTGTTGGGCACGTCCTGGAGGGTCCACACCAGCCAGCCGGACACGAAGCCCTGGGAGCGGCGGATCACCCTCTCGCACCAGGGCGCGTTCAGGGGTGCGGGCTCCCGGTTGAACTCCTCCAGCACCACCGGCTTGCCGGCATAGGCCCAGCGGGCCCACAGCTCCAGGTACTTGAGCTGGGTCTCGTCATCACCGTTCGGGTAGACGGGGTAGAAGTGAATGCCCAGGAAGTCCACCGCCCTGGCCAGCTCTCGGGCGTTGTACTCTGGTCCGTAGCCCGGCCCCTCGTTGGAGCTCCAGAGCTCCCGGAGCAGTGGCTGCCACTGAACGAAGCCCATGGAAGTCAGGCGTCCAGGATCGCCCGTCTTCACCGCGCGGCTCTGGGAGGCCATCCACTCGAAGGCGGTCCGCTCCCGGAAGAGCTGGAAATCGTAGAGGAAGGGATCGTTGGTCTGGTTTTCGTTCTCCGGCGTGCCCTCCGGGCGCTCCCGCCAGTTCGCGGCGTTGTACCCGTCCTGTCCCGGCGCGGCGACGGAGTCCCAGGTGGCGAAGTGCTGTCCCCAGGCGCTGTTGGCGCGCGCCAGCGACCGGTAGCGCTTGCGGGCCCAGGCTCGCCACGCGGCCAGGCAGGGCGGCGAGCCCCAGCCGTCCAGGTGCGTCTCCACGCAGAAGGAGAAGGCGAAGATGCGCCCGTCGTCTCGGTACCGGGCGGCGAAGTCACGCCAGAAGCGGGCTAGGATGGCGTGGGTGCCGGGCCCATACCAGCTTCCCTCTCGGTGGAACCACGCCGGGGCGCCGTGCCAGCTCTGCTCCAGGGTGGCGATGACGCGCAGGCCGTGCCTGCCTGCAAGGTCCAGCGTCTCGTCGAAGCGCCTCAAGACGCGGGGATCCGGCGTCACCTGGCCGGGCGCCTGAGGGTCCGGGAGGATCCGCCGGTAGGAGAGCACCAGCTTCACCACGTTGGCGCCCAGGCCGGCCAGTGTGCCGAAGTCGCGGTCCACCTTGGCCGCGTCCCAGTAGCCGTCCCCGAAGTAGTCCGGGGCCCAGCCGCTCCAGGCGGGGGTGTAGTTGCAGCCGTAGGGCACGAAGGGACGATGGGACTCCGCCTCGCGAAAGGTCCAGCCGTCCGGGGCGATCTCGATGCGCACCATACGGGGTCCCCCCTTCGGGAAGGAGCTGCGCGCGGTCACAGAGTCCTCAGCGGCTGCCGGTAAGGCATGGAGGAGGCAGAGCGCGCAGGCCAGCACCGACGCTGCTAGCAGAGGCATGGCTGTGGCTTCCCTCCCGCGCCTGGGTAAGCGGTCGCGCCGGCGACCCACCTGAGGCACCCCATCGGTCTCCGGGGGGCGCGCTACCCTATCCTACCACTCCGGCCGCTGAGATGGGGCCTCCGGTTCGGGCGGATCTTGGCGGCGTGTGGTCAGGGGGCAGCGGCAGGCGAGAAGCCCCTCACGCCCCTACCCCCTCTCCCGCGCGGCGGGCGAACTGCCCCTCGCCCCCTACCCCCTCTCCCGCGCGGCGGGCGAGGGGGCCAAGCTGGCAGTGGGTACCGCAACCCTTGGCGAGAGGCCCGGTGCGTCTATGGCCGCCGACGCTGTACCTGAGCCCCCTCGCCCGCCGCGCGGGAGAGGGGGTAGGGGGCGAGGGGCAGTTCGCCCGACGCGTGAGAGGCTCCTACCCCCGATTCCACCCGCTGGCAGCGGGGGACACCCACTCCCATCGGGAACTGGGGACTGGGCGCGGGTGTTCGAGGCGTGGAGCCGCCCATTGCCCAGGGAGGGTCGCGTGGACGTCTTTGAGGTCGCGGGGGTCTTCGTAGAGCACGCGCGGCGCGTGTATGGGGATGAGGTCGGGATCATCTGCTACTACGGCTCCCAGGCACGCGGGGACGCCGGCCCGAACTCCGACCTGGACCTTGTCTTCATTCCGGATGAAGGGAAGGCGGCTTCGCTGCCCGCCTGCTTTCTGCTGGAGGGGAGGCTCTTCGACTTCTTCCTCATCTCCTGGGAGCGGGCGGAGAGGCTGGCCGGGGGCGTGGGATGCTGGGCCGTGGGGCCATCGCTCATCGGCGATGCCCGGATCCTGTACGCGCGGTCGTCCGAGGACCGGGCGCGCTTCGAGGCCCTGCAGGCCCGGGTGGAGGAGCTCAAGCGGCCCGAGAGCCGACCCGCCATGGTAGCTGGCGCCGCCCAGACGCTTCGGGACGCGCTGACGCACCTGGGCAACCTGCGGCTGGCGGCCCTGGAGGAGGACCTTCCCAGCGCGCGATGCGCCGCCTGGAGGGCGCTGATCTCCTCGGTGGACTGCCTGGCGAGGGTCAGCCAGGTCACCTTCCGGCGCGGCTGGGACTCCAACTTGAGCGAGATCCTTGACCTGCCCCGGCGCCCCGAAGGGCTGGAGGGTTGGATCACGGCCATCGCGACCGCCGCAAGCGTGGCGGCCATCGCGGAGGCGGCGGAGTCGCTGCTTGTCGCCACCCGAAGGATCGTGCTGGAGGAGCAGAGGGGCCTGGGGGGCGGCGGAAGCGTCCGCGAGTCCTTCGATAGCTACTATCCCGAGGCTCACGACATGGTCACGAAGGTGGTGGCTCGCTGCGAGTCCGGCAACCGGGTGGGCGCCGCCTGCAAGGCCGCCTTCCTTCAGGAGGAGCTGGCCCTCTTCCTGGCGCAGGCGCTGGAGGGCGTGCCCTACTCCGACACCCATCTCTACGCCGACTTCGCGCGCCACTACCGCGCGGCCGGCTTCTCGGGCCTGCTATGCGATGCCCCCGCCAACTCCGCGCTTCTGGCGGAGCGGGTCCGGACCCTTGACTCCCAGATGCGCGACTGGCTCACCAAGCACGAAATCGCCCTGAACGAGTTGAGCTCCCTTGGAGAGCTGCGGGCGTGGCTGGAGACCAAGGAGGGGAGTGGGTCGTAGGGTCGTGGGGTCGTGGGGTCGTTGGGAAGGGCCTCGGAAGGTGGGAGGCTGGGACCGGTCTGACCAGTCGGACCTGTCGGACGGTAAGAGACTCCGAGAAGGCGCTCTCATGCCAGGGGTGTTACCCCTGGCGCCCCGTGGCGCCGCATACCCGACCCAGAGAGCCCCCACCGTCCGACCCGTCGGACCGGTCCGACTGGTCCGACTGGTCTGACCGGTCCCAGCCTCCCCCTTCCGAGGCCCTTCCCTACGACCCTACGACCCAACAACTCCACCCGCCGTTTGGGGCGGGTGCCAACGGAAGGAGTACCCACCATGCCCAGAGCAGCCGTGCTTGTGAAACACAACCAGCCGCTGGAGATCCTGGACCTGGATCTTCAGGAGCCCCGCGCTCGTGAGGTGCGGGTCCGGATGGCGGCGGCCGGCGTCTGCCACAGCGACCTCCACGTGATCACCGGCGACCGGCCGCGGCCCGTGCCGATGGTCCTGGGCCACGAGGGAGCCGGCGTGGTGGAAGCGGTGGGCGAGGGCGTGACCCGCGTGAGTGTGGGCGACCACGTGGTGCTCTCCTGGAAGCCGGCTTGCGAGCGCTGCCACTATTGCCTGCGCGGGCGGCCGGATATGTGCCTGGGCACGGCCGACCTCCTGGAGCAGGGAGTGCTCTTCGACGGCACGCCGCGCTTCCGCCGGGGGCAGGAGCCCATCCGGCAGATGCTGATGGTCGGCTGCTTCGCGGAATCCACAGTCGTGCCGGAGACGGGCGCCATTCCCGTGCCGAAGGAGATCCCGCTGGACCTGGCCTCCCTGGTGGGGTGCGCGGTGACCACTGGGGTCGGGGCCGTGACTAAGACGGCGAAGGTGCCGGCGGGCGCCTCGGTGGCGGTCATCGGCTGCGGGGGAATGGGGTTGAACCTGCTCCAGGGCGCTCGGCTGGTGGGCGCCAACCCCATCATCGCCATCGACGTGCTGCCCCACAAGCTGGAGGACGCCCGCCTCTTCGGCGCGACCCACACGCTGAACGCCAGGGAGCAGGACCCCATTCAGGCTGTCCGGGACCTGACGGACGGGCTGGGCGTGGAGTATGCCTTCGAGGCCATCGGCAGCGCGGCGGCCATCGAGCAGGCCTTCGCGATGATCCGCAGAGCGGGGACGGCGGTGGTGGTGGGCAGCGCGCCGCGCACCGCCGAGGTCCACCTGAGCGCCCTCGACATCCCGACCTACACGAAGACCCTCACCGGCAGCCTGTTCGGCGAGGCGAACCCGCCCGTGGATCTGCCGGCGATGCTGGAGCTCTACCGCGCTGGACGGCTCCAGCTAGACGAACTGATCACCCGCCGCTATCGCCTGGAAGAGGTGAACGAAGCCTACCAGGACCTACTGGACGGCAAGCTCCGCCGCGGCATCATCACCTTTGGGCCATAGGCAGTACGGAGTCCGTGGGTACCCATTGCCCCAGGCCGTGCGCGAAGGGTAAGGGCCGGTTCCGCCAACCCGGGGCCGTTACCCTAGTGCAAGAACTGGCCCCATCCGTATAGTGACGCAGTGCTTGCACGACGTATTCGGCGCGGGCTTACGCATGATCGCTGTTAGTGCCCGGTACCGCTTCCTGGTGGCTCGTCACCCAGCTACCGGCCTTGCACCCGGACTGGCAGGAAAGCCTCCAGCAGCTCGGTGCGCGCTCGGTAATGGCGGTCGGGCTGCCGTTCCAGCAGCTCCAGCTTGGTCAGCAAGGCGATATCCCTCAGCAGAGTGCGGGGCGACTTCTGGGCGTACAGGGCTGCCAAGCGAGGGCTCAACTCGGGCATCTGGGCGATGCTCACCGCCTCTGGTGAGGCCGTGACCGCCTCAACAAGAGCGCTGAGCCGCTTCCCGGCCGCCTCGGGGTACCCTCGCAGGATGTCTCGCGCGTAGTCACGCCACGCGAGCTGATGCTGCTGCGCCTTCACCCACTCCAACTGGCTCCGCAGGCCGTCGACGAAGCCCTGAAGGGCATACTCAATGAAGCCAAAGGGTCCGCCCCCTGCGCGACTGGCGGCATCAAGCTGGCGATAGTACTCAGCTCGGGTGATGTTGTAGTGGTTGCTTAGCAGGTGTGCCGCAGGCGAGGGGACTCCACTGGCGACCAGCACCTCAAACTCAACCAGGCGTGCCGTTCTCCCGTTGCCATCGCCGAAGGGGTGGATCCACGCGATGTAGAGATGCGCGAGGATGGCGCGCAGCAGCCCCATGGGGATCCGGGACACGCCTTCGGGCTGGAAGCGCGGGTCGTTCAGCCACGTGCACAGCTTCTCCAGGAGATGAGCGCAGTCCACCGCGGGGGCGCCATGGTAGCCGGCAACGCCGACCTCATGTCTCCTTACTCGTCCGGGCTGCACCTCCTCCGGTAGGTCTAGACCTTCCAGCACCGCCCGATTCGTCCGGCAAAGCAGGTCCGGGGACAGCTCATCAGGCCCGTCCGCAAGCAGACGTCTATAGACTGCGTTGATACAGGTAAGGACGTTGTCCACCTCCTGCCCCAGGTACTTCTGCGAGATGGGAAGCTCCAGCTTGCCCTCCATCCTTCTTGCGACGGCCTCCTCGGAAAGCGTGTTGCCCTCAATCGCGGTCGTCGCGTGCACGCCCTTGGCCATGAAGATCTGATGCATCTCCTTGGCAATCGACGGCATTAGCGGTGACCCTGCCAGGTGCTCGCACTTGGACTTGGCCTCGCCCAGCAGGAGCCACATTCTGTAGTGCGTGTCACCACTCAGGTCCAGCCGGAAGGTCATCCATGGATGTGTCCGGAGGTATGTTCGCCCATCCCCTTGTCGGGCCATCGCCACTTCCCCCCTGCGCGTATCCAGCTCCATCGCGTGTATACTGCACTCAGTATGTCACTGATCATGTCATTGCAGATGTCAGGGTCTTTGTCAATCATCACAGCTACCTAACCCACAACAGCTCCATGTCGGAAGCGGCCCTGCCCATGCGAGTTCGGCGTAGGTCCAGCCGTGCTGGAAGGTCGTTGGTACCGTGCTGCCCCAGGGACGAGTGGACGGTCGATAGGCCCAACCGGCGGTCCCCGATCTCGTCGGGGAGAGGCCGTGTTCGCCCCTCTGTGTCGTAGGGAGCGTCTTGGGGGATGTCAGTAGGGGGATGCGCTTTGAGACTGAGAGCGGTGCGGGGTCAGGGGCGGTGTGGGCTGCAGGTGACGAGAGGCCACTGGCTCCCAAGGGCGCCGAGGCGCAGTGCGGGAGTGGCCCCAGGCCCCGCGGCCCGCAGGCCCTCTGCGCTTAGGCTGGCGGCGACCCTCGTCGCGGCGGTGCTCTGCGGCCTTGGCCTACCTTGCCTCAACACGGCCGCGGGGGCCGCGTGTTGGGAGCTGGAGGAGCCGCCGGCGGGGACGCTGTATCAGGGATGCTTCTATGGGGGGCGGGACCAGGCCACCGAGGACGTGGTGCTGCCGCAGGACGTCCGGCGCTTCGAGGAGCTGGTGGGCGCGCGGACCTGCTGGGTCTACTTCTCGAACAACTGGTTCAGGAGCCGGCGGTTTCCTCTCGACACCTGCCGCTGGATCCGCGCCGAGGGCAAGGTGCCCTTCATCCGCCTGATGCTGCGGAGTAACGACGCGGAGGACGAGCCGGACCCCGCCTACGCCCCCGAGCGCATCGCGGCCGGGGAGTTCGACGGCGACCTGGCGCGCTGGGCCGATGCCGCCCGCGGCTTCGGCACGCCGGTGCTGGTGGAGTGGGGCACGGAGTTCAACGGCCGGTGGTTCCCCTGGAACGGCTCCTGGCACGGCGGTGGCGCCACTACCCTCACCGGCGACCCCGAGCGTCCGGACGGCCCCGCCCGCTTCGTGGGGGCTTTCCGGCACCTCGTTGCCTTGATGCGGTCCCGTGGCGCCCGCAACCTGCGCTGGGTGTGGCACCTGAACGCGAGCGACGACCCCGAGGAGGACTGGAACCGCTTTGAGCGCTACTACCCCGGCGACGACGTGGTGGACTGGATCGGCGTCAGCGCCTACGGCCTCCTTACGCCGCTGGAGTTGGAGTTCCAGCCCCTGCGGGAGCAGCTAGATCCGGTGATGGAGCGGCTAGACCGCCTGGCTCCGGCCAAGCCGGTGGTGCTGGCGGAGTTCGGCGCAGACGAGAGGGCGCTCTTTACCTCGGCGGAGCGCTGGGGCCGCGAGGCGCTGACCGACGTGCTGAGTGGCCGCTGGGGCCGAGTGATCGGCTTCTGCTGGTGGAACGAGGCGTGGAGGAGCGATGAGAACTCATCGCACGACACGGACATGATCGTGGAGGACGACCCGGCCCTGACGTCCGCCTTCCGGGGTCTGCTGAGGACGCATGACGCCTTGCTCCAACCAGCGCCCGTCGTGCGGCTCATGGCCCCATCGCCCTCCACGGCAGACCTCTACCCGCCGCCGGTGCCCGAAGGCGACGGGAGCTTGCTTCTGTTGGCCGTCCTGGAGCTCCGGCGGGCGGTCCTTGACCAGGCATTGACCCCGCGCACTGAGGCCGCTCCGAGCGGCCCCGCGGCCGGAGCAGACCAGGGGCCGGGGTCGAACGCGGTGCCCCCCGTCTCGCCCCCAGAGCCCTACACCCTGGAGGAGGTACGGCTTCTGCTGCGCCAGGAGTCCACCCGAAGGCCCTTGCCCTATGCCCTGGCCGGGGACACTACATCATCCGGGCGGTAATGTCCACCAGCCGGCGGGCCAGGGACTCCACTGCGTCGCGCTGCCCCTCGTCCACCAGATGCCCCTCAGCATCGAAGGCGTCTCCGGCCCGTGTGAGGGCCACCTGTGTGGGCAGCACAACCACCCCGATGTTGCCCAGGATGGAGCGCAGATGCACCAGCCCCCGGAGGCCTCCCAGGGCACCCGGCGAGGCGCTGAGCAGCGCCGCCACCTTGTCGCGGAAGCAGGCCAGCGGCGGCTCTCCTTCCACCGGCCGCGAGACCCAGTCGATGGTGTTCTTCAGCAGGGGCGAGATGGAGCTGTTGTACTCCGGCGAGACGATGAGGAGCCCCTGGTGCGCCAGGAAGAGGTCCTTAAGCGCGCGGCCGTTGGCCGGCAGGCCCTGCTCCCGTTCCAGGTCGCCGTCATAGAGCGGGAGAGGGTACTCGCGGAGGTCCAGGAAGGTGACCTCCGCCCCTTCTGCCTGAACACTCAGCGCCGCCGCCCGGGCCAGCTTCTTGTTCAGCGACTCCAGCCGCGCGCTGCCGGCGAAAGCTAGGATGCGTGGTACATTCGCCATTGAGCCTCCTAGAGGGTGATTGGGTCGTAGGGTCGTAGGGTCGTAGGGTCGTTGGGTCGTAGGGG
>DASXUI010000417.1:0-14048 GCA_036504955.1 Armatimonadota bacterium
GGCCTTCACTCCGCGACCGGGCTGCCCCACGCTCCAGGATGGGCTGACGTCCGGGATGGAGCATGCTGCACGGCTGGAGGACGCGCTGGGAGCACCTGGGGCTCCTCTGCCGCCGGAGATCACCGGCCAGCGCGACGTGCCCCCGTCAGCGGGACCGGCCGCCGCCGTCGCCCGCGGGGCTTCTCTGCCACAGGAGGCCGCCGGCCAGTGCGACTCCGTTCTACAGTGGGACGCTCTGGGGGCCGCGCTTGTACTGGTTGACGGTCGTCCGGTCCCAGGGTTGGGCCGCAGACAGGTTGCGCTGGTCAAGGGCGATAGCAGGAGCCTGTGCATTGCCGCGGCCTCCATCGTCGCCAAGGTCACGCGCGACCACCTCATGCGCGAGGCCCACGACCTCTATCCCCACTACGGCTTCGCGCACCACCAGGGTTACCCCACCCCCGCACACTTGGAGGCCCTCCGCCGCCACGGCCCGTGCCCCCTCCACCGCCGCAGCTTCGGCCCCGTGCGGGCGCTGCTGGGCGTGGTCGAGGGCGACCTCTACGGTAAGGGATCGGACTCCTGCGGCTGAGCCGCCTGTCCAGCACGCTCGTTGGGGCCGGAAGCAGTATCACCGCCAAGATTCCCCTTGCTGTGTCTTGCGGACGCGACCGGCAGGGGCATGCCCACACGCGAGTACCGCGTGGGTCCGCGCATGGCGTCGCTGATGGCCTGGTTGGGCGCACGGGCGGCTGTCCTATGCTGGCGTGACAGCGCCACGGCTGGCCCGACCGCTCATCCGATTGCACAGAGGCTGCGACCTCTGATAAAGGACGAACGATCGCCTCTACGCTCAGTGTGGTTGCTGCCTGACCACGGCGCAAGCCATCTACAGCCAAGCCACCTCCCGAGGCGCACGCTTGCTCAGGGGCTCCGCGTGGACACCCCTTTTGGGGCCGTGCTAGAATGACGTGAAGCGAGGAGGCCCCTCGGGCCCCTTGCCGCGCCTCCTGGCCCCACCTCGTACGGCCCTTCGGCATCGCGGCCGTCTAGAGCGTGATGGGCTCCTTCTCCGCCAGCACCACCGCTCGCACTCCGCCGCCCTCGCGGCGCTCCACAGAGGATCAGATCGATGTCGGGACATGAGCTAAGACAGGCGTTTCTCAGCTTCTTCGAGAGCAAGGGCCACACCATTCTGCCGGGCATGAGCCTGGTGTCGCCGGATCCCTCCGCCATCTTGACGGTGGCCGGCGTGGTGGCCTTCCGCGGGATCATCGAGGGGGTGGAGGAGCCGCCGGCTCCGCGCGTGGCCGACTTCCAGCGCTGCGTGCGAACCATCGACATCGACGCCGTGGGCGACGAGTCTCACTGTACCTTCTTCGAGATGCTGGGCACCTGGTCGTTCGGCGACTACTACAAGCGCGAGTCGCTGAACTGGGGGTGGGAGTTCCTCACCGAGGTGGTGAAGCTGCCCAAGAACCGACTCTGGTGCACCATCTACAAGGAGGACGACGAGGCCCGGCAGATCTGGCGCGAGATCGGAATGCCGGAGGAGCGCATCACGCCCCTCGAGGCTGACGAGATCTTTTGGGGCCCCGTGGGTGAGACCGGCGCCTGCGGCCCCTGCAGCGAGATCCACTACGACCTCGGCGCCGGCGTCGGCTGCGACAAGCCGGACTGCACGCCCGCCTGCGACTGTGGGCGCTTCCTGGAGGTCTGGAACCACGTCTTCACGGAGTACAGGCAGCTCGCGGACGGGTCTCGGGTGCCGCTCCCCAAGAAGAACATCGACACCGGCATGGGGCTGGAGCGCCTGACCTGCGTGAGCATGGGTAAGCTGGACGTCTACGAGACCGACCTCTACAAGCCGCTATTCGACGCGGTGACCCAGACGGTCTCTGTCCCGGCATCGCCCCAGAACCTGACCTACCGCCGCATCATTGCCGATCACCTGCGCTGCGCCACCATGATGATCATGGACAGCATCCGCCCCTCGAATGAGGAGCGGGGCTACGTGCTTCGTCGGCTGCTGCGGCGCGCCATCCGGTCCGGCAAGCTGTTGGGCATGGACGCGCCCTTCCTGCACAAGCTGGTGCCCGTAGTCACGCAGATGATGGCGCCCGGCTACCCGCAGCTCCCGCCGCAGACCGAGTCCATCGCCCAGGTGGTCCGGGTCGAGGAGGAGGGCTTCTATCAGGTCCTGGAGCAGGGCATGAAGAAGCTGGACGACCTCCTCAGCGCCATGCCCGGCACCGTGCTGGACGGCAAGGACGCCTTCCGCCTCTACGACACCTTCGGGTTCCCACTGGATCTGACCCGAGACATCTGCGTGGAGCGTGGCTTCGCGGTTGACGAGGAGGGGTTCCGGCACGAGATGGAGAGCCAGCGGGCCCGGGCTCGCTCTGCCTCGCAGATGGGGGACACCCTCGGCAGCGACTCCGCCCTCCTCGGCCTCCCGAAGACGGTGTTCCTCGGTTACGACACGCTGGAGGGCCCCGCGTCCATCCTGGCCGTTCTGCGGGAGGGCTCGGAGGTGGTGCTGGACCGCACTCCCTTCTACGCGGAGAGCGGAGGCCAGATCGGCGACACCGGAGTCCTGCTGGCGGCCGATGGCGCCACACCCCTCGCTACGGTGAAGGACACACGTAAGGTCGGCGACGTCTTTGTACACGAGCTGGCCTACCCGGTCGCCGGCCTCCAGGAGGGCCAGCCGGTGCTGGCACGGGTGGACGAGGACCGGCGCGCGGCCATCCGGCGGGCACACACCGCCACCCATCTGCTGCAGGCCGCGCTGCGCAAGACGTTGGGGACCCACGTTCAGCAGTCCGGCTCCCTGGTGGAGCCCGACCGCCTGCGGTTTGACTTCTCGCACTTCGCCGCCACTACTCCCGAGGAGCTCCAGCGCGTGGAGGAGCTGGTGAACCGTCAGGTGCTGCTGGACTCCCCGGTGGACATCACCACGGTGCCCTACCAGCAGGCCATCGACCTGGGCGCCATGGCGCTCTTTGGCGAGAAGTATGGCGCGGAGGTCCGCACCGTCAAGAGCGGCGACTTCAGCCTGGAGCTATGCGGCGGCACCCACGTGGAGCGGACCGGTTGGATCGGCCTGGTGAAGGTCACCAGCGAGACGAGCATCGGCTCCGGGGTCAGGCGCGTGGAGGCCGTAACGGGCCTGCGCTCACTGGCGGCGGCGCGGGAGCAGGAGCACCTTTTGAGCCGGCTCTCCGGGCTGCTCACTGCCGCGCCGGCGGAGCTTCCCGCCAAGGTGGAGCGGCTGCGGCAGAGCGCTCGGGATCTGGAGCGCCAGCTCGCGGAGGCCCAGCGGCAGGGCGCCGTGGGGCAGCTTGATTCCTTGGTGGCCCAAGCGCGCGACGTGGACGGAGTGAAGGTGGTCGCCGCGCAGGCCGAGGGCGTGGACGCGGAGGGCCTGAAGGCTCTGGCGGACGCCGCGGCCGAGAGGCTGGGCTCGGCGGTGCTTCTGCTCGCCGGCGCGCACGACGGACGTGTGAGCCTCGTCAGCAAGGTCACGCCAGACCTGCTGCCTCGAGGGCTTCACGCGGGAAACCTGCTCCGCGAGGTAGCTAAAGTGGCGGGCGGTGGCGGAGGCGGCCGCCCGGAGTTCGCTCAGGGCGCGGTGAAGGACGCTTCACGCGTGGGTGCCGCGTTGGAGGCCGTGGAGGGTATCGTGGCCTCGCAGCTCCAGGCGTGAGGTTCGCTGCCCCTCCGCGAACCGGTGTTTGCAGCCCCCCAAGGCCAACCTTGCGTTGGCTTAGGGGGGCCTTTGGCATCAGACTGGCCGGGCTGTTCCTCGCTCTTGTGACCCTCGCTCCCACCCATCCCGCCTGGGCGCAGCCTCTATCGGGCACGGCAACCCCGCGGCAGAGCTCTCGAGCCCCCAAGCCCCTGGCCCGTCCCCGGCTGGTCATCTTCGTGCTGGACCGTGTCACGGTGCCGGATATCCTGGATGCCCGCGCTCCGGCGATCCAGCAACTGCTTCGCCGCGGCGCACTGGGGCTGATGAACACCACCTCGTCCGAGGGGCGCACCGCCCCAGGCTCCTACGTGACCCTCTCCTCCGGGGTGGTCGCCCTGCCGCCCGAGGAGTACGGCGAGTGCTTCGGCGGGCGCGAGCCCTACGAGGGCGGGACCGCGGCCGAGGTGTTTCTACGGCGCACCGGATGCAGGGTGTCGCCCGGCGCGGTGCTGCAGTTGGGGCTAGCCCCGCTCCTGCGGGAGAACCTCGACCACCTCACCGGAGCCACGCCTGGCGCTCTAGGTGACCTACTTTCACGGCTGGGCCCAACCGGCGTCCTCGGCAACAGTGATGGCGACCCGGAGGAGCCTCCCACCCGGTTCGCACCCAACCTGATCGCTCGCAGTTCGGGGGTAGTGGACCACGGCGACCTTTCCGAAGCTCTGACGGCCCACAAGGCAGACGCCCCCTTTGGCAGGGCGCAGGACCCACGGGCGCTGTTGGAGGCCTATCGCCGCCTCGCTCCGCGGTGCGCCAGCCTGGTGGTGGACCTGGGCGAGACCACTCGCGCGGAGTTGTACCGTCCCTACCTGCCCAAGAGCCTCTGGCGCGTCCACCGGCTCCGCGCGCTCGCCCGGGCGGACGGGCTGGTGGCGGCTCTGCTGCGGGAGATCGACCTGCGGCGCACGGAGGTCGTCCTTGTGTGCCCCTTCCCCGCGCTCTCGGACATGGGTCGCGTCGCGAATCTGGGGCTGCTTGCACTGCCCTGCGCTCCCAAGGGGTTTCTTGCTTCCAGCACGACGCGCACGCCCGGGCTGGTGGCGAACGTTGACTTCCTACCCACTCTGGCCGGGAGGCTGGGGCTGCGTCCGCTTACCGGCCGGTCGGCGCCCCTGCTGACCGGCGCGCCGGCAGAGCCGCTGCCTTGGCGGGACCCACTGGCAGAGGCCGCACACGTGGACCGGATGGTGACCACGAACCGGGGCATCGCGGCGGGCGGACTGCTGACGGGCACCGCTGCCGTCCTGGCGTTTCTTGGGGCCCTCGCGACGCTGCTCTGCTGGGTGCGTCGCTGCCGGCCGAGTAAGCCTCTCGTATTGCTCGTACGCTGCCTGCTGCTGTCCCTTGTCGTCTTCCCAGTAGCCCTGGCAGTGGTGGCCGGCCTTGGGCCTGAGACGACCGCCCGGTACTACTCACTGCTGCTGCCCCTCTGGATAGTGCCGACGCTGCTGATCTCGATCCTGCCCGGTCGGCTGCCCGAGGGAGTCGCGTTCAGCCTCACAGCACTGTTCGTGGCAACCGACTTGCTCCGGGGTGGGCACCTTCTTGGTTCCTCGATCCTGGCCGACTACGCCATCGTAGGCACGCGCTTCCACGGGATGGGGAATGAGTACGAGGGGATATACGTGGGTGCCAGTCTCGTGGTTGCTCTGCTGGCGTGGGAGCGTTTCGGTCCGCCCAACTCAGCCCGCGACCCTGCGCAAGGAGGGCGCCGGGGAGCCTTTGCCCTGCTGGCGCTCTGGTTCGCGGCCTGCGTCCTGGTTGTCGGCTGGCCCACACTGGGGGATGACGCCGGGGGGATTCCCACGGCGGTCTTCGGGTTCGGCGTCGCCTGGGGGCTGCTGCGGGGGAAGCCCGTCACGGCGCGCCACCTGATCGGGCTTCTGGTCCTATCCCTTGGGGCCATGGTACTGCTCTCGATGGTGGATAGCCTGAACGCGCACCCTACGCACATCGGCCGGACCGCGCAGCTTGCCCGGCAGTTCGGCCCTTCCTATGTGTTCCTCATGGCCGCCCGGAAGCTGGGCATGAACTGGGGGCTGGTGGCGGACCCCAGGGCGCTGGGCGCCTACGCGGGGATCGCGCTGTTGGGTTGGATAGGGTGGAGTCACGCCCACAGACAGCCTGACAACCCTCTCGCGGTACGCCCCATGCTTCGGGTGGTGCTGCTGAGCGGCCTGTGGTCGGCCGCTGCCTCCTTCGCCTTCAATGATACAGGGGTGGTCGGGGCAGCCCTGGTGCTGGCCAACGTAGTGGTTGTGCTGGCCTGCGCGGTTCTGACGCTTCTCCCGGCGGCCGCTCCGTCGCGGTCGGTCGCAGCTACCGGGCCCACTTCCGGCTGAAGTCGTCCATCACCGTGTACATCACGGGGATCACGACGAGGGTCAGGAGGGTGGAGAGGAGGAGGCCGCCGATCACGGTGATGGCCATCGGGGATCGCACCTCCGCGCCCTGGCCCAGCTTTAGGGCGATGGGGGCCATGGCGAGGGTGGTACTGAAGGTGGTCATCAGGATGGGGCGGAGCCGGGTGGGGCCGGCCTCCAGGATCGCCTCCTCCCGGCTGCTGCCCCGAGCCCGCAGGGTGTTGGTGTAGTCCACAAGCAGAATGGCGTTCTTGGCCACCAACCCCACCAGCATGATCACGCCGATCATCACTACCACGCTTAGCGACTCCCCGAAGATGGCGAGGGCGGACAGCGCGCCCACCAGCGCCATGGGAAGGCTTAGCATGATGGTGAAGGGGTGGACCAGCGAGTTGAACAGGCCCGCCATCAGGGCGTAGACCAAAACTACGGCCAGCAGCAGGGCCGTGATCATCGGGCCGATGCTGATCGCCATGTCCTCGGCCTCGCCACCCCAGTGCAGGGTGATTCCGGCGGGCAGCTTCCTGAGCGCCGGCTCAAGGCGTTTCTGAACCTGCTCCAGGGACGTACTGGCGTCCAGGTTCGCGGTGACCATCACAAGCCGCTGGCGGTCCTGCCGAAGGACCTGCTGGGGGCCAGTCTCCGGATCCAGCTTCGCTATGTCCCCCAGGCGCACCACCCCCCCCGGCCGGCTGGCCACGATCACCGAGCGAAGATCCTCCTCCGAGGAGAGGTCCCCCGGCTTGTACCTGACTCGGATAGGGATCCCCCGGCTGTACTCCTGGTAGGTGAGGTCCGTGTTGCCCTCCAGGGAGTCCCGAAGGGCAAGTCCGGCCTGTGCCACCGGAACACGCAGCAGCCGGGCCCGATCGGGGTCCACGCGAACATCCAGCTCAGGCTTGCCCGCCCGTGTGGAGGACGAGGGGTAGATCACGCCCGGTATCCTGCTCAGGCTGTTCTGGACCTCCTGGGCAGCGGCGGACAGCGCGCGCAGGTCGCGGCCGCTAAGCTCCAGTTGAAGGGGCGCGGTCTCGCTGGCCCGGCCGCGGTCCGTGGTGATCTCGATCCGCGCTCCCGGAACCGTGGATAGCTTGCGCCGCAGGTTGGCCGCCATCTCCTCGTCGCCCGGGCGTCCGCGGCTCACCCAGGGGAGGACCTGGCTGGCGATCCGCGCCAGCACGCCAGGACGCCCCACGAGGCCCACGCGCATCTCCACGTACTGAGCCCCGCGTTCAGGGAAGCGGCGGTACCCGCCCGATATCGTGCCCACGGCCGTCTGTACGAGCGCGACGGCCGGGGTGTCGAGGACCCGCTGCTCCAGGGTCCTCGCCAGTTCGCTCGTACTGGCGAGGGTAGTGCCGGGGGCCATCTCCGCGGTGACTCTGAGCCTGCCCTCGTCGACTCCGGGGATGAACTCCTGGTCCAGGAAGGGCAGGGTAAGGGCCAGCACCAGCGCCAGCGCGCCGAATCCGGCGCCAACCACGGCCATCCGATGCGCCAGAGCCCAGCGAAGCAGCTTCCGGTACCGTGTCTCCAGCGAGGTGTAGAAGGCATCGAAGGCGCCCAGCACCCCTTGACGCGCGCCGATGGTCTCTCCGGCTCTGAACCAGCGCGCGCACAACATGGGCGTCAGGCTGAAGGAGATGTACAGCGAGGTCAGGGTCGCGGTGGCGATGGTGAGGCCGAACTGCTTGAAGTACTGGCCCACCAGGCCGCCCATGAAGGCGATCGGCACGAACACTACCACGTCCACGAAGGTGTTCATCGCGTCCGCCAGCCCAATCTCGCTTCGCCCGTTGAGCGCGGCCTCCCGGGGCGGCTCCCCGCGGTGCAGGTGGCGCGTGATGCTCTCCAGCACCAGGATGCTGTCGTCCACCAGGATTCCAACCGAGAGCGAGAGGCCCAAAAGCGTCATCTGGTTCAGCGTGAAGCCCGCCGCACCCATCACCAGGAAAGTGATCAGAATGCAGGACGGGATGGAGAGCGCGATGATGAGGGTGGCGCGGAGGTTGTGGAGGAAGAGGAAGACGACCAGTATCGCCAGGAACGACCCCAGCAGCAGGGCAGCGTTGATGTCGCTCAAGGCGTCCCGGACGGGGCCCGACTGGTCACGGGAGACGTCGAGGCGCGTTCCTGACGGCAGACCGGCGCGTAGCTCCAGTATCTTACCCTTCAGGCGGTCTGCCACCTCCACCGTGTTGGCGTCCGCCTGTTTTACCACCTCGAGCGTCACCGCGTCCCGGCCGTTCAGGCGGGTGATCTCTCTGGGCTCCGCGGTTGCGTCGCTGACCTCCGCGACATCGCCCACCGTCAGAAGGGGCGGTTCGCGGGGAGGAGCCAAGGGGTTCATCGAGGGCTGACCGGTGGACTCGGAGAGGACCTGCGCCCCCCGAATCTGATCCAGGCTCCTGAAGGCGCCGCGAAGTCGGACCTCCAGTTCCTGACCCCCGGCGCCGTCCTGGGTCTCCAGCCGCCCGGCGGGGACGTCCGCGGCGGCAGCCTTCAGGGACTGAATGACCTCCTCGATAGACAGCCCCAGGTTGGCGAGTCGCGCACGGTCCACGCGTACCTGAACCTCGCGGGATCGGCCGCCGCTCACGGTTACCGAAGCGACTCCTGGGACCTCGCTCAGTTCGTACCGCAAGCTGGAGTCTGCCAGGGCGCGAAGGCGTACCGGCGACAGCGATCCCGAGAGGGCCAGCATCATCACGGGCTGCGCGTTGGCGTCGACCTTGCTCACCACCGGGGGGCGCGCGCCCTCGGGGAGCTCCAAGCGGGCAGCCTCCACCTTGTCGCGGATCTCCGCCACGGCCGTGCTGAGGTCGGTCCCGAGCTGCAGCTCCACCTCAAGGAGAGAGAAGGAGTCCTGGGAGGTGGATACCAGCTTGACCACGCCACCTTGTGAGGCGACGGCGTTCTCCAGGGGGCGCGTGACCTCCTGCTCCACCGACTCGGGCCCCGCTCCGGGGTAGATGGTGGCGATGGTCACCAGCGGCACCTCGACCCTGGGGTCCATTTCGGCGGGCATGTTGAGGTAGGAGCGGAACCCCAACAGGCAGAGGATGGCCACGCCCATGGCGACGAGGATCGGCCGGTAGATTGAGAGGCGTGTCAGCCACATGGCGAGGGAGCCCAAGGATGCACGGGTAGGCTAGGGCCCTGTGCGGCAGGCTTGGCACTGTCGCTCAGCGGGTAGGCGTAACGTGGCGTGGGGGTTGTCATGGGTGGAGGTGTCGCGCCTCCCGGGGTGGCGTCCGGCCCGGGCGTGAGGGCTCGCGGGCTAGAGGCATTCGGAAGGGAGCGCAACCCTATACTTCGGTGACTTGCGGACCCGGCCCTGCCAACACGGAGGCGATTCGGTACCCGGCAGCCTGTCGGGGGACTCCAGCTAGCCCGCCGGAACCAGTGATCCCAGGCTCCTTTACAAAACGGAAACAGCAAGCTAGAAGGAGAGTGTTGCTGGCCGCAGAACTAGCAGCGCATAGAGTTGCGCCATGCTCTGCCACGTGAGGCCGGTTCCGCCCGGCGCGCGGGGGGGTGGCCGCGAGAGAGCGGCCTCAGCCTGACGCGTCCGGTGGATGGCTTCGTTGCCCGCCCGGCCGAGACGAAGGAGGTGGTTGTCTGCGAGAGGGGTCCCGCCACACAGGGCAACCTGTGATGTGACCGGACCCAAGTTGAGGGCGGCCTACGGGCCGGAGGTTGTGCTTCTGGGGGAAGAGAGAACCCCGGGGGCAGGGGACAACCGAGACATCTTCAGAAGAGGAAGGGAGTAACATGAGAGTCAAGGCTCTCGTATCAGCCTTGAGCGCCCTCGCGCTCGTCTGCTATGGCACCGCTGCCATGGCCGCAGGTGGGCTCAAAGCCCAGTACTTCGATATCGCCGACGGCTTCGTGTCGTCGCCCCCAGATGCGTTCAGCGGCACCCCCGTACTGGAGCGCATCGACAAGCAGATCGACTTCAGTTGGGGCAACGGCTCCCCACAAGACGGCACAGTCCCGGTGGACAAGTTCTCCGCCCGCTGGATCGGCACCCTGCAGGTCCCCACCACAGGCACCTACACCCTCTCCTTGAGCGGTGACGACGGTGTCCGGCTCTACCTGAGCGAAGGACCCATCAGCACTTTCTCCCGCATCATCAATGGGTGGGTGGATCAGGGCACCACCGAGTACACGAAGACTCTCGATCTTGACTCCACCAAGACCTACAACATCATGGTGGAGTACTACGAGAACGGCGGCGGCTCGGTCTGCCAGCTCCGCTGGACGGGTCCCGGCATCACGAAGGACTTCATCCCCGAGTCGGCACTGACCCCCGGCACGGCCTTCCCGGCACCTGACACCGGCAGCATCTCCGGTACGGTGAAGGATGACAAGGGAGCCACCATCCCCAACGTGAACGTGAGCATCACCCATATGGGCGATCTCGTTCCCGTGACTCTGGCCACCGACGCTGACGGCAAGTACACCATCGCCGCTCCCGCGGGCGACTTCAGCGCCGTTATCAACTCACCCGCGTACGACCCCGGCCCCGAGGCCAAGGTGACGCTTAAGGCGGGGGACGCCAAGACACTGAACATCGTGGGCGTTAAGCTGCCCACGATCAGCCTGGCGACGGCTGACGGCGCGAGCTGGAAGATCTTCGCCTACGCCACCGACGCGGACGCGCCCGAGGCCGCTACCGACTTCAAGCAGGCAGCTCCCAATTTCAATGACAGCGCCTGGGATGCTGTTGACGTGCCCAGCGAGGTCAGCGCCGGCAACCCGGTGGTGGACAACAGCTACTTCTGGTACCGCACGAAGTTCAAGCTGCCCGCCGAGTTCAGCGCGGACAAGAGCCGCTACCTCGTCTTCTACAACATGAAGCTGGACGACGATGAGCGGACCTACCTCAACGGCACCCTCATCGGCGCCCACAACGGCTGGAACGATGAGCGCGTCTATCTGATTGACCCCGCTCTGGTGAACTTCACCGGTGACAACGTACTCGCCATCAAGGGGCATCAGGGTGGCGGCGGCGCCGGCATCGACCAGGCTGGCTGGGGGCCCAAGATCGCTCTGGGTTCGGTGAAGGTTGGAGCCCTCCGTGGCAAGGTCATCGTCGCTGGCGCCGGCACTCCCTTCGAGGGCCTTACGCTGACGGTGGCTTCTGCTGACGGCAAGACCAAGAACCAGGTTACCACTGCCAGTGATGGTTCCTACTCCCTCACCGGCCTGGTTCCCGGCACCTACTCGCTCACGGCCAGCAGCCCGGTGGTCACCGCCTACAACCCCACCAACCTCGGTGTGACCGTTGCCGGCGGCAAGTTCAACGCCGTGCCCGACCTGACCGTCACCGTGGTCCCGTTCTTCCCTGCTACCCTGGATGCCACGGCCAGCGACGACTTCAGCAAGGACACCACCAAGAACTGGACCTCCGTCGACATCGGCGCTCCGGATCCGGGCGACTTCTCCATCGACACCGCCAACAAGCAGATGGTGATCCACGCCGACGGCTCCGACATCTGGGACGGTGGCGACCACTTCCGCTACACCTACAAGAAGGTCACCGGTGACTTCTCGGCGACGCTGAAGGTCGTCAACGTTCCCACCACCGACGGCTGGTCGAAGGTTGGCCTGATGGTCCGCGCTTCGGAGGACCTGAACAGCCAGCACTTCTTCGTCTGCGCCACCCGCGACAACGGCGAATCCATGCAGGGCCGCAACGCGGATGACGCGGCCGGCAACAGCAACAACAACGTGAACGGCGGAACGTTCACACAGGGTGTCGGCTACTACGTCAAGATGGTGCGCAAGGGCCAGCACTTCGACGCCTACAAGTCCGTCGACGGCGTGGTCCCGGTGCTCATCGGCAGCCTCGACTACAAGACGGCTTTCGACAAGCCCGAGATCAACCTCGGCATCGCCGCGACCTCGCACTCCGCCGGGAACGTTGGCGAGGCCAAGGTGATGGACTTCCGCGTAGGTACTGACTCCACGACCCCGCCTCCTCCCGTTGGTGTTAAGGGAGACATGAACGGGGACGGCAAGCTGAACATCACCGACGTCGTCACCGCTTTGCGGGGCGTCGCGGGGCTCGTCACGCTCACCCCCACCCAGCAGAGCTTGGCGGACGTGAATGGGGACGGCAAGTTCAACATCACCGACGTGGTGCTGATGCTCCGCAAGGTCGCGGGACTCATCACCAAGTTCCCGGGTGAAGCCTAGGGGCTTGAGACGCCGCCGGGCCCATTCGTCCGGCGGCTAGATGGGGGTCGGCAGCATCGCCATGGCCGGCCCCTCAACCCACATAGTGTACGAGGCGGCTGCGCGTCGTGAAGGGCGCGGGCCTTCCTCACGCTCTCGCAAAGAGGGCGGGCTAACGGGTCGGTGGGACTCTCTCGATCGTAGCGACCCACAGCCTAACAGGAAGGGGCCTCCGAGGTGATCCTCGGAGGCCCTTCTTGTTGTCTGGGGTGCGTGCGGCCGCCGCCACCGATTGGCAGCCACCCAGTCGAAGGAGAGCCGGGACGGCTGGTGAATAAGGGTGCAACACCGCCCGCACGCGCAAGTGGTGCGGGCACGGACTACTAGGGGAAGGGAGGCATTGCTGGGAAACGGCATCGCTCCCGGCGGGGGAAGGGAAGCCCCGGCCGTGGACGCCGCTTCCTAGGGGTTCCAGAAACCCAGGGCTGCATCTGGTTGGACCTGAGAGACCCAGCCGGATAGGGGAAACGGCCCAAGAAAACCATGAGAAGAAGGGAGCAATGATGAACCTGCGTCTCAGCGTGGGCACCGCTATGGTGGCCGCGTGCCTGCTGTTCGGCACGCCTGCCTTCGCGGCAGGCCCACAGAGCGACGATTGGTCCGCTGGTAAGGCCCAGGCCTTCTGGACCTTCGAGTCCGTCGGTGATGTCGGCGGGATCGCGGACAACGTTTACGACAAAGACAAGAAGACCTACACCTCCACCTCCGGAGGCGCGGACACCTGGGGAACGGGGGCAGACGCCTTCAACTACCTGTACCAGAAGGTGACAGGCGACTTCGCCGTTACCGTGACGGTCCAGAGTGGCATGGTGGCTCCCGCCGACACGTACGCCAAGGCCGGCCTCATGATCCGGTCCACCACCGACCCCGGCGCGGCCTACTACTACGCGTTTGAGTCGCCCTTCCGGACTGGTCTGCTGATCGAGAGCCGCACCGATGACGGTGGGGCCACCGCGCTGTCCGAGAACCCCGTCACCGACGTTCTGCCCCTGACCATTCGCGTGGTACGGTCGGGCGGGTTCATGAGCACCTACGTCTCCCGCGATGGAGGCAAGACCTTCATCGCCGTGGGGACGCCTCAGGCGGTGGCTAGCTATCCGGGCCTGAACGTGAGTGAGGTTCTCGTCGGAATCGCGACCTGCGCCCACAACACTGATCCGGCCAAGCCGGTGGTCGTAACCTACGGCCCCGTCTCCGCGGCGGCACTGGACGCTACCGTGACCGGCACCCTGGCCGATTCCACCGGCAAGGGCGTGGCCGGCAAGAAGGTGATGGTCACCGGCGGCGATATGCCCTTCTCCGCCATCACCGACGCGGACGGCAAGTTCACCGTCAACACGTCGCCCGGCAGCTACCAGGTATCGGGCAACGGCCCCGGCATCGAGACCGACACCCAGCCCGCTACCACCACCTCCGGCAAGTCCGTGGACGTGAAGCTGACGGCCACCTTGCTGCCCACCCTCAGCCTGGCGACGGCCGATGGGGCGAAGTGGAAGATCCTCGCTCTTCAGGCAGACGCGGACGCTCCCCAGGCCGCGACCGACTACGCTCCGGCTGCTCCGACCTTCAACGACTCCACCTGGGAGTCCGTTGACGTTCCGAGTGAAGTGAACGGCGGCAACCCGGTGGTGGACAACAGCCACTTCTGGTATCGCACCACCTTCAAGATGCCGGCGGGATTCGCGGCCCTTAAGGACCGTGCGTTCATC
>DASXUI010000418.1:0-5767 GCA_036504955.1 Armatimonadota bacterium
TGCTCGTTACTTACCCCACACAGGCACCGGAAGACAGCGCCAGGAAGCGGGGCATCGCGCGAACGGCTCCGAACCGGAGCAGGTGACAAGACCGGGGTCCCCTACTGAGCGCAAGCCGCCGCACCGGCCAGGGGCAACTCAGCACCCTCACCTACTCAGTGGTGATGAGCGGCCGTCAAGCTAACTGGGCCAACAAGCGACTATACGCCCGCTCCGTCTCCGTTACTCGCCCCCGACCCGCCGTTCTTCCGCGGCCCATGCCTCAGGGCGGAGAGGCCCTTGCCGATGCCTGCCAGAGCGCCGGCAACCTGTATGGTTGGATCCGTGACGGTCTCCTGCACGATGGCGCCTGTCGTCTGCATGCGGTGCGACAGATCCTTCACCGTACGCTTGCTCGTTTCGGCGATCTCGTGTACCTGGTCCTTCGTGTCCGTCATCAGGACCTTCGCCTGCTCCACGACCTCTCCGGCTGAGCGCACGATTGGCTGCGCCGCCGTAACGATAGACTCTGCCCGACTCACGATTGGTTCAACGCGGCCGGATAGGGTCTGAACCTGGGCCTTCACAGCGAAGATCAGAGCGACCATGGCGACCATCACCAGGATGTTCACGACGCCGATGACGATCACCATCCACAACGCCACGTTCGATACCACGGTCGCCTCCTCCCTGGGGGCTCTGATCCGCCAGTCGCCGGTACCTCATCAACTCTCTGTTGAACACTGCATCTTTGCCCCTTAGGCGGGCTCCTAAACGCTGGCGGTCCAACACCCCCGGAACCCAAAGCGTCGATTGGCCTTACAGGGAGCGCGTCCGCACGCGCGGGCCGCGAGTGCCGGGGCCGCCGCCGCAGAGGACAGGCCTGACCTGAGACAACCGGCCAGTGTTCCGAGTCTCATTCCGCCGCCTTAGTTGTAGGCTCCGCTGGTGCGGCTTCCGAGCCTCCGCGGTCCGCGGGATTGGCTGGCGGCGCGCCCGGGAGCACCGGCGGCTCGGCCGACTCCTTCTCCGCGACGGTATGGCGGATCTTGAGCACTCCCTGGTACCGCTCCCCTTCCAGGGAGTAGCGCTGCTCTCCCTCCAGGTACAGCTTGACCATGCCGGCGGAGTGAGTCTGGCCGCGCTCATCGGTGCCCTTCACGTTGCCATCAAGAACCAGCACGCCCTTCGCCTGAAAGTACATGCCTAGGTCCGCCGTAAAGTGCCGCTTGCCCTGCGCCAGGGCCAGGTTGCCCGAGGCGTTGGCCTTCCTGATTCGGTAGTAGTAGTCCACCCGGTCGCACGTGACCGTCACGTCGTCCTGGGTGCGAAGGCTCTTGGTGGACGCCGGCTTTTCCTTGGGAGGCTTGGGCTTGGCAACCATCTTTACGTGGCCGGTCACGACCGCCAGGTTGGCCTGGAAGTCGACCGACAGGCGATCACCGGTGATCCTGGTATCCGGTGTTGTGATGGTCACCGCGCCCGACGATACGGCCGAGTGCTCGCTATCGGTCTCCTTGTAGTACACCTCGGCGGTCTGGAACAGAGCGTCCTTGTACTTCATCTCGACGCCACCGTAGAGGCGCCCCTGTTCCCCCACCTTGCCATCCTCCCAGGCGAAGTAGGCGGCGCTGAGCGCGACCTCGGACTCCTCCTGGACTGCCGCGGGCTTTGTTGTATTGGGAGCCCCGGCGGTGAGCAGTGGGGCCATCAGCCCCATCAGGGGGATCGCCAGAGTTAGGAGCAGCCACGAACCGCCAGGCCTCCCTTGCTTGCGGGCCTGTCGCCAGGACTCGGCCTTGGGTGCTCCAGGGTTACGGGATCGGGGGCCAATCACCTAAGTTGCGCCTTCTCCTGTCGCGATAGCGCCGAAGCGACACGCCAGCGAACTCGGGGGCGGGTGCCCACCAAGCGGCGCGTCGACAGGTCGCCCTCCAGCTCATCTAGGGTCATCGTACCCCTTGGACCCAGCAGAGAGAGTCCCTTGGGGCACGAGAAGCGGTCACTACTAGCATACCAGTCCAGGCACGGAACGCGCAGGGCGATGCCATCGTCGGTACGCCCCAGAACCTCCTTGGGAACGGCGAGGTGCCCACCGGGCTGGCTGAGCGTGGCCGACGGAGTCGCCAGGGTCAGCCATCGGCGACCGTGACGAAAGACGACGGCGCGCTCGATGCTGTTGAACAGCGTCAGGCTTCGGTCGCGGCTGATGCTGACTTGTCCCGCGTGAAGCACCCACCGCCGCTCCCCCTGCGAGCTGACGCCAAAGCGTGCTCCCTCAAGAGTCACGGCTGGCTGGAAGGGCGTCTGCCCGCCGCCCTCCTCCTCAGGGCGGGCCACCGAGACCAGAACCCAGAGGCGGCTCACCGCCACCACCAAGGCTAGCCCCGCCAAGCCCATCATCCACCGCGTATGCCACCCCATCGGAACTCCAGTCGCCCCCGTCTCGCGTCGGCGGGAAGGAGCGCCGCATCCTGGCCGCGCGTCTCAAGGCCCGCCCCCCGGCGGCGTGCCAGAGCCAACCGTGCACCACGCTCCCTATCGGCTGGTGGCGGGTGCTGTGGTCCAGACCCAGAGCAGTCCCCCCGACCCCTGCACCCTTTCACCGCCTGGGCGTATCCATCCTGGTAGCACGGACCTCAGAGCCGCCTGGCCACCAAGCGCCGTAGAGGCCGGGCGAGTTCGGCGGAGAAGGAGCGCATGAGATGCATAGCAGCGTCGATGGAAAGGCACCGCTTGGGGTGGGGGCGAAGGCGAAGGTAGTTTCCAACCACACACTGACGGGGAAGCAGCATATGGGGAGCACTTCGGGACTGACGATAGACCGACAGGTCCGCCTCATCGTAGGGACCTGCGTTCTGCTGGGCACGGCCGTCCCAAGGCTGTCGCCACTGGCCTACCTGATGGGGGCCGGCCTGGTATTCGCGGGGATCACCAACACCTGCGCCATGGCGTCCCTCCTGGAGCGCCTGCCGTGGAACCGAGAGCCCGCCTCCTGCCAGGCGACCCGTCCTCGCCACTAAGGCGGCAGCGGCCGCAGGGGAAGCGGCTGCCAGCCATGCTCGTGAGAAGCCGCACCTTACGCAACATAGCACGCAACTATGAGGAGGCTCCATGTCAGCAACTGGACAGAGAGTGGGGGCAGTCTTGGCCGGCCTACTCGCAATCGCGTTGGCGGTATCCGGCTGTGGACGTGGCTCCAAGTCCGAGGAGGCGACCGCCTCGACCGCGCCGCCGGTCCCCGTGGCGACCGTCCTTGCTCAGGTGCGCCAATCGGCCAAGAGCCTGAATCTGACGGGCACGGTGAAGGCCTCCCTGTCGGCGGACGTAGCCCCGAAGCTCATGAGCAAGGTGGCGCAGGTGCTGGTCCGAGAGGGCGAGCGCGTTTCCGCCGGACAGGTGTTGGTGCGCCTGGAGTCCGCGGACCTGGCCGCCCAGGTGCGGCAGGCGGAAGCGGGAGTGACCGCGGCCCAGGCCGGCCTGGCCCAGGCCCGAACCGCCGCGCGGATCCAGGGCACCCAGAGCCAGACCCGCGTCTCTCAGGCCGCGTCAGCACTACGGCAGGCCGAGGAACAGGGGTCCATCGTCCGCGAGGGCGCGAGGAAGCAGCAGAAAACGCAGGCCGACCTGGCCGTGACACAGGCACGGGCTGCCCGAGACCAGGCCGTTGAGGGCGTGCGGCAGGCGCAGGCGGGCCTCTCCTCCGCGAAGGCCCAACTCAGCATGGTTCAGGAGGGCGCTCGCAGACAGCAGCGCCTCCAAGCAGACGCGGGCGTCCGGCAGGCCGAGGCCGGCTTCCGGACGGCACAAGCCACCTATGACCGGTTCGACCCGCTCGCCAGCGATGGGGTCATCAGCCGCCAACGCATGGACGAGATCACCCTTCAGCGCGACGTAGCGAGGTCTCAGCTCGATACCGCTCGGGAACAGGCATCCCTGATCCAGGAGGGGGCACGGGGCCAGGAGGTGCTTCAGGCTCAGGATGCCGTTCGCACGGCCGAGTCTGGGGTCGCCGCGGCCCGGCAGCGGGTGACCCAGGCGGAGGCGGCGCTCTCGGCGGCCCAGTCCCAGCGCGACCTGACCTACGAGGGCTCGCGTGGCCAGGAGATCCGCCAGGCCGAGGCCCAGGTGTCGCAGGCCCAGCAGGCGCTGCGGATGGCTCGCGCCTCGTCCGCGGAGACCGCCATCAAGGCGGACGCCTCGCGGATGCTGGCAGCCCAGCTCTCTCAGGCCCAGGCCGCCCTCCAGGCCGCGCGCACTCAGCTCTCCTATGCGACTCTCACCGCGCCCTTCTCCGGTGTAGTCACCCACCGGGCGGCCGACCCCGGAGCCATGGCATCCCCAGGCGTCCCGCTCATCACCCTTGTGGACACCTCCGCCTTCCGACTTGAGGCGGTGGTCCCCGAGAGCCAGGCGGCCTCGATCCATCTAGGCGACCCCGCGCAGGTGACCCTCGACTCCCTCGGCCAGACTCTGCGCGGCCAGGTGACTCAGGTGGTCCCCGCTGCCGACCCGGCCAGCCGGACCCAGGTAGTGAAGATCGGCATCCGGCCGGTCCCTGGGCTAAGCCCCGGGCTGTTTGGGAGGGCGAGCATCAGGACAGGGGCCGAACCACGCATGATGGTCCCGATATCGGCCGTTCAGAGGGAGCACGGGCTCACCGGCGTCTACGTGGTCAAACAGGGGAAGCTGGAGCTCCGGCTCGTGACCCTGGGCCAGGCCGAGGGGGACCAGGTGCAGGTCCTCTCGGGACTCAGCTCCGGCGAGAACCTGGTGGCCCGCGGTGTAGACGAGCTGCATGACGGGCAGGCGGTCTCCCCCGAGGGAGCACGGCGATGACACCCAAGCTAGGGTTCGCCGGACGAATCGCCCACTTCTTCATCGACAGCAAGCTCACCCCGCTGATCATCGCGGCCAGCGTAATGCTGGGGCTCTTCGCGGTCGCCAAGCTCCCTCGTGAGGAGGAGCCGCAGATCATCGTCCCCATGATCGACATCATGGTCCAGGCCCCCGGCATGAGTCCCAAGGAGGTCGAACAGCGGGTCACCTCGCCCATGGAGAAGCTGCTCTGGGAGATCCCGGGCGTGGAGTACGTCTACTCCACCAGCTCCGACGGGATGAGCATGGCGATCCTGCGCTTCTACGTGGGCACCGACGAGGAGAAGGCGGTCGTCCGCACCTACAACAAGCTGATGGGCAACCAGGATCGAATCCCTCAGGGAGTCTCCCAGCCCCTGGTCAAGGTCCGGAGCATTGATGACGTGCCTATCCTGGCACTCACGTTGTCCAGCGCCCGCTACGGCCACTACGAGCTTCGCCGGGTGGCGGCAGCCCTGGACCGCGAGCTGAAGCAGGTTCCGGACGTCTCGGAGACCACGCTGATCGGCGGGCAGCGTCGCCAGATCCGGGTGACGCTGGACGCCGGTAGACTGGCGGGCTACCAGCTCTCGCCGCTGGCCGTCGCGGAGCGCCTGGGCCAAGCCAATCAGGAGCTGCCCTCAGGGAGCTTCAGCGAGGGCAACCGAGAGCTCAAGGTACGCACCGGGCGGTTCTTGACCAGCGCCGAGGACGTCGGGAGAGTAGTCGTCGGGGTCTCCCAGGGACGCCCCGTCTACGCCAGCGACGTGGCCACGGTCGCCGATGAGGCCGAGGAGCCGGCCAACTACGTCTTCACAGGGCTCGGAGAAGGGGCTGAACACCGGGCCGGGGGCGCCACGCCGGCCGCGAAGCGAGGCGTGGAGCCCGCGGTCACGCTCTCGGTCGCCAAACGCAAGGGCACGAACGCGGT
>DASXUI010000419.1:0-7070 GCA_036504955.1 Armatimonadota bacterium
GCGGAGGCGCGGGCGACGCCTGGCGCTTCTCCCGGCGGCCTACCCGGTTGGCGCGGCTCACGTCGCCACACGGATGCGGGACTCTGGTGGATGGGGACTCGTCGCACATCAGGCTTCTCCTCGCCCATCTCCAGCGCGTCCGACAGGGGCCCCGGAACCACCATGTAGATCCGGCATCAGTCTGCCGACACAACGGCAGTAGGCGAATGGGGCGGGCGCTCCGTTGCTGGTATCACCTCCTGGCAAGCGCCCAAGGGTCACGCGGGGCGGGGTTCGGGCCCGACCTGAGGTCGGCCCGACTGGGGCGCCGCGAGCGTTCCGGATACGTAGCGAGGATGCAGGCCCAGATCGGGAATGATCGTCCTGGGAGCCAGTGAGCTTGCCGGAGTGAGCTAGCCGTGTCGGGCTCTGGGGCAAGGCCCTCTCGGCCCCGGTTGGTGATGCCCGATCACAGTCGGCTCGGAGCAAAGTAGGGGCTAGCTCGGGACGCTCATCTGGCCGCTGCACGGTGCCTGCTGCATGCGGACCTGTGTTGCGGCATATCGATACCAGGCTAAGGTCCTGCCCTGTGCCATGCACGAGGCGCAGGCTTCCACGAGCCCCAGTGAAGGGCGCGGCCCAAGAGGGCTGAGATGGGCGACGCTTGCCTGGTCAGGCCTCGGGCACCTAAGTGGTGCAAGCGTAGTCAGAGGTAGTGTAGGGACGCGAAGGGTAAGAGCGTCTGGGTGGCGCAGGGGGCTGACGAGATGCTGGAAGCAGTGTGGATCACGGGAATGGCGACGGGAACAACCGTTCAGCCGAGCTGTACCCGCTTCTCAGTCCCGGCGGAGCTGAAGGCCGTAAGGGATGTGAGGAGACGGGTAGGGGACTTCGCTCGGGCCCATGGCTTTGGCTCCGAGGAAGTCGAGACGATTCAGACCGCCGTCGGTGAGGCCGCTCTGAACGGCATCAAGCATGGCTCTCCTCACGGTAGCTCCGACAGCGTGTTTGTCTCCTGCCGCTACGACTCTGAAGGCATCACGATTGAGGTTGCCGACACGGGGACCGGCTTCGACCCAGATTCGGTCCCGACTCCGGTTGCTGAGAACTTCCGTTCCTGTGGCTACGGCGTGTCCCTGATGCGAGGCCTGATGGACGACGTGACGTTCAACCGCTACGACGACGGCACCACCGTCCGCCTCTTCAAGCGCCTCTCCCACCCCCACTAGCCCCCCAGGCCCTCGCTCCGGCCCAATCCTGGGCACGAAAGAACGTCCGAGCTGCCCCGGCAGCCCCTCGGTCTCCCCTCACAGGCTCTCTCGGATGCGCCCTTCCGCGCGTCTCCTCGGGGCACCTGACACCCCCGTCCGTGGATTCGATCCGCAGGGCAACCCTTTCCGATTGGCCACGCCGTGGGCAGGATTGGCCCGGCGATGGCTGAAGATAGCCCCAAGCAGCGCGGCTTCTGCGGCACTTGCCTGGTCGCGCGACAGGGAGAGGAACCTAGGGAAGGGGCCCACTCGCTGGAAGGTGGGGGGCGCTCAGGAGAGCAGCGAATGAAGCAGCTAAACATTGGCTTGATCGGTTCCGGAGGAATCTCAGGAGGGCACTTCAAGGCTTACTCACAGATGCCAGATGTGAAGCTGGTGGCCGTCGCGGATATCGTGGAGGAGCGGGCGCGCTCGGCCGCGGAGAAGTGGGGCGCGGACCGCTGGTTCACGGACCACCGCGAGCTGCTGGCGATTCCGGAGATCGACGCGGTCAGCATCTGCACCTGGAACCGCGCCCATCGGCTCTGCACGGTGGACGCCCTGAAGGCGGGCAAGCACGTCCTCTGCGAGAAGCCCATGTCCTCCCGCCTCGAGGACTCCATCGCGATGGTGCAAGCTTACCGCGAAAGCGGGAAGATCCTCCAGATCGGGTTCTGGCCGCGCTTTGGCCACGAGCAGATCACGGCCCGCAAGATGGTGCAGAGCGGCGCGCTGGGAGAGGTCTACTTCGGCCAGATGATCGGCGGCGGACGGCGGCGGATCCCCGGCGGCAGCTTCCTGAAGCAGGAGACCTCCGGCAGTGGGACCATCGCCGACATTGGCTGCTACGACCTGGACGCCTTCATGTCCATCATGGGGCACCCGAAGCCTGTCAGCGTTTCCGCAACCGTGAGCACCAAGCTCGGCAAGGCCCTACCCAACGTCCCCGGCGACTGGGGCCACAGGCCCGAGGAGATCGAGGTGGAGGACTTCGGCGCCGCCTTTGTCCGTTTCGAGAACGGTCTGGTGCTACACTTCGTCAGCTACTGGGCGGCTCACGCGGCAACCCTGGGCCCAAGCGTCATCCTCGGCACCAAGGGCGGCCTGCAGCTTCGGCCCAACCTCACGCTCTTCCGCGATGAGTTCGGCGTGATGACGGACGTTACACCGGTATCGCTGCCTCCACTCGACGGCTTCAGCGGCGAGATCCGGGCCTTCCTCGACGCCATCCGCGAGGGCAAGCCCTCCCCCGTCGACCCCGAGGGCGTGCTTCTCGTGGACGTCATCATCGACGGCATCTACCGGTCCTCCCGCGAGGGCCGCGAAGTGACCGTGGAGGTGCCAGCGTAAGGGCGAGGGGCAATGGGGGCTCAGGGGACTGAAGGGGCTGAGGGGAAACGCCCAAGGCGGCCGCTGAGGTCCCCTCCCCTCAGCCCCCTGAGTCCCTTCAGCCCCCTCAGCCCCCTATCTGGTTGGACACTCCCGACGGGCGCCGATATAATGGTTCTGTGGCTGGTGAACAGCCCAGGCGCTGTTTCCGCCCCCTCTCTCCTCCTTCCAGCAAGCGCTTCCACCGGGTCGCCCCGCCGCGTCGGCGGCTAGGCCGGTGAGGTGTGCGACTCCCGGAATTCGAAGGGTACCCCTGTTGCGTGTGCTCCTGTCTGGCAATGAAGCGATAGCCCGTGGTGCCTACGAGGCCGGCGTCCGCGTGGCGACTGGTTATCCGGGTACCCCCAGCACGGAGGTCCTGGAGACAATGGTCCAGTGGTCTGAGGTCCACTCGCAGTGGTCGCCTAACGAGAAGGTGGCGCTGGAGGTAGGCCTCGGGGCCAGCCTGGGCGGCGCGCGGGCGCTCGTCACCATGAAGCATGTCGGGCTGAACGTGGCCGCGGACCCGCTCTTCACCTCGGCCTACTCCGGCATCAACGGCGGACTCGTGGTGCTCGTCGCGGACGACCCTGGCATGCACAGCTCTCAGGACGAGCAGGACAGTCGGCACTACGCGCGCGCGGCCAAGGCGCCAATGCTGGAGCCTTCGGACAGCGCGGAGGCGCTCCAGATGGCGGTGCTTGGCTTCGAGCTAAGCGAGCGCTTCGACACGCCTTTGCTCCTGAGAAGCACGACCCGTGTCTCCCACGCCAAGTCTCCCGTGACCTTTGGAGAGCGTGTGGAGATCCCCCTTAAGCCCTACGTCACCGACCCCACCAAGTACGTGATGGTGCCCGCCCACGCCCGAGAGCGGCGCAAGGTGCTGGAGCGCCGTCTGGCGGAGATGCGGGAGTATGCCGAGACCGCCCCTGTCAACCGGACTGAGTGGCGGGATACGAGGGTGGGGATCATCACCGCCGGTGTCTCCTACCAGTACGCCCGCGAGGCGGTGCCGGATGCCTCTGTGCTGAAGCTGGGCCTGGTCTTCCCTCTGCCGGAGCGGCTCATCCGTGAGTTCGCCGGCAAGGTGGACAGGCTCTACATAGTGGAGGAGTTGGACCCCTATCTCGAGGAGCACGTCCGGGCGCTGGGCATCGAGGTGGAGGGGAAGTCGCTCCTCCCCGTCTACGGCGAGCTGGACCCTGGCATCGTTGCCGCGGCACTGGGAGGGGAGGAACGCCTGGCTCCGGCTCCCTTCGCCGGCCCGCTGCCCGGCCGGCCCCCTGTGATGTGCCCCGGATGCCCTCACCGGGCGGTCTTCTACACGCTCCGCGAGTTGGGAGCCACCGTGTTCGGCGACATCGGCTGCTACACCCTCGGCTTCTCCGCACCTCTGTCCGCCATGCACAGCCAGCTCTGCATGGGCGCCGGCATCGGCATGGCTCTTGGTGCGGAGAAGGCTGGCCACCAAGGCCCCAAGGTCGCTGTCATCGGTGACTCCACCTTCGTGCACTCCGGCATCACCGGGCTTATCGACGTGGTCTACAACCAGGGGAACACCACCGTGCTCATCCTGGACAACAGCACCACGGCTATGACAGGCCGGCAGGAGCACCCGGCGACGGGCCGAACGCTGACCGGCACACCAACCCACGTGCTGGACCTCGAGGGGCTGGTGAGGGCGGTGGGAGTGGAGGACGTCCGTGTCGTGGACGCCTACGAGATGGACGCGCTGGACAGCGCGATCCGGGCGGCGGTGGGGCACCCGAAGCCCAGCGTAGTGATCGTCCGTAGAGCCTGCGCGCTGGTGGACCGCAAGTCCTGGAAGCCCGCCCTCACCGTGGATCCCGACGCCTGCCTGGCGTGCGGGGCCTGCGGAACCCTGGGGTGCCCTGGCATCCTCCCCGCGGCCGAAGGGGAGCAGGCTCCCTCCATCGACCCGACTCTGTGCACCGGCTGCCGTGAATGCGCTCAGATCTGCCCCTTCGACGCGATAGGATAGCTGCCCTTGACCACAACAAACGTACTACTGGCCGGTGTGGGGGGGCAGGGGACCGTTCTTGCCGGTGAGCTCCTGTCCCGCGCTGCTCTTGCTGACGGCCTGGACGTGAAGAAGAGCGAGATCCACGGTATGTCCCAGCGCGGCGGCAGCGTGGTGAGCCACGTGCGCTTCGGGCGGGAGGTCTTCTCCCCGGTGATCGCCGTTGGCGAAGCCGATCTGCTGCTCTCCTTTGAGCGGCTGGAGGCCCTACGGTATGCCCCACTCCTGCGCCCGGCTGGGATGGTGGTGCTCAACCGCCAATCCATACTCCCCGCGCCGGTCCTCGCCGGGGTTGCCACCTACCCGGAGGAGGTGGAGGAGCCGCTCAGGGGCCGAGGGCTGAAGGTGATCGCGGTAGATGCCCTGGAGCTGGCGCGCGTCGCGGGGCACCCCCTCACCGCCAACGTTGCCCTGCTCGGGGTTGTCTCGCGTTATCTCTCGCTGACGGAGTCAGCCTGGAGCGAGGCGTTGGAGGCTCAGATCAAGCCAGCACTACTCGAGGTTAACCGAAGGGCCTTCCAGCTTGGCCGGGAGGCAGGCCTGGACTAGACAGCGAAGGAATCACTGTTCCATCCGGCGGGCACCCGAGCTTGGGTCCTGCCTGCCCCAAACCTGGGGCCCCACACACTGAAGAAGACTACAACCATGATCTGGAACCCTCGCTACGAATGCATGCCGCGGGAGCAACTGGAGGGACTCCAGCTTGATCGCCTCCGGCATTTGGTTGACTACCTCTACCGCAACTCCCCAGTCTATCGCCAGAAGCTGGATGCCTGCGGCGCCCGCGCCCTGGACATCCGCTCGCTAGACGACCTCACCAAGCTGCCCTTCACCGTCAAGGACGACCTCCGCGACAGCTATCCCTTCGGGCTCTTCTGCGTGCCAATGGAGCAGGTCGTCCGTATTCACTCCTCCTCCGGCACTACCGGCAAACCTACCGTCGTGGGGTACACCCGCGCCGACCTGGATGCCTGGGCCGAGTTGATGGCACGCACCTTCACCGCCGCGGGCGCGACCTCCACCGATGTCGTTCATGTCGCGTACGGCTACGGGCTTTTCACGGGCGGCCTGGGCGCCCACTACGGCGCCGAAAAGGTGGGCGCCTCGGTCATCCCCATCTCCGGCGGCAACACCAAGCGCCAGGTGATGATCATGCGGGACTTCGGCAGCACCATCCTGGCCTGCACCCCCTCCTACGCCCTGAACATGGCGGAGGTGATGGAGGAGATGGGGGTGGTGGGCGACCTGAAGCTGAAGGCCGGCGTCTTTGGAGCGGAGCCCTGGACCGACGGGATCCGACGCGAGATTGAGTCGAAGCTACGGATCAAAGCGCACGACATCTACGGCTTGAGTGAGATCATCGGTCCCGGAGTTTCCTTCGAGTGTGAGTGCCAGAGCGGGCTGCACTTCGCGGACGACATGTTCATCGCCGAGGTGGTCGACCCTGCCACGGACAAGCCCGTCGCGCCTGGCGAGGAGGGCGAGCTAGTCGTCACCTGCCTGACGAAGCAGGCGCTGCCGCTACTTCGGTACCGGACGCACGACATCACACGGCTCACCCACGAGCCCTGTGCTTGCGGGCGCACAACCTCGCGGATGGCTCGCGTCTCCGGCCGCACCGATGACATGCTTATCATACGTGGCGTCAACGTCTTCCCATCCCAGATTGAGAGCGTGCTGATGCAGCTCGAGGGGACGGAGCCGCACTACCTGCTGGTGATCAACCGGAACGGCGCCCTAGACGAGATGGAGGTCTGGGTCGAGGTCGAGGAGCGCTTCTTCAACGACGAGATTCGCCAACTCGAGACCCTGTCCAAGCGGATCCGGCACGAAATCGAGAGCGTGCTCGGCCTGAGCGTTCGGGTGAGGTTGGTGGAGCCCAAGACCATCGAGCGCAGCGAGGGGAAGGCGAAAAGGGTCCGGGATCTGCGCAAGGAGGGCAACTGATGAGCGTACAACAGCTTGCTGTCTTCCTGGAGAACAAGGCCGGCCGACTGGCTGACGTCACCAAGGTGTTGGGCGATGCCGGGGTGAACGTGCGCGGCTTCAGCGTGGCCGATAGCAGCGAGTACGGCATACTTCGGCTCATCGTGGACGACACGAACAAGGCTCTCAGCGCGCTGAAGGCTCGGAGCTTCACGGTTCATTGCTCGGACGTGCTGTGCGTCCGGGTACCTGACCGCCCCGGCGCCCTGTCCAGCGCGCTGAGCGTGCTGGGAGACAAGGGCATCAACATCGAATACATGTACCCCATCGCCATCGCGGTGATCGTCTTCGGCGTGGAGCGCCTCGAATACGCCATCGAGAGCCTCCAATCCACCGACACAGTAGTCCTAACCGCCGAGGACATCGCTGGGCTGTAGGGGCAGCACGGCCCCACAACTGCCCCACCACAGAGACACAGAGGGCACGGAGAAGACCAACCAACCACT
>DASXUI010000420.1:0-35152 GCA_036504955.1 Armatimonadota bacterium
TGGATATAGGGGGCATGGGAGTGACCGTAAGTCTCAAGAGATCGCGAGTCGGTCTTTCAGTACTGCTGGCAACAGGTATCGCCGCCTCCCAGATCGCCCTTGCCCGGCCCGCAACCAGCAGCGCGCCCGGGCGCGGCCGGCAGCCATCACGCGGAAGTGTGGCCGCTTCGAAGGCGCGGGCCTGGACCGGAACGGTTACGAGCGTTGTTGAGGGTGGCCTTCTGAAGGTGAGGCGTGCGGACGGTACCGTCGAGCTGGTCCAGGTCTACGGGGTGGCCACCCCCCATCCCAGGCAGGACTTCGGCGACCGCTGCCGCCAGTACGTAACTGCCCTGCTGAAGGGGAAGGCGGTCCAGGTGGAGCCCAGGGGTGCGGGCCCGAAGGGCGGCCCGGTAGCCGTGGTGTGGCTCGGGGGACAGGACCTCGGCGGCAACCTGCTGACGACAGGCCTGGCGTGGGCCGTGCCCGGAAAGAGCTCCGCCTACTCCAGCCTGGAGGCAGGGGCTCGGCGGGCCCGAGTCGGGCTCTGGGGCGGGCCGAACCCCGTGGCCCCGTGGAAGTGGCACCCTCCAGCAGTGAAGCGCTAGAGCCATTGGTGTGCTGGGCTCGGGCCGCCAGATAGACCCTTCCGGAGGAGGTACCTAGTGAGGGTGTTCGTGGAGTGGGTATGGAACGGTCCCTGGTGGGCGCCCATCCCAGGCGCGGTGTACGTCGCGGTGCTTCTTGGCATCGCTCTTGGCCCCATCCTCGCCGCCGTGCGGGCGGACAGACGGTAGCTGGTGCCGGTAGCCTGGCGCCGTGCCGAAGGGTCTAGCCCTCGCGTCGATCGAGTACGCCCTCCGGCTGGCCGGGCTTGCCGTCCCCACTCGCCCGCCCCCGCTCCAACTCGCGCTGCAGCGCGTCCACCTTGGCGGCCAGGTCTCGCAGGGTCGGCTCAAGCATGAGTGCCTCGAGGTCTGCAAGGGTCTTCAGGATCAGGCCGTCCTGGTGGACCAAGTGCTCCAGCACCACCTGGATCTCACGCTCCGCCTTCTGGTTCACCTCGTAGTCGTTCTGAGCCATCAGGCGGTCCTTCTCGCCCTGGCGGTTCTGGCTCATCATCACCACGGGGCCGGTGTAAGCCGCCTGGAAGCTCAGCATCAGGTTCAAGAGGATGAAGGGATAGGGATCCCAGGCGCGCAGGTAGCCGGGGCGGGCTCTCTCCATCACCACCAGGTACACGTTGAAGGCGATCCAGGCGGCGAGGAGAAGGCTCTGGGTGATGATGAAGGGCCAGCTTCCGACGGCCGCTGCCACACGGTCTGCAATGCGCTGCCCAGGCGTCATCGACTCCCGGAACAACTCGTGTACATTCCTCACTGGGGGGTGGTCGTGCTGGTACCGCCCTGCCGGGCCTAGCCTGTCTCTCTCCTCGGTCATCCCTGCCACCCTCCTGGCGCAAGCGCGCCCTGTCTAGGTACCCCCTACGCTATCCGCCCCAGGGCCTCAGTGGTTCCGAGGAGCCTGTCATGCCTGACCTAGCGATAGGTCTGCAGCTCGGAGTCCCTCCGGGCACCATCTAGCCCTCGGGCTGAGGCAGCGAGGGAGCCAGTCCTGCCCTTCGGGCCCGCTACGTTATGCGCAGCGCCAACCGGGGTGATGGCCTCGTTCGCATGGTTCCGGAGCTTCGGCGCCGCATCAGCTTCCACCAGCTCAACTTCATGTGGCCCCAGTACAAGGCGGGCGACCAGTTCGATGACATCTTCTTCCGAAACGTGATGATCTACTTCGACCGACCAACACAGGAGGCCGTAGTCAACAGGCTCTGCGAGCATCTGAGGCCGGGGGGCTACCTCTTCGTGGGGCACTCCGAGTCCTTGGCCGAGCTGAAGATCCCGGTGGAATCGGTGGGGACCTCGGTTCACAGGAAGCCGGCCTGACGGTGATAAGGGACAGGGATACGCGCGCTGGTCGGAAGATCCGAGTCCTGGTCGTCGATGACTCGGCGTTGGTCCGCCAGGTGCTCACGGAGGTCCTGGAGACGGACCCCTCCCTGTCAGTCATGGCTACCGCCACGGATCCCTACGTGGCTGTGAAGTACATCCAGAAGGAGGTCCCGGACGTGATCGTCCTGGACGTGGAGATGCCCCGGATGGACGGGCTCACGTTCCTAGAGAAGATCATGTCTCAGCACCCCATCCCGGTGGTGATCTGCTCCACGTTGAGCGAGGAGGGGTCCGATGTGGCCTTGACCGCGCTTGAGAAGGGCGCCGTCGAGATCATCACCAAGCCCCGGCTCGGGGCGAAGGAGTTCCTGGAGGAGTCCCGCCTCAGCATCTGTGACGCGGTGAAGTCGGCGTCGCAGGCCCGGATGCCTAGGTCCGGCGGCCGTGGGCGGCCTGCCGCCCCCATGGCCGTGACCCCCAAGCTGACGGCTGACGCAGTCGTCCCCAAGCCCTCCCCAAGAGTGAGGTTCCAGACCACGGACCAGGTCGTCGTCGTCGGGGCCTCGACGGGCGGAACCGAGGCTCTGCGGGAGCTGCTCAGCGGGCTGCCGCCGAACGCGCCCGGTGTGGTGGTGGTGCAGCACATGCCGGAGAGGTTCACCCGGCAGTTTGCCTCCCGGCTGGACGGGCTCTGCCGCATCTCCGTGAAGGAGGCCGAGGACGGGGACCCGGTTGCGCGCGGTCAGGCGCTGATCGCCCCCGGGAACCGCCATCTCCTGCTGAGGCGCAGCGGCATGCGGTACCTGGTGCAGACGAAGGAGGGCCCCCTGGTGTGCCGTCACCGGCCCTCCGTCGACGTGCTCTTCCGGTCCGCCGCCCGCTGCGCCGGCAGCAACGCCATAGGCGTCCTTCTGACAGGCATTGGCGATGACGGCGCCAGGGGAATGGTTGAGCTGAAGGAGTCCGGCGCGTTCAACCTTGCCCAGGACGAGGCATCCTGCGTCGTCTTCGGGATGCCGGCCGAGGCGATCCGGCTGGGTGGAGTCGACCGGGTGATTCCCCTGAAGCAGGTGGCGCAGGAGCTGGTCCGGTTGGCTGGATAGCGCTCTGTAGCATCGGCGGCCCCGGTGACTCGGGGCTGCCTGGAATGATGGTTACTGCTTAGGGAGGTCTCATGTCCAAGCGAGTGATGATTGTTGACGATTCACTGATCGTGCGCGAGATGGTCTCGCTGACTCTGGGGGAGGCTGGCTTCGAGGTGGTGGCGGCGGGGAACGGGCAGGACGGGCTGAAGAAGGCCGAAGGCCAGCGTCTGGACCTGGTGATCACCGACCTAAATACGCCGGTGATGGACGGCATCTCGCTGATCCGCGCCCTTCGTGGCCTGCCCGGCACCAAACACACCCCCATCCTAATGCTGACCACCGAGAGCCAGGTGGAGAAGAAGATGGAGGGCAAGGCCGCGGGGGCTACCGGGTGGATCACCAAGCCCTTCGCGCCGCCGAAGCTGCTGACGGTGATCTCCAAGGTACTGGTATAGCCAAGCCGCCGCTGAGGCCAGGGCCCTTCCCCTTCACGCTGATACTCTAGAAGCGAGATGCACCATGGGCAACCTCTGCAACGGGCCCGATCCTCACATCGGGAGCTCGGCTCCCTCCCTCTCTGGCCAGCGGGCAGCCCTCGCGGAGGTGTGCGATGCCCTCGGCGACCTTAACTCTGGCGTGGCAGAGGAGTTCCAACGAGTCGCCAAGAGCCTGCAGGCCATCTCCAGCCGCACGAGAGAGGTGACCGCCCACTCCAAGCAGGCCGCCATGCTGGCCGGAGGGGACGAGATCCCGCGCGCCATCGAGATGCTGCGGCAGATGGTTCAGGACATGGAGCGTGTGCAGCAGGTGGTGGACGGCAGCAGAGACAGGATGGAGGCCGTTCTCGCCGAACTCCAGGAGGCCCGCTCCCCCCTGCTACGCCTTCCCCAGCACCCCCGCCTGCTTGCCACCATCGGCGTGCTGTCGCGGATCGAGGCCTACCGCATCGACAGCGGAGCAGTGGGTGCCACGCTAAGAGCCTGGGCGAGAGCGCCAACTCCGTGGCACGGCTGGTCAGGGACGCGCTGGGCCAGACGGGCCGCGTGGAAGCGCAGAGGAGGGCCGAGCAGGGGCGCCTGGTTCAGCACACCAAGGCGGTTCTGGATCCCCTAAGCGCTCGCGCTGAGTTGTCAGGGTCTACGGCCCAGAGCATTGATGGGCAGTACACGAAGATACGGGCCGTGGTGGACAGCCTGGTGACCTTCCTTCAGGTCCAGGACATAGCGCGGCAGCGGATCGAGCACAGAGTCTCCGCCCTGAGCCCCCCACGGCAGACCTCGACGCACGAGCAGAGCGATATCGACCTGGGCCTGTTGGGGCTGCAGCGATCACAACTCCGCTGTACGCGCGACCTGGTGGAAGGCACGGTCAGCGCGATGGTCGACAGCCTCACGTCGCTTCAGTCGCGGGTCGGCGAGCTCTCGGGGGACACCTCGAAGCTCGCCTCGCAGGTCGCCCAGGATGGCGGCTCCTTCGTGGCGGCCATCGAGGAGTGCCTTCGCGCGGTGTGTCCGCTCTACGGTCACTACGCCAAGGCCTCACAGGCCGTGATCGGCACCTTCGACCTGGCCCTGTCCTCGGTTCAGGAGACGACCATGGGCGTGAAGGACCTTCAGAGCATTCAGGTACGCATGCATCGCACGGCGCTGAACGCCATCGTCGAGACGTCGTGTCTGGGCGCCGAGGGAGCGGCACTGCGCGCCCTGGCGGTAGGGGTAGAGTCGGTTGGCGCTCGAACCAAGGAGGACACGGGAGCCGTCATGCGGCACCTGATAGCCATCGAACAGGTGGTGAACCAGACCTCGACCCAGGAGGACACCCAGGACCACTCGCACCTACTGTCCCGAGACACCGAGAGCGTGAGGGCCGATCTAGCCGGACTCGCGGAGTCCGTGGAGAGGGCCAACCAGGAGGTGTCCCTCAGCCTGGCGTCGGCGCTTCGGGTGGCGGGCGCCCTGACCGAGGACCTGCGCGACGCTGGGGAGCTCGCGGAGCGCGCCTCGCAGGTCTCTCCCCTCTTCGACCACGCCCTGTCGCTCCTGGGCGCCCTTCTCGGTGACTGGCAGCCCCAGCTCCTTACCTCCGGCCCCCCCCACCCCCGCAGCCACGCGGATCTGCAAGCCATCTACTCCATGGCATCAGAGCGCGACATTCACCACCGGTTCCTCCAGGACGCCACCGGCAGCGCCTCCCCCACCTCGCCCGCTCCGCCTGACCATGTGGCGGACGGCTACACCTCCACCGATCTGGGCGACGGGGTAGAGCTGTTCTAGACTCAGACGCCTAGCCATCGACATGTTCGACGCGCAAGCGCCTCGTGCATCGTGCGGGTCAGGGCACCACATCCACCGCTACCTCCTGGGTCTGGGTTCGGCCCAGTGCGTCAGTGGCGACCAGGCGGATCCGGGCAGTCCCGGCAGACAGGTTCGGAACGGTGATGTCCTGGCCGGTTCCGACGGCGGTATCGCCGATGTACCAGGTCAGTCCGCCGTCCGGGATGGCCTTCCCCTGGTCATCCACCCCATCGCCACTCAGCACCAGCCCCGAGCCAGCTCGCACGCTTAGCCCGGGCGCCGGGTACAGGATGCGGGCGCGCGGTGGGCCGCCGGCCGCGGCGAAGGGCGGCGAGACCGCGGTGGTGAGGTTGTAGCCGTCGCTGACGCGGACGCGGATCAGTCCCCCAGCGGAGCTTGGCATCATGCTGGCCGGCAGCGTCGCCACTCCGGCGTTGGGGCCGAACCAGAGGGGCTTCCAGGTCTTCCCCCCGTCTGGGGAGTAGTCCACCTTCGCCGTGAGGGCGTCCCCGTCGGCATCGGTGGCCGTCCACTTGGCGGTGGTGACGCGCACCCCGGCGCGGATGACGTCCGAATTGACCTCGGTCACCGCTACCTCAGGGGCGTTGGCGCTGCGGTCGCGGTGGACCATTACTACACCGCCCTTCTGGATCTCGACGCTCCGGGTGTCCGCATCGGGAACCTGCGTCGTGAGGAAGGTGCGCTCCGCGGGGTCGTCATCTACGTGCACGCTCTCCCGCGCCATGGCGGCGTCCGCCAATACTACGCCGTTCGCGTCCTTTACGACCAGGTGGTAAGGCGATGCGGGGTCCGGGGCGATCGGGCGCTCCGGGTCGCCCGGGGCGACCTTGGTCAGTGTCACTGACCCATCGGCATCCACGAAGCCGTGGACGCGCAACTGAGGCAGCGCCGCCTGCAGGGGGCGGGGCCGGCTCTGGGCAGGCTGGGCACCTTGCGCGGGGACCACCCCCGGCGCTCCGGCGGCAAGCCTCCCAAGGGTGTCGATCCAGCCCGGCACCGAGATCCACTTGTCTGGGTCGCCGCCGGAGTTCTGGCCGCAGTAGCCCATAAAGTCGTAGTAGTTCGGGGCGCTGCCATCGCGCGGAGGGAAGAGCACCTGGTTGGTGCGCCGGTCGAACCCCACCCCCTGAAGGTAGCCCTTCTTGTCCGGCAGCCACTCGTCGAAGGGGGACTTCTCCTTGTCGGCATCGCAGGCGCCACTGGCGTGGTTGCGCCCCATCAGGTGACCGATCTCGTGCGCGATGGCGGAGAGAGGCCGGTTGAAGGCCTGAACCGCCGCTACCGAGTTGGAGGTGACGCTCCGGACCCTGTTCGTGGCATCGCTGCCTGGGTAGTAGCCGACCACCAGGTCGCCTTGCCCGAGGTAGTTCCAGTCGTCGGCACGGTCGTGGAGCCGCGCAACCACCATAGACCCTCGCTTGGTGGCATCCACATCCTTGTCGTTGTCGTTCCAGATGTCCGTGATGTCGATGAAGCCGTCATAGCCCAGCGTCCCCCAGCACTGGAACTGGTGGTCACCGATGGGGAGAAGGTTTCGCGTCTCGTCGGTCAAGTACTCCGGACGGATAAGGTTCAGACCCTGGGGGTCCTTGACCTCCAGGGCCATAGGGGAGATCGACACCCCATGGGTTGGGGTGAAGGCGACGTCGGTGAGTGTGAAGACGTTGTTGCCCAGGCAGCAGTCGTGCCCTGGCAGCGGGAAGAAGGAGCCAATCTCATCGATCCGAGCCACGAGGGTCAGGGTACCGCTGGTCCAGGAGGCGGGCAGGGTGAACAGGCTCGCACCGCCCTTCTGCTTGCCGGACCTGAGATCGTCAGTCACCGTGCCCGGGCCAGGGACAGGCAGGAGGCCCGCTGTGCTCTCGTCCTGAAGCGGGCTGCCCGGCAGGAGCTGGCCGTCGCGGTAGCCGTTGAGGGTCACCGCCAGTGTAGGAAGGCCGCCCGCCTTGGAGGGGCTTCGAAGGTCACTGAAGACCCTGACCTTGGTCGTGGCGCCGAGTGCCAGGGGCACTCCCGCGCGACCCGCCTGGTTGTAGCTCACCGGGTCCACGGAGTCGAGGCTGGTCCTTTGTGGAAGGTCGTACTGCTGGATCCCCTGGGTCACCTCGATGCCGATGACCTCGGCATCGTAGCTGTCCAGCACGGTGAATCCCAGGGGGACGGCGTGGGCCCCGTAGGCGCCGGCAGCGGCGGCGGGCGTCCCTGTCAACTGCGTGTGCGTCACCCCGATGGGGCTTGCTCCGGCGCTAGCCTGAAACGCCACCTGGACGGTGCCGCCGGCTGCGTCGGTGGCGGGGTTGGGCGTTACCACCGCGGAGACGCCCGCGGGGAGTGCACCCACGCCGAAGTTGATGGCCCCGGAGGACCCCGCGCGACGGATCACTCCCACCTGCGCGACCACCGGCGGGCCTCCTGGCTCGAGCTGCACAACCGGCGTGCGCGGGGCCAGCAGGCCGAAGTCCGGCCCCTCCAGGGTGCCGATGTCATCGAACCGTAGGTCGTCCACGAAGGCGCTGTTAACCAAGGGGCCGGTGACGTCGAAGCTGGCGATCACCGGGCCGGAGGTGGTGATGGAGACGGCGTCGTACACGCCGGACTGCCCACCCCGGTGAAGCGTCGTCTCAGCGACCTTGTTGTGCCCTAGGTCGAAGCCCGTCAGTGTGAAATCCTTCGCGGGAGCGTCCTCGACCCACATCTGCACGAAGGTATGGTGCGGGTTCGTGAAGGTACCGATCAGCCGGATGTAGGAAAACTCCCCAGCCGGGTTGTTGATGCCGAGGACGTTGGTGGCCGACCGTGCGGCCGCGTAGGTCGTGGCGAGGAGCGGGTACTGCCCCCCCTGAAAGTCCACCCCCAGGCTGTGGTACTGGGTGCCGACCGTGGTCCCGTCTGGCAGGCCATCGAAGCCGATCACCACATCCTCAGCGTGAGCAGGCGCCGTTCGGACCAGGGCCGCCAGCAGGAGCCAAGCAGGTAACCAGGTGGCTATCCGTGGCAGCATCGCTAGGCTCCCTTCGGCTGCAGAGGTCCGGACAGGCCCACGGCCACCCGCAGGAGTCGGACGACGAGACTAATGTCCAGCTTGTACCCACAGGCGGCGTTCTTCTGCTGGTCTGTTGGGGCCGTGAACCCCGCCACCAGACGAAGGGCCTGAATCACGTCTACGATGTTCACCTTCCCATCGCCGCTCAGGTCGCCGCAGAGGCCCATGGGCGGCGGGGGCCCCACGACTCGGAGCGTGCCGTCCGCTGTCTCCACGGTGATGGGGTCACCGGCCGCGTCGTTGAGCTGCACGTCGGTCAGAGTGAGGGGGTAGTCCCCCGCCGCGGTTCCCAGTGGGACCCTGACCATCACGCTCACCAGCACGCCCGGGCCGTCTCTGGGGACCGTCGCCACGGCAGAGAAGGTGACTGACCCCGGCTCCGGAGCGTTCGCCGCGAGATAGCCGCCCGCCAGCACCGGCCCCAGGACCACGGGGTCGGCGCCCTCCGGGGTGAGCGCGGGGCCCATCTGAAGCGCGGCGTGGAACCCACCCAGCGACTTGCCCCCGGCATCCACCTGTAGCCGAACCGCAACGGCGTCACCGGGCGCGGCCGTGGCGCTGGTGACGGTCACGGCGGCCTTGCCCCTGGGGCCCTTGCGGCGGAGTACTACGCGAGCGATCCCCCCGGGCGACTCCACCTTCAGGAGCGCCCAGTCCTGCGTCACCGTGCTGTCCGAGGCCACCACGTGCCCAGACCGGTCGTAGGCGTCCAACCGGAAGCTGCCCGGTTCGAATCCACTGGCGACCTGGAGCGAGACCTCCGTGGGAGGAGCGTCGAACAGGATCGTCTCGGGCTCCTGAGCGATCCCTCCCCCCTGCGCGGTGGTCTCCCGGTTGAAGGCCAGGAAGTTGGTCCCGCTGTGGGGATCCACCTGGAAGGCGCTGTCCTTGCTCAGGACGCACCCGCCGTCTCTCTCACGGGGCCCTCGGAAGTGAACCCCCCAGGCGCCGTAGAGGTCCCGCAGGGGCTTCGAGCTCTCAAAGAGCGGCGTGGCCGCCACGGGGTTCCCGTCGGTGTCCGTGTCGAAGGTGATGGTTCGGGCCCCAAAGCTGAGGTCATCGACCACGAAGTAGCTGGAGTCATTGGCCCTGACAGCGGGGGCTAGCAGCGCCACAAGGCAGGCCTGCAGGGCCACCGCGCGGCAGCGTCTCTGAAAGGCGGTCATGGGAGGTCCTTTCGGGGCGTCCGCTAGAGGCCCAGGATGCGTGACAAGAGAATCGAGACGTCGGCGACACTGACGCTGCCGTCTCCATTGAGGTCCGCCTGGGCGGCCTGGGCCGCGGTCAAGGTCAGAAGCCCCACCGTCGCCCGAAGGGCCATCACCACATCCCGTACGTCGACGGAGCCATCGCCGTTCACGTCCCCCACCCCGGTCGCGGTGCGGTTCAGCACGAGCGCCAGGTTGTCGAAGTAGGCGTCATTGTAGTCGCCGGCCTCGCGCCGCGCGATGAGCATGACCTGGATGAACCGGGTGCCCGGAGGGACGGCCCCGTCCGCCTGCTGGAAGGCGAAGGAGCTGTACAGTGGATCGCTGCCGTGGTAGGGGCCCAGAGTCAGGGAGCCAAGGGGCGCCAGAAGGCCGTCCAGGAAGGTGGCCTGGACCGTACCCGAATCCGCCTGGTCAAGATAGGAGGCCATCTGTGCCTCAAGATGCGCCGTCACCCTTCGGTCGTCCACGGAACCCGAGAAGCTGCCGATGTCCACTGCCTGAGCCGCCGTCGAGAGCGCGGTGCTGGGGCCGCCCGCGAAGAAGGCACGTCCGCCGCCGATCCGGTCCGATTCTGCCGGGTCCAGGAATGCCGGCACCTCGTAGTCAACGGCCGTTAGGTTCCCGGTAGTCGTCCATCCGGGCAAGTAGACAACCTGGTAGGCGGTCGAGGGGTCCGCGGCGGAGTCCTCGGCGCCGGGGTTGGACAGCAGATTGGCGCCGTAGGTCTCGGAGAGGGGGCCGCCCGGGGTGGCCGGCGTAGTGGGGACGCTGGGTGCCGCCGGGTCCGGCTGGGGCGCGGCGGGCAGGTGCGCGGTGAGCACGAGGGAGAGGTTGTCCCAGTTGGCGTCGTTGTAGGCCCCCTCCAGCCGGCGCGCCGTCAGCGTCACCCTCAGGATGCGCGTCCCGCTCGGCACGACGCCCACCCCACGCAGGAAGCGCCAGGTGCCGCCGTTCCCGGACTGCGGCCCCAGGGTGACGCCCGCGCCCAGGGGCTGGCCTTGGACGTTGAGGAAGGTGAGGGTGGTGGTGGCGCTATCGTCCTGGTGCCCGTAGCCAGTCATCTGGGCCCCCAGGATGGCCAGCAGGTGTCCGCTGTCGACATCGGCGGCCACCGGCGAGACGTCCACATCCTGGACCGCCAGTGAGAGGGCGTTGTTGGGCCCTCCGGAGAAGTAAGCCCGACCCCCGTGAACCCTTGCCTTCTCCAGGTCATCGATGCCGTTGTTCGGCCCGTCAGCCTCTACGGTGAAGTTGGTCCCCCGCGTGTCCCACCCAACCGGAGCCACGATCAGGTTGTCCGCCGTAGCAGCGGGGCCGTCCTCAGCTCCAGGGTTCACCAGCAACTGCCGGTCCAGAGCCACTTGGGCCCATAGTCCGGTGGCGCTGACCAGCAGGAGCAGTGACGCCATAGCGAACGATCCCCAGCTCGGGCGTGCATGTGCCATGGGCCCTCCATACCTCAACGGTGTAGCGGCGGCGCCAAGCGGCGGCCGTCGCTCCAGGGGTTAGAGCAGCTCCTCAGGCTGGCCTCGTGGGGCTACTGTGACCCTCTAGATGCCAGCCGGCTGCCACCCGTGCATCTTGGGGGCCTTGGCGGCAGGACCAGATCGCGGTGGAATCAGCCCAGCTCTGCCCGGCCCGGAGTGACCAATGCCACCGGCCTGCCAGGGGCACACGTTAGGTGCGGGTGCTGACGCTTGCTGGGGGGGCGGTAGTAAGGAGGCGTCTACGGCAACCAGTTGGCCCTGTGGCCAGGAGGCGGTGTAGTGCGTGGCGCCGTCAAGGGCGGGAGCGCGGATGGAGCGCCGGTGGGTCGGGTCCTGCGAGGGGGAAAAGGAAGCCCCGATCCGGATGCGGATCGGGGCCTATGGGCGATACTGGATTCGAACCAGTGACCTCCTCGGTGTGAACGAGGCGCTCTCCCACTGAGCCAATCGCCCGTAGCTGAGGTCTCTGACTGGGTGTCAGCGAAGGCTCGCAGACGTGCCGCGCCCCGCCGCCATGACCTAGTCTACACTCGGCCCTGAAGGGCTGTCAAGCGTCGCGGAGGCCGGCACCGGAAGGGCTGGCGTAAGGAGGCTGGCATGCAAAGGGGGCAGCGGAGACCGTGCTCCCCTGCCCCCTGCAAACCAGCGGCGGCGTCGCGCCGCCGCGCTAACGCTGCAGTTGTGCCGTCACCTCGTAGAGGCCCCGTGACCCTCCCGACCGCGTCAGGTCCAGAGTGAAGGCCACGGGCCTTGGAGTCATGCCGACTCCAACGCCTCAGGCTGCCAGCAGCTCACGACCAGGTCTCGCCCAGAGTGCTGGTGCACTGCCCTCTCCCCTCCTCCACGCGGCCTGCCGAGGCATTCATCCGCGTTCCGGAGCCCGGAGAGCATTCACAGATAGAGCCTACCATGGTGCCGTGACAGGCTAGTGACAGAAGTCTGACGGCAGCCGGACGTGTAGCCGTTGCGGGACAAAGAGACTGCCCTGACCGTGCGTCCTTCGGACTCACGGCCCCTGAAGGCGGGCAGGCCGCCATTGGCGCGCCCTGCCAGCCTAACCGCCCGGGAAGCCTGGCCGCGCTTGGAATGGCACCGCGGCGGGGTACACGCCCTGGTGCGCGGCTGCGGCGGGGGTATGGGAGCCCATCAGCGGGGCTGGCTAAGCCGTCACTCACTCAGCATCCTGGCGCACTCCTTCATCAGGGCCAGCACCGTCTCATCGTTCCTCTTCAGGTCTTCCAGGCACATTACGACGCAGTTGCAGAAGCCCCACTCGAGCTCATTGTACAGGCGCTTCGTCCAGTTCCTGCCGTCCTGGAGGGCGATTACCTGCCAGCAGCGGGTATGGGTGAGGTCGTAAGCCGCGTCGACTCCCTGGAACAGCTCGCGCATCTTCGGGTCAGGCAAGCGGTGCCAGAGCTCCCGACGGAAGGTCTCAGCGAAGTTGTGGCAGTTGAAGGTGTGCCACATCGTCTCGCACACCCGCCTGAACCGCCTCTGAATCTCCTCGTACGCGGCATTCCTCAGGTCGCCCCAGTAGTGACTGAACTTCGCGATGTAGCCATCCCACAGCGCCTGGTCGCGGTTGAACTCCATGACCCTGATGATGCGCTCGAAGCCGTCCTTCAGGGTGATCGTGGGCTCGCCCTTGTCGGTGATCACGTACAGGCTGTCGATTTCGTCGTAGGCGGGCGGGCCCTCCGGTTTCCTCTGCGCGCCCGTTGGCTCTGGGCACAGGAGTGTTGCGCCACCGTCGAGGTAGCCGGTGATCACGCGGAAGCTCCCACGGTCGGCCGACTTCATACGCGCCAGCACAGGCCTACCAGCGTCGACGGAGGCGACCACCGCCTCCCCCATGGCGCTGGCGACCCTCTGGTACTCATATCCAGCGAAGCCCATGGCGAAGCTGATGCTGTCCTCGGAGTCGCTGATCAGCTTGTCCATCTCCGTCGGCCCATTGAAGCAGTCACGGAGCGCGTTGCACCCCGTCACGGTTCCGAACAGGAAGAACAGCTCCTCCTGCTTCTTGCCGAGCGACGTCCTGCAGTCGCCACAGCTATCGCAGACCGCGCGCTTCCCGCCACAGTAGCAGTCCTCGGTACCATCGAAGCCCTCGATGCACATGTAGGCGCTGGCGAAGCAGTTGATGAAGTCCAGGCTGGAGTATCCGGCGAAGGGGTACGGAAAGGCGATCTCCTTGGTCATCGCGCTGTTCTTTCTAGGCACTGCCCGTCTGTCGAGGCTGCGTTGGGGTGGCGGCTGGGTACGGCCATTGGGATGGCCGCCATAGGGCGAGGCGAGCTGCGACAGAAGGGCGCACACCGGCAGACTCCCAAGGCTCTCTTGCTTGGGAGTATACCACAGGCACGAGCGACGGGCAAACGGGTGTACGGATACGCCGGCGCGCGGGCCGAGAGGCGGCGGGGTAGCAGGACTCGCTTGCGAGGGATGGCGCGGGTGCCCCCTGGGCAACGGGACTGCAGACCCCGGGAGCGCGCCTGCGACTCGGCCGCGGGCCGAGCAGTTCCGCGCGGCGGTACTGGGGGCTGCGGGCAACCTGCTGGCTGCCGGCCCCGTTCCGAGGCAGTTGGGGCGCAGGCATCTTGCCTGCGCGACCTCGGAGTGGCGCTCAACGCGGGGGCGTGGTCTGGCCGTGTACGGCGCACCTTGCCAGCGCTGCCCGAGCGTCACCGTGGATCGCGCAGACGAGACGTCCGCGCCCCAACTGCCCCGTTTGGCAGCCGGTTGCAGAGCCGGGGGTTGGTGCCGGGTTGGCGACTGGTTCAGAACCTGCTCGGCCCGCGGCCGAGCCGCAGGGGGGACGCCCACGCCGAGTGCGAGCCTTTCGCTAACGCCACGGAGAGCGGGCCAGCGACCGGAGGCGGTGGGTACGACAGGCCGCGTGCCCATCCGACGGCCGCGCTTCTGGCGGTCCCCGTGGTTGAGCGGTCGCCTCCGATCGGGGCCCTTGGCATGGGGGCTATCTCCCGGCGATGGGGAGCCAGCCTCTGGAGATATAGTCGCCAATGGTGTAGGCGAAGAGGATCCCCAACCAGAGGATCGCCGCGCCGCCGAAGACCCACACCAACTTGTGGCTGTAGCGCACGTGCATGAAGTAGAGGACCACCAGCAGCGCCTTGGCGCACGCGATGGTGAGGGCGATGACTACGTTCAGCGGCCCCAGGTCGAAGGTCGCCGCGAACAGAGTCAGCACAAGCAGCACCATGAGGGCCGCGAAGACACGGTAGTAGACCGCCAGGGGAACGATGTGGTGGCCGTGCTGCTCGGTGGCGGTGCTCGCGTGGGTGCCGCTAGCTAGCTGCGACATCAGTGCCCTCCAAGGGAGTGGAATCCGACGATGAGGTAGAGGAGCGGGAAGAGGAAGATCCAGATGATGTCCACGAAGTGCCAGTAGAGCCCCACTAGCTCCACCGGCTGGTCGTTCCCCTGGGTGAACGCCCCCCTCGCCCCCATCAGGATCATGATGCCCACCATCAGCAGACCGATCACCATGTGGATGGCGTGAAGCCCGGTCATGCAGAAGTAGAGCACGAAGTACATCATGACGTGGTTGGGCCCCTCGCCATGCCGTGCCAGCAGGGAGACCTGCTCCGGATGCTCCCCGAAGTAGTGCCAGCTCACCGCGGGCACCAGACCCTCGTGGTAGTCGGCCGTCCACTCCACAGCCTTCACGCCCAGGAAGACGGCGCCCAGCACCCAGGTCACCATCAGGAAGAGGACCATCGTCCTCCGGTTCTTCGTGGCGGCGGCATGGACGGCCATGGCCATCGTGAGGCTGCTGAAGAGCAGAACGAATGTATTGCCCGTCCCCAGCGCGATGTTGAGGTGCTTGCTTCCAACCGCGAAGGACTCCGGCAGCATCCAGCGGTACAGGGTGTACGCCAGAAATAGGCCGCCGAACATCATGGCCTCGGTGGCAAGGAACAACCACATCCCGAGCCCGGTGGCCTCTCGCTGCTGCTCCAGGTCATCGAAGTGATGGTGCAGCAGTCCGTGCTCGGGGGCGATGGCTACTGCCTGGGTCTCAGGCGCCATGGTCGGCCTCCTCCGGCGTCGTGGTCGAGCCCTCTATCTGCGCCCGGGTCGCCTCGTAGTCTCCCTTGCTCTGCTCCAGCGCCAGCCTTGCGTCCTCCAACTCGTCGGCCTCCGGTGAGTAGTCGTAGGGCGGGCGCGTCACGATGGGGGTCACCTCGAAGTTGTAGGTGGGCGGAGGCGATGCCGTCTGCCACTCCAGTCCCGTTGCGCGCCAGGGGTTCGGGCCGGCCACCGGGCCGTACTTAAGGGACCAGATCAGGTAGAACATTGGCAGCATGTATCCTACCGCCAGGATCGACGCCCCCGCGCTCGAGAGCACGTTCAGCACCTGGAACTCCGGGGAGTAGGTGGCGTACCTGCGGGGCATCCCTTCGTAGCCCAGGATGAACTGCGGGAAGAAGGTCAGGTTGAAGCCCACAAACAGGATGATGGCCGCTATCTGCCCCCAGGCCTCCGGGTAGAGGCGACCGGTGATCTTGGGCCACCAGAAGTGCATTCCACCGAGGAAGGCAGTCACCGCGCCGCCCACCATGATGTAGTGGAAGTGCGCCACGATGAAGTAGGTGTCCGTCACGTGGACGTCCATTGCCAGCGACGCCAGGTAGAGCCCCGTCAGACCCCCTATGGTGAAGAGCCCAATGAAGCCCATGGCATACAGCATCGGAGTGTGGAACCGGATCGAACCCTTGTAGAGCGTCGCCGTCCAGTTGAATACTTTGATCGCGCTGGGGATCGCCACCATGAAGCTGAGAAACAAGAACACCATCCCAGCAAAAGTGGACTGCCCGGACACGAACATGTGGTGGCCCCACACCAGGAAGCTGAGGATGGCGATCCCGAGGCTGGCGAAGGCCACCATCTTGTAGCCGAACACGGGCCGCCGCGCTCCGCAGGCGATGATCTCGCTGACTACCGCCATCGCGGGCAGGATCATGATGTAGACCGCCGGGTGGGAGTAGAACCAGAACATGTGCTGCATCAGCACAGGGTCGCCACCCAGTTTGGGGTCGAAGATCCCCACGTGCGCCAGGCGCTCCACGGCCAGAGCCAGCAGCGTGATGGCCAGCACGGGCGTCGCCAGCACCTGGATGAGGCTGGTCGCATACATGGACCAGATGAAGAGCGGCAGTCGAAACCAGGTCAGCCCCGGAGCGCGCATCTTGTGGGTGGTGACGATGAAGTTAAGTCCTGTCAGAATCGAGCTGAAACCGGCCAGGAAGATCCCCACGATGGTCAGGGCCACGTTGCCGTAGGCGTACTGCGTGCTCAGGGGCGCGTAGAAGGTCCAGCCCGTGTCCACGCCGCCGAAGGTCATCGCCGCCAGGCCGATAAGCGCGCCGATGATGTATAGGTACCAGCTCAGCAGGTTGAGTTTCGGGAAGGCAAGGTCCTTGGCTCCGAGCATCATCGGCACGAGGAAGTTGCCCAGCACAGCGGGGATGGCCGGCACCAGGAAGAAGAAGACCATCACCACGCCGTGCATAGAGAACATCTTGTTGTAGGTCTGTGGCCGAACCAAGGCACTGTTGGGCGTCAGCAGGTTGAGGCGGACCACCGTGGCAGCCGCGCCCCCCACGAAGAACATCAGAGTGATGGAGATCAAGTACAGGATGCCAATGCGCTTGTGGTCGAAGGTGAACAGCCAGGACTTCCACCCGTACTCGACGTTCAGGTAGTGCTCCCTGGGTATGACCTCCAGAGCCTTGGGTTCAGGCGCGCCCTGCCTGTCCACTGTTGCGCTACTCATTCTCTCTCCCTTGCACTGCCCTCTGCTCCGAACTGGCCCATCGGTTGCCGCGTCCGCAGGGCACGGCCCCCTCCTCCGCACTTCCTTGGCATCTTGATGGCCCCACAGGGCCAGGCCTTGAAGCCCATCCCACTAAGGCCTTCCCGCTCTTGTGGTCGCCGAGGGGATGCCGCCGCCTGCGGCCTTCCCCGTGGGGCCGGTAGCCGGCGTGCTGCTTGTCGGCTGCGCGCCGGTGCCCCGGAGCTGATCGTTGCCACCCACGGCGCCGGACCCCTGGACGCCGCTCCGACTGCTGTCCGGCGCCGACCCCACCGCGCTACCCGCGCTCTTGCGGCCGGCCGCGCCCTGCATTTGCTTGAGGTTGCTGGGTACGAATCCCGTGCGCGCCTTGTATTCCTCAGGCGAGAGCGGCGGGTTCGGTTCCGGTCGGGTACCTCCATTGCTGGTGCCGTTGCTCGTGCCCAGGGAGCGGATGTAGGTGATGATCTGGAGGATCTCCTCCTCGCTCAGCTTGTTCTGGAAGGTCGGCATTATGGGACTGAAGCCAGCGGCCACTTCCTTCTCCGGCAGCACGATCGAGTCGTGGATATAGCGGTCGTCGGCCACCACGGTCGTCGCCGGAACGTCCTTCAGGTCCTGCCCTGCCCTGGGAATCTGCACAGGGATCGGGCGCCCATAGATCCCCTCCAGCGGCGGCGCGTGAACGCTGGTGTTGCCACCGTGGCATCCACTGCAGCCGTTCCTCACGAAGAGGCGCTCCCCGGCGGCGGCCAAGCCGCCCTGGTATACACCAGTGCTCAGCCACTTCTCGTAGTCCGCCGGCTCCATCACGGTGACTGTTCCCACCATCCCGCTGTGGTTGGTGCCGCAGAACTCGGCGCAGAACAGGTGGTAGGTGCCTACCTTAGTGGCCGTGAACCAGAGCTGACTGTAGCGCCCAGGCACCACGTCTTGCTTAACACGGAAGGCCGGGACGAAGAAGCTGTGGATCACGTCCTCCGAGGTCATCGTTAGCTTCACGGGCTTGCCCACCGGGATGTGCAGCTCGTTCATCTCCCAGCGGCCTTCGGGATGCTGCAGCTTCCACATCCACTGCTTGCCCACCACGTAGACCTCCATGGCGTTCTTGGGCACGCGGTTGTTGTTGAAGAACAGAGTGGTGGCCCACACGAACAGGCCCATCGCGATGACCAAGGGGATCAGAGTCCACGTGAGCTCGATCGCCAGCCCCTCGTGGGGCGGATTGGAGCGGTCAACCTTGCGACCTCGACGGTACCGAAGGCCAAGCCAGACGATGGCCACGCAGATCACGGCAGAGAAGAAGACCGTGACCACGGTAAGCCCAATGAACAGGGCGTCCACGCTGGAAGCCATGGAGGACGCCTCGTCCGGCAGCAGGGCCAGGGCTTGAGCTGCATGCATCAGTTGGGTGCCTCCGAAGCCGCATGGGTCTGTTCGGCGGTCATGGAGCCTGCGCAGGTCGCGTGCCGCCGGTGCGGAGGTGACGCGGTCCTCATCCTGTAACCCACCACCATCAGTGGGCGCCTCCGGACGGGTGACGATCGCGGCGCTTCAGTGCCAGGACACCTACCGCCAGCGCGAACACAGTGGTCAGTCCCGCCAGCCGCATCACCTTCATCAAGGCCACGCCGTATCGTCCGGTCTGAGGGTCGTAGTGGTAGCACAGCAGCGCGATGTAGTCCAGCGGAGACCCGATCCGGTGCTTGGCGGCCTCAACCAGCGCGTAGCGCAGCCCCTGAGCCGGGTAGTCCAGCCGGAAGAAGTAGCGGGCCACCCTACCCTCGGGAGTCAGGATGATCACCCCGTCAGGGTGAGCGAACTGGTCGGTTTTGGGGTCGTAAGTGAAGTGGAAGCCGATGGACTCCGCCACCTTGTTGATGTTGGCGTCGTCCCCTGTAAGGAAGTGCCAGCCCCGTGCCGCCTCGGGCCTGCCATACTCGCGGATGTAGCTCTGCTTCTTCTCCGCTGCCAGGGAGGGCGTCTCGCGGGAGTCGATGCTGATCACGGCCAGGTCGAATTGGTTACCGGTATCGAACTTAAGCTCCTTCAGACTGCGGAGCAGGGTGTTCATCTCCTCGCTGCACAGCATGCGGCAGCGGTACTGGATCAGCATGAGCATCAGAGGCTTGCTGCCCGAGTAGTCCCGCAGCTTCACCACTCTGCCCGCGTCGTCCCGGAAGGTGGCGTCCAAGGGTACTTGGGCATTGAGCTTCTGGTCCAGGCGGACCTTCTTGATCACGCGGTCGGCGGAACTGTCCACGCTGCCTCGTGCCGCGGCCTGCCCTTGTGCGCCTGCGTAGCTGGCAGCGAGGCAGCCCCCCAAGGTCAGCGCCAGGGCCAAAGCCTTCGCCGCGCTCCGTCGTGCGTCTACTGCCGTTTGACTCATCTCGCCGTACCTCCTGAGCTGCCTGATGCCGCCGGGGAGACGCTGGGCGCCCGCGCGGCACCACGGCTAGCCTCGCCGATCACCGCCCGCTCGGCCGCGCCGGGCATGGTCGCATCGCCGCTGTGGCGATCCAGCAACCCCAGACGCTCCAGTTCCCTATCCTCGCGGCCCGCCTCGTCCCTCATCGCGTCGCCGGGCCCCCGCAGAAGCCGGTTCGGATGCTCCCGATAGTCTGCCGGGTTCGGCAGGAGGCGCGGCTCCGGCGGGTTCTTGCGCTGCGTGAAGAGCGCGGACGGGGGGTTGTCCTGAGACTCGACGATGCGCTTGAGCACCCCGAACATCCCGAAGAGCACCACCTGGAACACAACCAGAGCGCCCACCAGGCCCAGCACCCATCGCCCAAGGGTCCCATAGTGGACGTCGCCCCCCTCGTGGCCCCGCTCGACCCCGTAGGCCTGGGTGCCCTGCGGCATCGTGGGCTGGATCTGCCGCTCGTGGGGGGGCTCCACCCGCTGAATCTGCTGCTCAGCCATGGCTGGGTGCCTCCGTAAGGTGCCAGGTTGCCTGTAGCCTGGGATCATGGACTGGAAGCAGGGGCCTCTTCTGGAGCTCCCGAAGCCAGAGGAGCACCCACAGGCCCCCGATCAGCAGCGGCGCGCCGAAGTCGTTGATGCTGATGGATAGCCGGCTGTGGAAGGTGGGGGTCACCCACCAGAACAAGTCCAGCAGTCGGACCAGCACCAGGAAGGCCGCCACCTTGGCGATGCGCCGGATGTCTCGCTTCACCGCCGGCACCAGCAGGATCAGGAAGGGCAGCGCGAAGTGGAGCGGGATCAGCAGCAGCCCCACGGCTCCCCAGCCGCCGCCGCGCCTCTGCGCGTACCACGCCGCCTCTTCCGCGGTGTTGCCGGAGTAGGTGATGAGGTACTGCGAGAAGGACAGGTAGGCCCACAGCATCACCATTGCCAACAGCAGGTTGCCTAGGTCTCTGACCGACATCTTCGGTACGCGGTCCATTAGCGAGTCGCCGCCGGCCAGGAACGCGACCAGAACGAGCATCACCGACAACGCCGAGAGCGCCTGGCTGGCCACGAAGAGCAGCCCGATGATCGAGCTGTTCCAGTGCGGCGCCAGCGACATCACCCAGTCGACGATGGCGAAGGTGACGCTCAGTACGTAGGCAACGATGCCGCCGGCGCTGAGTAGGTTCAGCTTGTGGAACAGGCGAGGGTCATCGCTCTCGTCCTGCGCGGCGCTCCACTTGTTGAGGAAGTACGCGATGCCGATCCAGAGCGCGAAGTAAAAGACCGTACGACCGACGAAGAACGACACGTTCAGGTAAGCCGCCTTCAGCCTCAGCTCGTGGTCCCCACCCGCCCCGGGCGCCGCCCACTCGTAGAGCTTGGGTATGTTCAGCAGTATCGGTATGGAAAGGAGCAGCATCAGTGGCAGCAGCCGCGAGGCCGCTTCCAGGGGGCGCCGAAGCACGAAGCCCCAGCCGCCGCCCGCGACGTGGTGCAGCATCAGGAGGCCCAGGGAGCCCGCCGTGACCCCAGTCCAGAACACGTAGGCATATAGGTACGAGTGCAGGAAACCGCCCCCATCGAAGAGGGTGCCCACCAGGCAGAGGGCCGCGCCCGCCGCCAGGGCGATCAGGGCGAGGTGGCGGAGCTGTCCCACCCGATCACCCAGGGCTTCAGCCGCCGTGAATCTCTCAGGACCTCGCACGGGTAACCGTCCCTTCGTAAGGAGCCCCTGAGCTGGTACGCTGGTCCGTGGGCACCACGGGGCGCGCCTTCTGGAGAACCCGAATGTAGGCCGCGATGGCCCAGCGGTCCTCAGGGCTCACCCTCGACGCATAGCTGTACATCGCTCCGTACCCGTTCGTCATCACGTCGAAGAAGTGCCCGACCGGCGCGCCCCGCAGCCGGGCGATGGCGTAGTCCGGCGGCTGGGTGAAGCCGCGCTTCACGATCATCCCCTTGCCATCCCCCAGACGGCTGTGGCAGGGAGAGCAGAACACGTTGAACCTCTCCTGCCCGCGCTTCAGCACTCGATCGTTGACCGTGAGGGGGAACTGGCTCACCAGCACTCCGCCGGAACGCCCTGTGTAGAGCGCGTTGTCCACCCGAAGCGGCCCGCGCGGAACCGTGCCCGGCACTAGGGCCTGAGCCGACGAGCCACTTGCGAACTGGGGGCTCGCCTCCAAGGGCCGCAGTCGGGAGCGGTTCCACATATCCACTGGCGAGAACTTGCCCTGCCGCGTGCATCCCGGCAGGAGCAGAGCCGCGATGAGCCCGGCCGCCGCCAGGGTACGGCGAGGGGCTGTGCCACCCATGGCGGCCGTGCACCTGCCGGCCGGCTGTCTTGTGTGATGGCTCACTTGCGCTGCTCCACCGGCGACACCGACAGGGCGCCGAGCGACGCCAGGAGCGCCTGCGTCTTCTCCCGATCGAATCGCGGGTCCCTCGCTTCCACGCATAGAAAGAAGCTGTTGCTGCTGGCTCGCTCGAAGCCGGGCGCGTCGAACACGGGATGGTAAGGCATGGGCAGCCCGTTGAGCAGTATCATGCCAAGCACTCCTGTTAGGGCCGATGCGAGCACCGTGCACTCGAAGGTAATCGGTATCCAGGACGGCCACGCCAAGAGTGGGCGCCCTCCGATGTTGAGCGGGTAGGACACGGCCGTGCACCACCAAAGGAAGCCGAACCCGCCGACGCACCCGCCGATGCCGGCCAATAGCATGAGCCACGGGACCCACTGGTCCCGGAAGCCCAGAGCTTCGGACAGATCCTCCACCGGGAAGGGTGAGAAGGCGTCAATCCGCTTGTACCCCGCCTCTCTGACCTGGCGGCCGGCGGCCACGAGGGTCTCGGGACTTGGGAACTCAGCCATGAGGCCGTAGAGTGCCCCTCCTGCCCCCGCGGGCTCGATCGCGCTCGGTCTCTCAACAACCTGGTCCACAGCCCCTCCCCCCCCGCGCCTCCATGCGCTCCCGTTGGGCCCATCCAACCGGGCCCGACCATCAGTCGGGCCCAGCCGAAGCGCCTACGCCTCCTGCGGAGCGTGCTCATCGTGGTGCACGAGCTCTCGCATCTCGGACATGGAGATGGAAGGCAGCACCCTCACGAAGAGAAGGAACAACACCAGGAAGAGGCCGATGGTCCCGATGTAGGTCGCCCAGTCGTAGGCAGTTGGGTAGTAGTTGCCCCACTTCGACGGCATGTAGTCTCGCGCGAGGCTGGTCACCACGATCACGAAGCGCTCCAGCCACATCCCCACGCTCACCACCAGCGCGGTCGCGAACAGCACAGGGATGCTGGTCCGCATCTTTCGGAACCAGAGGACCTGGGGAACAAGGCCATTGCAGACGATCAGCGCCCAGTAGACCCACTTGTATGGCCCGAACATCCGGTTGTTGAAAGTCATGTAGCGCTCGTAGGGGTTGGCGCTATACCAGCCGAAGAAGACCTCCATGATGTAGCCGTAGAAGACGATGAGCCCGGTCGCCAGCATCAGCTTGGCCATGTTCTCCAGGTGCCGCATCGTGATCAGGCCCTTCAGGTTGCAGGTTGCGCGCAGGGGTATCGCCAACAGCAGCACCATCGCGAAACCGGCGTAGATGGCTCCGGCAACGAAGTAGGGCGGGAATATGGTCGAGTGCCAGCCGGGCACGATGCCCACCGCGAAGTCGAAGCTCACGATCGTGTGAACGGAGAGCACCAGTGGAGTGCTGAGGCCGGCCAGAATTAGGTAAAGGGCCATGTAGCGCCGCCAGTGAAGGGCGGATCCCCGCCAGCCCAGCGCGAGAGCGCCGAAGATGACTCGGGCCACCGGATTCGTCGCCCGGTCTCGCAGTGTCGCCAGGTCTGGGATCAGCCCCACGAACCAGAAGAGCGCGGAGACCGTCATGTAGGTCGATACCGCGAAGACGTCCCACACCAGCGGGCTGCGGAACTGCGGCCACAGCCCCATGGTGTTGGGAAAAGGCATCAGCCAGTAGAAGTACTGGTGACGACCCAGATGCAACAGAGGAAACACCCCCGCGCACATGACTGCGAACAGGGTCATCGCCTCCGCGAACCGGTTAATGGAGGTACGCCAGCTCTGGTGAAGCAGTAGAAGGATGGCCGAGATCAGGGTTCCCGCGTGCCCGATCCCGATCCACCAGACGAAGTTCACGATGGCGAAGCCCCAGCCGACCGGGATGTTGACGCCCCAGATCCCCACGCCGAACAGGACCAGCCAGGTCACCGCGCCCACGAAGAGGGATAGCAGGCAGGCGCTGAAGCCCAGGGCCAGCAGCCACTTCAACGAGATGCGGTTGTTCAGGACGAGCCCACCGATGGACTCCGTGACCGACTCGTAAGTCTGCCCCGGCGCCACCAGGTCGTAGGTCTCTTCCTGTCTCTCGATGTCTACCATCAGCTCTCCTGAAGTGCCGCCACCGGTACGCCATCTGCCAACTGCCTTACCACAGAGACACAGAGGGCACAGGGAAAACTAAGCTTCGCCCCTCTTGGTGTATCGTGCGCAAGCGCACGGTCTATGGTGGTGGAGTCGTTCCTCTGGGGCAAGCCTTGCACTTCTCTGTGTTCCTCTGTACCCTCTGTGCCTCTGTGGTGAGGCGGTCTTGGCTACGCCAGCTCTGGGTTGGGGTTCTTTAGCTTGGCCAGGTAGGTGGTCCTGGGCCGGGTGTTCAGCTCGGTGAGGATGCCGTAGTGGAGCGGCTCCTCCTTAGTACGCCGGACTACGCTGCCCTTGCCACCGTGGCTGGCGCGGTCGTTGATATTGCCAAAGATGATCGCCTCGGTGGGGCACGCCTGCTGGCACGCGGTCACCACGTCCCCGTCCGCGATGGGCCGGTTCGCCTTCTCGGCGTCCGACCGGGCGGCATTCACCCGCTGCACGCAGTAGTTGCACTTCTCCATCACGCCGCGCGCTCGGACTGTGACGTCCGGGTTGTGCATGAGCTGGATGGAGGGCGTGTCCTGGTCGGAGTACTGAAGGAAGTTGAAGCGCCGAACCTTGTAAGGGCAGTTATTGGAGCAGTACCGCGTGCCCACGCAGCGGTTGTAGGTCTGCTCGTTGATGCCCTCGGCGCTGTGGCTGGTTGCCTCCACGGGACAGACCGGCTCGCAGGGGGCCTTCTCGCAGTGCATGCACGTCACCGGCTCGAAGTAGGTCTCCGGTGCGTCCGCGCTGCCCTTGTAGTAGGTGTCGATGCGCAGCCACTGCATCTCGCGGTGCTTGAGTACCTGGTCCTTGCCCACGGTCGCTATGTTGTTCTCGGACTGGCAGGCCACCACGCAGGCGTTGCACCCGATGCAGGCGTTGTTGTCGATCACCATGCCCCAGGCGGGGATCGGGTTGCCGCCGTAGCCCTGGCCCTCGTAGTCGCCTGGTCCCTTGGGGTGACGGTCCTTCCTGTCGGAGGTCCAGGTGTCCGGATAGAGGGTGGGCAACTCACCGTCATGCTCGCCCCGCGCGAACTCGGGCACGTCCTTGCTCGTCGCGAACTCAGCCAGAGTGCCGGCGCGCACAAGGTCCCGACCCTCCATGCTGAAGTGCATCTGAGTCGTCGCCAGGGAGTCGCGGCCTCCAGCCTTCGTGAGCTTGGCGCCCGATAGGATCCACGGGCTCGCCTGGGTCCGCAGGGCGTAAGCATTCACCCCCGTCCCCTTCGCGAGCGAGCCGCCCTGCGTGCGGCCCTGGCCCAGGTGCAGGGTGACGGAGTCTTCCGGGTGCCCCGGCAGGATCAGAGCGGGAACGATCAGGCTCCGGCCCCCCACCGATAGCTCCACGCGATCTCCACTGCTGATGCCCTGCGACTCCGCCAGGCGGGGGCTGATCATCGCGGCGTTGTCCCAGGTGAGCTTGGTCAGCGGGCGGGGCAGCTCCTGAAGCCAGCCATTGTTGGCGTACCGGCCGTCCCACACACAGGGGTCGGGCCTCAGCATCACCTCCAGACCCTCGACGGTGGGTGTAGGGGCTCCCACTGCCGTCGGCCTGAGAGTGACGGGCAGCGGTCGGGCGGCGGTGCTCGGGATCACGCCGTCATGGACGACCCGCTCCCACTGCTTCTCGAAGCCGGCGCCAGGCATCCGGGTCTGCCAATACTCCCTCAGGATGTCGTATCCGGCGCGGTTGCCCTGCCCTCGCAGCGCTGCCACAAGCTCGTGCGCGGAGCGGGACTCGTACAGCGGCTGTATGAGCGGCTGCATGACTGTGGCGGTGCCGTCGTAGGCCCGAGCGTCGCTCCAGGTCTCGAGGTAGTGCGACTCCGGCACGTGCCACTGGCACTGCACTCCAGTCTCATCGTCGTAGAGCCCCATGTGGATCCTGAGAGCCACCTTCTGGAAGGCGCCGCCGAAGTCGAGGTCCGCCGGTGCCGAGTAGACGGGGTTGCCGCCCAGGATGACCAGGGTTTCGACCCGCCCGGCCCTCATGTCGTCCACGAGGGTGCGCAGCGACAGTGCCTGGTCGGTGGAAGACGCCTCCACAGGCTCCACGTAGGTGACGGTGGTTCCCACCGCGCCCAGGGACTGGTTCATGGCGTGCGCCAAAGCGTGAACCGCCGGCGGCTGGTGTGCCCCGGCAACGACGAGGGCCGCCGCGCCAGTGGCCTTCAGGTCGCGGGCTACCGCCGCGGCCCAGCGTCGGTCGATGCCTTTCGGCAGCGTGCCACCCGACACGCCAGCTACTCTCAGCTCCGCCGCGATTGCCCGGGCCACGGCCTCGACGTCACTGGCGCGCACCGCGACCCGGTGGTCCGCCATGGCGCCCGTGATGGTCGGCGTGCTCTCGACGCAGTAGAGCCGGTTCATCACCTTGTGGTCCGCGCGCACGCGGCGCCCATCGGCGAAATCGCGGGCGTACCTCACGCTGCCCGGCTCCTCGTCCAGGAAACTGCAGTCGAGAGAGAGGATCGTCCGCGCTGACCCGAAGTGCCACACGGGGTTGGCGTCAACGCCGAAGGCAATCCGAGCTCCGGCTCTGACGTTGTCCCGACTTACCGGCTCCCACTGGTGCCAGCGAGCTTGCGGCATCTCTGACAGCAGCGCCTGGATCTGCGCGGCAAGCGTGGGAGAGGTGATCGTCTCGGTCAGGAGCCGGAAGCCGGCACCGCCCCGCGAGCGCTTCGCCTGCATCTCGCCCGTCAGTGTGCCCAGGAAGACGTCCCAGGTGGAGGAGTCCCCCAGGCTTCGGACGGTCTGGGAGCGTTCAGGATCGTACAAGGTTAGGAGTGAAGCCTGTGCAATGGCATCCGTAGCGCCAAGGCTGGCGGGGTGCGACGGATTGCCCTCCAGCTTGGTGGGGCGCCCCTCATGGCTTTCGGCCAGCAGCCCCAGGGCATAGCCTTGCCGGGTGAAGGCGGTGGCGAAGTAGAGGGGGACCCCCGGAACGAGATCCTCGGGTTGCTTCACGTAGGGCACGATCTTCTCGGCCGGCTGGTACGCGCAGCCCGCCAGGCCAGCCAGCGCGAGAGAGGCGCCCATCAGCTTCAGGAAGCCCCGCCGGCTCAGCGGCTCCATGTCCCTCGGTGCCTGGCGCGGGAACTCACGCTCAAGGTAGAGCCGAAATTCCGGGCTGTCGGCAACCTCCTCCAGGCAGCGCCAATAGTCCTTCCCCCGAGCGCCTTCGAGGCGCTCTCGCAGAAGCCGCAGGTCCAGCGATGGCTCCGCCTGGGGCCGCGACGGCAGGATCCGAAGCAGGCCCGGATCCTTGGACTCGGGGGCAGAACCCTTCTTCCTATGTCTCGCTTGCGTATCGGCCATCAGGCGCGTAGTTCCCTCTCACCGCCGGTCCTCCGCCGGGCACGGACATGCCCCCCAGGAGTCCAGGCTCTACCCTGTTCGGTTCGCTCGGAAGCTGATGCGTTCGCAGGTACCGGCGCGTCTCGGCGGCAGATGCGGAGTGTATGCCGGCCGCCACCCCGCCGCGCCCCTAGTGGTGGCAGATGGAGCAGTTGGTCAACTGCATGACGGGAAGGATGTGGTACTGAGCCACCAGCGCCTGCGCGAGCACGGCGCGCTCACTCGACTTCGCGGGAGGCTGCCAGTCCATGCTGAAGATCCTGTCCTGTGGCCGAAGGTTCTTGGCCGGGTTCCGATGGCAGTCGATGCACCACCCCATGGTCATGGTGTTCTGCTTCCAGGTGATGGGCATCTCATCCACTCTGCCGTGACAGCTCACGCAGCCGACGCCCTTCTTCACGTGCACCGCGTGGTTGAAGTAGACGAAATCCGGAAGGTCATGCACGCGCGTCCACTGGATGGGCTTGCCGGTTCGGAAGCTCTCCCGAACGGGCTCCAGCAGTGGACTGTCCGACCATATCTTGGAGTGGCAGGTCATGCACGTCTCAGTCGGCGGAAGGCCCGCGAAGTTGGCCTTGTCCACCGAAGTGTGGCAGTAGCGACAGTCGATCCCGTCGTCCACTACGTGGTGCTTGTGGCTGAACTGAACCGGTTGCTCAATGGGTACGTGAAGCCGGTTGCCATAGGTGAGGTTGGCGGCAAAGATGGCCCCACTCACCCCCAGAACCGCAAGCACGGCCCCCACGATGCTCACCCGGGAGATGGTGTTGGTACTCGGATGGAAGACTTGCGCCATCAGGCGGATCCCCTACCCCGCGGCCGTCGGTTCAGGCCCGCGGCCCCTCGTCAGACTCGGTATGCCCGGTCGATCGCCATGGCCAGGAAGAGCAGCGCGAGGTAGACCATGGAGTACTTGAACAGCGAGCGCGCCTGCGTCTTGCCAGGCTGCAGGTACAGCTTGAAGGACCGCGCGATCAGCCCCGCGTTCAGGAGCGCCGCGACACCCAGGTACACCCAGCCCACCATGGCCCGGCCGTCCTGCTGTCGCATGAGGATGGGGCTCACCGAGATGCCCAGGGTCAGCAGAGCGTAAATGCCGATCTGGTACACCGTCGCACGGTCGCCATAGACTACCGGCAGCATCGGTACGCCGGCCCGCGCGTAGTCGTCCTTGATCACTATCGCAAGTGCCCAGAAGTGAACCGGCGTCCAGAGGAAGATGATCCCGAACAGGCACCACGCCAGCAGACTCAGGTCTCCGGTAACGGCCGCCCAGCCCACGAGTGGGGGGATGGCCCCTGCCGCGCCGCCGATCACGATGTTCCGCCATGTCCGCCGCTTCAGGAGCAATGTGTAAACGATCACGTAGAAGACCAGGCCGGCAAGGGCCAGCATCGCGGTCAGAAGGTTGGCGGCCCACCAGAGCACCGTGAAGGAGCCCACCAGCATAAGCATCGCGAACTGCAGCGCCGTGCGAGGCGAGACCTTCTGCGTGACGGTCGGCCGGGATGACGTTCGGGCCATCCTGACGTCCAGATCGCGCTCCAGCACCATGTTGATGGTGTTGGCGGCGCCCGCCGACATGTAGAAGCCCAGAGAGACCATCAGGAAGACCCAGGCGCTGGGCCATGGTCTGTTCTCGCTGCCGGCCGCAATGAACATGGCGGTCAGCACCGTGAAGAGCAGTAGGCTGATGACTCGGGGCTTCGTCAATGCGACATAGTCGCCAAAGACCGCACGCGTTGCCGTCGAGACCAACGTCTCAGTAGTCGCCTCAACCTGCGGAACGCCCTCGGCCAGCGCGGAGGCCGTGAGTAGCACCAGCGAGATCCACAGCAGGTCGGCCAGCAGCAGGTGAACGAGCTGCATCCACACTGGCGCCAGTAGTACAAGGTTCAGGAGCCCGGCCCCCATCTGCACCAGGAACATCGTTCCCACGGCTCCGGCCCAGGTCTTCACCTGAGGGCTCGGTCTGAGGCGCAGGGCCAGCCCCCCCACCAGCAGGATGTAGATGCAGGTTGAGAGTGAGAGCAGCGGGTGGAAGACCCTGAGGCTGATGAGGAAGTGCGCGCCTGGGTCCAGGTCCTTCCGGAGCCCCTCCGCAAGGCTTGCCGCCGGGAACAGCGTGTCGCCCAGCGCCGCGATGGCTCCGCTGACGCCCAGCAGGAGCGCCGCGAAGAGCCCGATGCCCAGGGCCCAGCCCATGGCCCCCTGCCCCCTCAACTTCGGCCGGCTCCCCCCGGAAGCCCACCAGGCGGTCAGGGTCAGCGACATCAGGAGGAGAAGCGTCGTCACCAGGTGGGCGGGCATGACGATGGCCCGGGAGACGCTCTGGTTGTGCGCCACTAGCCGAAACAGCACCAGCCCCGCGCCCAGCAGCGCCTCCGACAGGGTGAGGAGCAGACCCGCCGTGGCAGCCTTTCGTACCACATGACCGCGCGGAAAGGCGCGGAAGGCCCACACGACCAGCACAAGGATCAGGGGCAGCAGCAGGCCGCTGGAGGCGCGGTGGCTGAACTCAATGAAGGTCGCCAGGCGGCCTGACATCGGCACCAGGGAGCCGTTGCACGTCGGCCAGTGCTCGCCGCACCCATCGCCGGAGACGCTGGCCCTCACGTAGGCGCCGCCCAGGATCACGGCCAGGTTGTAGGTCAGGAGCCCCCACGCGAACCGACTGAATCGTGTCTGCGCCATAGGCCTGTGCGCGCGCCTTTCCCTAGCCAGCCTAGCGGATACCCGGACGGCCCTCAGGCAGGAGGACGCCCTCTTTACGTTACCCAGGGGACAGCCGCTTCACACGAACGTCGGATAGCTGAGTCAGCCACCGTCGCACCCCGGGCTCCATTGTCTCCCTATGCCGATTCCGCCCCCGAGGTTCCCAGTTTGCGCGAAATGTAGCAAAGTCACTCCTGAGCTAGGGGACTGAGGGGACAGAAGGGCTAGGGGCAAGGGGGCTCAGGGGACTGAAGGCGCTCAGGAGGCTGAGGCTTCCCCCCTGAGCCCCTTCAGTCACCTCAGCCCCCTTGCCCCTAGCCCCCCAATGCAGGATGGGCGGGCCGCTGACGGGAAACCGATCCTGGGCATGTGCGCGTTGGCGCGCTACTCGTGGCCCGATGGGAAGGGAGAACGGAGCGGTATGCCGGAGAAGCTGGACCTGTACCTGTGTATGGGGTCCGCCTGTCACCAGATGGGAGTCTACGAGGTTCTGCCCAAAGTGCAGGCCCTTCTGGCGGAGCGCGAGCTGGAAGTCACGGTGGAGCTGAAGGGCGCCTTCTGCCTGGGCCCCTGCACCGATGGCATCGTGATGAAGTTCGGGGACCGGCTCTTCACCCACATCACCCCGGCGAACGTCGAGCGCAAGTTCACCGAGGAGATTCTGCCGTGCCTGACGTGAGCAAGAGCCTCTGGGAGCTGCTCTGGGAGTATGACCCCAACGGCCTCATCGTGGTAGACCCGGAGATGCGGATCACCCTCGTCAACTCCTCCTTCTGCCGCATGCTGAAAATGGAGGCTGAGGACCTTATCGGCAGGCCCGCCTACGAGGTCCTGGGTGACGTGGAGGACTTCGAGGAGGTCCGAGACAACCAGACGGTCATCCCGGCGAAGGAGAAGGAGTACCTCCAGTACGGCCTCTACGTTCGGGAGGTGATCTTCCCCATCCAGGATGAGGGCATCATTGCCTGCATCATCGTGGACCTAACCCACGAGTGGCAGCAGAAGCAGGACCTGCTCAAGCTGAAGCATCAGACTCTGGAACAGGTCAACCGAGTGGTCGATAACCAGATGAAGGTCGCGCAGGAGATCGCGGGCCTACTAGGAGAGACCACCGCGGCCACCAAGGTAAGCCTCCTCAGCCTAATGAGCATGCTTCAGCAGGAGGCAGGCTAAGTGGAGTGCTACTTCGACGTCCAGGACCTCAGCCTGAACAAGAAGGGCGAGGAGCTCTGTGGCGACAAGGTGAAGCGGCTCACCAGCGATGATCGGGTGATCGTCGTGCTCTCGGACGGCCTTGGAAGCGGGGTGAAGGCCAATATCCTGGCGACGCTGACCTCCGAGATCATCATCACCATGCTCAACGCGGACGTCTCGCTGGAGAACGTCATCGAAACGGTGATTGGCACCCTGCCCATCTGCAAGGTGCGCAACATCGCCTACGCCACCTTCACCATCCTCCAGATCGACAAGAGGACTGGCGCCTTCAAGGTTATCAACTGCGACAACCCACCCATCTTCCTGCTCAAGAGGGGACGAGTCTCACAGCCGGAGACCCAGACCGTCACCATCCTTGGCAAGACGATCACCGTCATCGAGGGGACGCTCAGTCAGGGTGACTTCCTGGGTGCTATCACCGACGGAGTGCTGTACGCGGGGATGGGCGTCGCGCTGAACTACGGGTGGGGCTGGCAGAGCATCGCCAAGCACCTGGAGGGGCTCTTCGTCACGCGCTCTCGGACCGCGCGCGGCATCGTGCAGGACGTCATCACCAAGACGCACTCGCTCTACAACGGCGAGATTGGAGACGACGCCACCTGTGTCGGGGTCTACGTTCGCGAGCGCCGGGGGCTGATGATCTTCACCGGCCCTCCCCTGGAGCCCTCGTCCGACACCCAGCACGCGGAGGAACTCCTCAACTTCGAGGGACGACGCGTGGTGTGCGGAGGGACTACCGGCAGCATCGTGGCCGAGTACCTGGGCGAGACGATCGACACGGACATTGCCACCCTCCGCCGCGAGGTCCCCCCCATCGGGCTCCTACGAGGGATAGACCTGCTGACCGAAGGCATCATCACCATGTCCAAGGCGCTGGAGTATCTTCGCGAGTCCGACGGCGATGAGCGCAAGCTGCCCAAGGACCGCAACGGGGCCCAGCTTCTCGCGACCGAGATCCTGAAGGCAGACTTCATCCATCTGCTGGTGGGCCAGCGCATCAACGAGTTCTACCAGAACCCCCTGCTGCCGAAGACCATCTCAATCCGCAAGAACCTGGTTCGGGAGCTGGAGGCAACCATGCGCGACCTGCACAAGGAGGTCGCGGTGGAGTACTGCTGAGGAGGATTCCCCGTGACAGCGGCCCAATGGCTGCCCGCCTGGGCTCCCTAGAGCTCGCGAGTGCTCTGGCGGTACTCCTCCCACATGAGGTAGCCAAGGCGGCCGTACCACTCCGAGAGCCAGGTGTAGCCGACGAAGGATTGCCGTAGCCCCCGGTGACGAAGCTCATCGGTGACGGCTGCCGCCAGGGCAAGGCCGATGCCGCGGCCCTGCCAGTCCTCGGCAACTCCCAAAGGACCGACGCCGCCCAGAGATGGGTCCAGTCGCCCACACCAGGGAGTCAGGTCGTCCCGCTCCCACTCCCGGCGGGCGTCGACGACGTAGCTGGTGCCTACCAGCTCGCCGTCTGGTGCCTTCGCGACGAACACATCGCTCCAAGGGCCATGGCGGGCACGCTCCTCATAGTACGCCAGCCAGTAGGGGAAGTGGCGCGCCTCGAATGCAAGTATCGCCACGGCGTCCGCGGCACTCGCAGGTGCGACGATGACCCCATGCTCAAGCGGCCGCTGGCAGACCCAGTCCGGCGTCCGCGACTCATCCAGGTCGGCGACCAGGTCGAAGGTCCTGCCGGTCTCCTCCCACCCCAAGGCGCGGGCGAACTCCCACGCGCCGGGTAGGCTCGTTGAAACGCCCGGCCAGAAGTAGGTGTAGCCCGCCACGCCCAGTGAGGCACACCGCGCCCCGCGCTCCCACAGCCAGGCCAGGGCCGCGTCGTGCAGGCGGCGCCCCAATCCCTTCCGACGGTGCTCGGGATCAACAAGCAGCACCAGGATGCCCGCGGGCCTGCCCGAAGCGTCGCCCGCCGCCGGACACTGGGCGGACACGAACCCAACCATCCGGTCGCGCGACCAGGCGCCTAGGCTGTTGCCAGGCGCGGCGCACCTGGGATCGTTCGTCCGCAAGCGGAACGCTGCCCTGGCGATGGGCCACACTTCCCCGAGAGCCGCCTCCCACAACCTCAGGGCCTCCCCCTCCTCGGAATCAGCGTTGTAGGGTCTGATCTCCACCACCGAGCCTCCCCCTCTCCGACTCGCGGGCCCGGTACCCGAGTCAGGCTTCGTTGGGCTCGGGGGTCAGGCGGCGCGAGGACGGCTTCCTTCCCCGCAGCATCGCCCAGAGCCCATACGCCCCCATGCCCAGTACGCCGCCGAGCGTGTCGAACCCAACGTCGACGATGCTGGAGGTTCGCGTAGGCACGAAGCTCTGGTGGTACTCATCGCTGGCAGCGTAGAGGACTACCAACAGCAGCGCCCGGCCAAACGCGCCACCTACCTCCGGCCACGTGCCTCGCGATGCCCGAAACACGAAGGACCCCAGCCAGAAGTAGACCGTTACGTGGGCACACTTGCGAACCCAGAACTCTATCGTCCCGGCTATCTCGGGTGATAGGCCGCCGATGCCCGGCCATACGGTGGTAAGGAGCCGGAACAGAGTGCCATGGGTGTTCTGCTCAGATCCCAGGTCCGTGGAAAGGCAGAAGATGACCAGGGCAACCACCAGGGGTGGAAGCCATAGGCTGAGGCGTCGTTGGGTCAAGGGCAGGGGCTCCTTCGTGCGCGTGGCGCGGTCCAGGTACCACTTCGGCACTGACGGAGTCTGCCCTACGGCTACCTTCGCTGCGAGGGGGGTGGCAGGCTCGTGCCGTTGGCGGCGGAGCCTGCCACGGTGAAGCTGTGAGGCGAGTGGGAGTACTACTCCTTCTCCGGCTCCGCCGCCTTCTTCTCGCCTCCATCGTCGCTGGCCTTTGGCCCCTGCTTCTTGGTCGCCTTGGCCTTGGCCGCCTCCTCCGAGCCGGAGGGCTCGACCTCGCCGCGGTGGCACATGTAGCAGGTCAGCTTCTTATGCAGAGAGGGCTCGTTCTGGTTCACCTTCTGGGTCATCAGGATCATCTGCCGCGCGGCGACCTTGGCTGGCTTCGTGTCCTTCGACATGTCGTCCATCACGTGGCAGTGGTCACAGGTGGTACCCAAGGCCTTGTTATAGGACATCATGGTTGGCATCAACTGATCAGCCGGCAGGTCCTTCAGAGCCTGGACGTTCTTGAAGGACTGGCCCGCCGTGGGCCCCTTCGGCTGCTCTCCGTCACCCTGGGCCCGAACCACCAGCAGACCCAGAACCGCAGCGGCGACGAAGATCCCCGCTGCCCTTGGTACCAACGTTCCCTTCATGCTCTCCTCCAGCCACCGAGAAGACGATGGCGCGTGTTGTGTCTGCTACCAGACCCAACGCAGGGGGGAGCGCCTTAGTGCCAGGTTTTCGCGCCGCCCGCCGCCAGGGCGGCCGGAGGCTCTCACCGGGGGGCGGGCGGTTTCGCGGTTCGCCTGCGCTTCTCGGGCAAGGCTGATGCCTGGTGCGGGGTCGGCGCATTGGGGATCCGCGTCGAGCTCACAGGGCCTGCTGCCCGCTCTGAGGTTGCTAGATCGACCTGCTGGAGTAGGCCCGCGCCTCCGGCCTCCGATAGGTAGACTCCGGTGCTTCTCACCTGGCCGGACGTCCCGCCCTGGTCGTCCACCATCCGCCAGGGGGTAGCTACCTTCTGGGTGCTGAGTACCCCCACCCCAGCCTGTAGCAGTCCCTGAAGGTCTCCAGGCCCACCGGTCCCAGGACGCCAGACGCGAAGGTTCGCGAACCCCGGGTCAACCCCATCGACCCATTGGTCGGCGTCTGAGTCAAGGGTGGCGAGCTCCGCGAAGCCGTTGCCCGAGCTGGGTCCGAGGAGCTCCGAGCCATCGTTGACCACCCCGTCGCCATTTCGGTCCCACACCAGGAAGGCCGTGCCCGAGGAGGGCAGAGGGACGGACTCCTGGGTTCCGTCGCTGTCCAGGTCGGAAAGGAACCGGTCGCCGGTCAGTGATGGGGCGCGCCCTTCCGAACCCAGAACCAGGGGATCAGTGAGCGGTCCCCCACTGTGGAGCGACCCGCTGTCCTGCTGAACGGTCGTTCGCTTCAGATCCAGGCCCAGTTGGAAGGCGATCTGGCGGCCATCTTGGTGGTGACGGTGCCCTGCGCC
>DASXUI010000421.1:0-2742 GCA_036504955.1 Armatimonadota bacterium
AATCGCCGGGCTCAGGGGCTCAATCCTCCTGGAAGGAGGGTTCTGACCCCAAGGTGCAGCTTTGGTTCACAACCCCGCTTCAGCGGGATTGAGCCTCGGAGCCCGGCGATTCACCGCCGGGCGGACGGCCGTTGGGCACACCCTATCGTTAGGACCACCGTCCCCAGCTTCTGAGGCCCATCCCAGCACCCAGCACCTATCCCTGAGGCCCTTCCCCTACGACCCCACGACCCAACGACCCGCCTTCAGGCCCCACGGCCCTTGAGACAGAAGATGACTTCCGGAGACTTCACCCATCAGGCCAAACACTACGCGGCAGGTCGGCCCTCCTACCCTCCCGGGATTCCCGACGATCTCCTGGCTCTCACTCAGGCGGCGCCGGGCGATCCCGTGGCGGACATCGGGGCTGGGACGGGACTGTTCACACGGCTGCTCTCCGGACGTGGGCTCCGCGTGACGGCCGTGGAGCCGACCGCCGAGATGCGCCTTCACGCGCCCGAGCTTCCGGACGTGGTGTGGCGCGCCGGCACCTTCGAGGAGTCTGGCCTGGAGACCGCGTCCCAGCAGTGGGTCGTCTCCGCGCAGGCCTTCCACTGGGCGGACCCGCCCCGCGCGCTGCCGGAGATGCACCGCATCCTGCGCCCGGGCCGCGCCCTCACGGCCCTTCGCCAGCACCCGGTCTCAGAGGGAAACGCAGTGCTCCAGTGGGCGGAGGAGTGCCGTCGGAGACTGGTCCCGCAGGGCGCGCGCGGCAGCGGAGGCGAGGACTGGCCAACGCTGCTTCAGTCCACGGGCCATTTCGGGGGACTGGTGGAGACCCAGCGGAGCCATGTGATCACGAACACCAGGGAGTGCTACCTGGAGGGGCTCCGAAGCTACCACCGGTTGGCGGAGGAGGCGGGGCCCGAGCGGATGGACGCCTACATCCGCGAGGTCGCCGGGTATCTGGAGCGGGAGGGCATCGAGAGCTTCGACGTCACCTGGGTCTGCACTGCCTGGACGGTCTGGGCCCGCTGATCGGCGGGAGCCCCCCGTATTACTTGCTGCCCAAGGGCCCTTGGTGTTGTCACGCAGACCCTGTTCTGACCAGGGACAGTAGCCAGCTTCCCAGCAGCACCGCGACGCCGGCAACCAGCAAGAGTGGCAGCAGAAGCATGGCTGTGCCCCGCACCCAGCGGTACGGCCTCCAACGGCGCAGGGAGGCCTCAAGGGTCCAGAGCGTCCACTGGATGGAGCCAAAGAGGACACCCCTAACGAACGCCTCGGACCAGTCAATGTGCCGTTCGGTGGGGTCGATCAGGTGGAACAGCGTCCAGAAGAACACTGCCCCCACGAATACGAGGCGCCTATCCCCTGGGGATTGCTCTGGCAGCACATCCACACCGTAGAGAGACACGGGAATTCGTCTGAGCGTCGCCCACCAGGCCTCTCGCCGGCTATTCGGGGGGCTGCACTTCCCCTGGAGCGCCGCCGCCAAGCTGGTCACCTCGGAACGCCAGTAGGCCTTCTCCGGCTCGACTACCGCCCCCTGAATCGCCGTGTCTACCCAGAAGGTGACCTCCGCCTCGGTCTCCCCGCCAACCGGCCAGAGCTGGAGCTCAACCCGGCACCGCCAAGAGGAGGGGTCGCAAGTGATGAGCCTGAGATAGCCACCGAACCGACTAAGGGCCAGGCACCCTTGCTCCTGCTCCAGCCATTAGCCCAGGCCCTTCAGATGCCGAATCACGCGCTCCCGGAGGGCGTCCCGTCCCTCGGCCAGCCGCAGCTCCGCCCGCCAGGTCATCCCCTCCTTGCGGCTGGGGAAGCTCTCCCTGAAGCCCTCCGGCACCTCACTAACCTGCATGGTTCCGTAGCTCCCACTTCCGCGAATGCCCACTCAGGCTAGCCTTCTACAAGCGTAGCCAGGCACCCTCTCACCCGGCCCCCCAGCCCGCGTGGCGCGGGGCGCCTGCCCGCCGTGCATACCTCGGGCCACTGCTCGCTCACGCAGATGGCTCAGACTAAGGCCTTTCGCTCGGACGCTACAACTCCACCACTACCAATCAGGGGCCCTATCGTCTCTTGACCTGACGTATGCCCGCCAGCTAAATAGGGTTCGCTGCGCGTCCCTTAGGACCGTCTGGTTGGCTAAGACCTGGCCTCCCGGTCTGCCGGCCGAAAGTGCTACGGCAGGACCGCGCCGCCCGGATCCCGCACGGAAGACCCTTGCGGACGCTCCCTCGTGGGCGCCGCCTCCCGAACAGATCGGAGACACGCAATGCGGACCTTCCTTCCTGGAGTGCCCCGAGCCCTGGGCCTCCTCAGTCGCTCTCGCCCTGGCAGAGGGATCTTGGCCATGGGCACCCTCATGCTGGCCCTGGCGCCCATCAGCTCGCCCGTGAGAGCCCAGACCACCTTCGTGGCGACGCTGACCGGCGCTCAAGCCACTCCCCCGGATGCCAGCACCGGTATCGGTTTCGGCATCTTCACCCTGAACGCCGCGCAGACCGACATCTCCTGGCAGGTGATCTACACCGGGCTAACTGGGCCCGCCATCGCCTCCCACCTCCACGTGGGTCCAGCCGGCGTCGCGGGACCCGTAATCGTGCCCTTCGTGACCACCTCATCGCCCATCGTGGGCAGTGGGGCCTTCCCAGCAGCCCACCTGGCTGACCTCTTCGCGGGCAACGTGTACGTGAACATCCACACTGCCGTGTACCCGGGTGGGGAAATCCGTGGGCAACTGATACTTCAGCACCAGGT
>DASXUI010000422.1:0-14645 GCA_036504955.1 Armatimonadota bacterium
CCGCCGCTCGTGCCCCCGCCCACCGCCGCTCCTGCGCCCCTCCCCCTTGCCACCGCCCACACCCCGCGCGATAGTATGTACGGGGAGCTCCTTCCGCCACCCCAACAGGAAGAGCGACCCACCCGCCCCGCATCCCCTGGAGACACCCATGACCCGCTAGTGACGGACAACTGAGCAAGACCCGTTTCACCCTATCACCACGCCACCCGCTGGAGCCGGACGGTCGTGCCGTCCGCCGCGCGGGAGCTGCCGGGTGAAGCCCTTGCGTCCGTCGCCTCCGCGGCCCGATTCGAGGACGCCGCACTGAAGCGCGTCGCTCCGGACACGCCAAGCCGCCCGCGCTGATCTCGCGTCCATCGGCCATCCTAGTGCCCCGGAATCCCAGCCCCGTGGCTAGCAGGCAGCGGGCCGTCTCCGCCAACCCAGCCCGCGAAGGCGGGCTTGGGGTACCCGGAGCGGCGCACTTCAGTGCGGCGGCTCCCAGGATGCGGCGCCTCCGAAGCAGGCCCCCCACACCCGGACGCATGGCTCCCCGCCCCGAAGGAGCTCGCACTATGCAACTCTGTCTTTCAGGCGTCACCTTCGCCTACGAGGGCGCCCCCACGCCGCTCTTCGAAGGCCTCTCCGCCACCCTGCCCGAGGGGTGGACCGGCATCGTCGGGCCCAACGGCGCGGGCAAGACCACGCTGCTCAAGCTGGCGGTCGGCGACCTGCTGCCTCTGCGCGGCGCCGTCAGCGGGCCGGAGCGCGTGGTCTACTGCCCGCAGCGCACCGACGACCCTCCGGAGCACCTCGAGGGGTTCCTCGCCTGCCTGGAGGGCGACGCCTGCCGGCTGAGGGGCGCGCTGGGCGTGGAGCAGGATTGGGCGGAGCGCTGGAGCACCCTCAGCGACGGCGAGCGGAAGCGCGCCCAGATCGGCACCGCCCTCTGGCTCCAGCCGGAGGTCCTCGCCATTGACGAGCCGACCAACCATATCGACCTGGACGCCCGGGAGCTGTTGGCGCGGGCCCTCCGCACCTTCCGGGGCGTCGGGCTGCTGGTCAGCCACGACCGCGACCTGCTGGACGGCCTCTGCCGCCAGTGCCTCTTGGTGGAGCCCCCGACCGCAACGCTTCGCCCGGGCGGCTACACGGAGGCCTTCCAGCAGAGGGTGCTTGAGGAGGAGCGCGCCCGAGACGAGCGCGAGAGGGCCCGGCACGCGCTGGCCGCCCTGCGGAAGGAGTACGTGGCCCGGCGCCAGGAGGCGGACCGCGCCGACAGGCGGCGCTCCAAGCGCCATCTGGCGCGCGGCGACAGCGACGGGCGCGCCAAGATCGACGCCGCCATCGTGTCCGGCGCCGACGCCCGAGCGGGCCGCCTGGTCTCGCAGCTCGCGGGCCGGCTGGGTCAGGCGGAGTCGGCGCTGGCGGGGACCTCCGCCCCGAAGGCCCGCCGGCTGGGCATCTGGCTGCCGGGGTCGAGGGGGAAGTCGGGCCCGCTGGCGCACTTGCCGCCGGGGGAGATCCCGCTCGTCGGCGCCGCCGGCACCGCGGAGGAACGGCTCACCTTGATCGAGGAGCAGGCGTCCCGCGCGCCAAGCCGGATTGTCCTCGACCGCCGGCTGCGCTTCCCAGAGCTCGCGCTGTGCGGCGGCAACCGGGTGGCCCTCACGGGTCCGAACGGCGCGGGCAAGAGCACCCTCCTCCGCCACCTGCTGTCACAGCTCCGGCTGCCGGAGGGGCGGCTGACCCACCTGCCTCAGGAGGTGACCGCCGAGGAGTGCCGCCGGCTTCTTCGGGAGGTCACGGAGCTGCCCAGCGCCGACCTGGGACACGTGATGACCGTGGTCAGCCGCCTGGGCTCCCGTCCGGACCGCCTGCTGGAAAGCGCGGAGCCCAGCCCCGGCGAGGTCCGCAAGCTGATGCTGGCGCTGGGCATCGCCCGCTCGCCTTGGCTGGTGGTCATGGACGAGCCGACCAACCACCTGGACCTGCCCGCCCTGGAGTGCCTGGAGGACGCCCTGGCGGAGTGCCCCTGCGCCCTCCTGCTCGTCAGCCACGACCTCCGCTTCCTGCGCCGCCTCACCACCACCCGCTGGCACCTCACCCGCGACCCCTCGGGGGACTCCCTCGTGCGTGTGGGCGCCATGGAGTGACGGTACCCGGCATCCTGCCCATCGCTAGCCTTCAGTGCGGCGCGACCAGGCCCGGCCCTCCGCCCCAAAGCTGCCCACGCCACCCCCCACACGGCGCGACCAGGCTCCGCCGCCGGCCCCATCACCGCAATCCCTACTCCTCAGCGTCGCGCACCCGTCCCCCGCATCCCAACGCCCATCGCCTTGGCGGGGGAGCCGGGGAGGAGGGTGTAGTCTCCCGCCGTCACATCCTTGAGGCGAGGGTCCGCGACCTTGTCCGTGGTGGGGATTCCGGAGGCCTTGGCGAAGTCGGCGGGGGACACAAGCTGGCGGCTTTTCGGGCGCCAGGCGGCGCCGTACAGGTAGTTCGGGCGGCTCGGCAGGGGCCAGAGAAGGTTGCCCTCCAGCGTGAGGCCCAGAGTCTTTGGGTCCTCGAAGACCGGCCGGTTGGCGTCGCCGCCGCTGGGGTGTGGCCCGAAGAAGTTGGTGTCCAGCCAGAAGGCCACGTTGTAGGCCTGGGAGTAGGCGACCAGGTTCGCGCGGATCATGTGCCCCCGGTTGAGGATGCGGACCTCCTGCCGGCCCTCGGGAGCGTCGATGCGCGGGGTCGTGCGGTCCTGCTCCCGGAGAGCGATGCCGTCCCGGTTCCCGATGAGCGTGTTGTGCTCCACCACGCAGTCCTCGGAGGAGGAGAGCGTGATGCCCGCCATCGACCACCCGCCGCCGGGGGTCTCCCGCGCCACCGCGTTGTTCACGATCAGGTTGTCGTGCGCGTGCAGGCCGTAGGAGATCTCGTAGAAGATCCCGGCGTCATCGTTGTCCGCGATGGTGCAGCCCTTCACCTCGCTCTTCTCGTTCCCGATGTCGTACCAGATGCCGGTCCCCCGGTTGTTGGTCACCGTGCAGCGGTCGAACACGAAGCCCCGGGACATGGTCACCTTGAGCCCGCCCGCCTCCCAGCCCACGGAGTAGCCCTTGGTGTTGTTGCGGGTGATGGTGCACTCCACCATGCGAGTATTGTCGCAGCGCGAGGTTCCGAAGCCGAGCTGCCCGTTGTCCTTGAAGGTGCAGCGCAGGAAGGTATGCCCCTCCCCCGTGAAGGAGCCGCCGGAGGAGTTGGCCCGCTCCATCACGCAGTCCGACACCACCCAGCCGCGCGAGACGCCAGCCCCCGGGCCCGAGGGCGGGTTGATGACCAGGCCGCCGTGCTGGGCGTGGTTGGCGGCGTAGCGGAACCGGATCCCCCTCAGGTTCACGTAGGAGACGGAGGGCGCGCCCGCCAGCCAGAGGTCCCGCGTGCTGGCCTCCACTTCCGCTTCCGCCGGATTGCCGCTGCCCATCAGCCACAGGTACAGCTTCTTGGCCGCCAGGTCCACGTAGAAGGTGCCCTGCGAGAGTTGGTCGCGACGCAGCACCTGCCGCAGCAGCCGGCCCTCCGAGATCACCTGCTCCGCGCGGCCCACCACCTCATGCTCCAGGTCGCCGGGGTGGGTGAGCTGCGGGCTGCCGTCCGGCCGGGAGCCGATGGGGAAGACGTAGCCCCAGTCGTGCCGGAAGATGGGGTCGGTCGTCCCGGGCACGCGCTCCCAGCCCTTGTCGAGGCGGTCGGCGCCGGTTACCACAACTCGCGCGCCGTTCTGGGCCGCGATAGTGATGGGCGCCTTCTCGGTGCCGCCGTGCCGGACCTCCACCGACTCCCGGTAGATACCCGCGCCCACCAAAGCGCTATCGCCCGGCTTCAGGCTGTCCGCGGCGTGCTGAATCGTCCTCCAAGGCCGCGCTAGGCTGCCGGGTCCCCCGTCGCTGCCGCCCGACGAGACATAGAAGGTCGCCGCCCCCACCCGAACAGGCGGGAAGAGAGCGGCGGAAAGAAGCAGTAGGGCCAACTTCATAAGGTACTCCTCAAAGGTACAGGGGCTGAGGGGACTAAAGGGACTCAGGGGACTCAGGGGAGAGACCCAGAGTGGCCCTCTGAGGCCCTTCCCCTAAGCCCCTTCAGTCCCCTGAGCCCCCTCAGCCCCTATCCCCTATCCCCTATCCCTGTCCTTCGCTCTCCTGGAAGGACAGCCTCTCACCGTAGCCGAAGGGCGAAGCGGACGTGGTTCCATGGGGCTGACTTCGGGGCCCGCGCAAGGCGTGAGGAAGGGACCGCCGGACCGGTACTCGGTTCTCCGTCTCGGGGCCGCCAGGACCAGCGGCCGCGCCGCTCGGTCCTGACGTTCTGCTGCCCCAGTACCCCTGCATCCTGCCCCGGGGTTCCGCGCGCCCCGCGGAGAGACAGTGTTCCATCGCTAGCGCGGTTTGGCCCGCATCACCCATCGCTGGTTCGTGGAGGCCCGCACTATCCACGAGTCGAGAGCGTCTCCGGAACAGTGCGGGTTAGGCTGGCTGTCTAGAAGGAGCCCCCAGCATGGCTAAGCTTCGAGTTGGTTTCATTGGCACCGGGAAGAAGAGAGAACAGCGCGGCCCCAAAGGCTACTTCATGGCGTACGAGCACGGGCCCGCCTACGCCGCCCTGCCGGACACCTGCCAGATGGTGGCCGCGGCGGATATCGTGCCGGAGCACTCCAAGGCCTTTGCTGACGCCTTTGGCATCCCCAAAACCTACACCAGTTACCACGAGATGCTGGAGAAGGAGAAGCCGGACATGGTCAGCATCTGCACGTGGATGCACCTCCACGAGCAGATGGTGGTCGACTGCTGCGAGGCCGGCGTGAAGGTCATCCACTGCGAGAAGCCGATGGCCTTCCGCTGGTCGGGCGCGAAGCGGATGGCGGCGGCCGCCGCGAAGTCCGGCACGCAGCTCACCTTCAACCATCAGCGGCGCTACGGCGTGGCCTGGGCTACCGCGAAGAAGCTGCTGGATGAGGGCGCTATCGGCAAGCTGGAGCGCGCGGAGTCCGAGGCCCCCAACATCTACGAGTTCGGTACCCACTCCGTGGACATGCTGAGCTTCTATAACGGGGAGCGGCCGGCCAAGTGGGTCATGGGCCAGTTCGACTACCGCAAGGAGAACATCGTCTTCGGCGGCAACTGCGAGAACCAGTCCCTCCTGATGACGGAGTACGACAACGGCGTCTTCGGCCTGGTGGCCGGCGGCGCGGGCGGCTCCGGCATCGTCGGCTGCTTCACCCGCCTCGAGGGCTCCGACGGCGTCATTGAGGTCTACCGCAACAACGGCCCTTCGCTCCGATACCGCCCCGCCGGCAGCAAAGAGTGGATCGTGCCCGACCTTCCGCCGGATGTGAACCAGATCAACGCCGCCATCGCGGACGTGGTGGATTGCTTCCTGAAGGGCCGGAAGTGCCAGCTCGACGTCAGCAACGCGCTCATCGCCACGGAGATCATCTTCGGCGCCTACGAGAGCTGCCGCCGCCGAGGCCGCGTGGACTTCCCACTGGACATCGAGGACCATCCCTTCGAAGCGATGGTCGCCAACGGCGACTTCAAGCCCGCCAAAGCCTAGCTCTCCCAAGGCAGGGGACTGAAGGGGCTGAAGGGACTCAGGGGACTGAGGGGGTCAAAGAGCCTCAGAACCCGGCCCCTGCCACCACCTCCTCTGGAGTGCGAGCAACCGCCGCTCTGCCCTATACGGCGGTTGCCCGCACTCCAGAGGAGCCATGGCAACAGGACCCGACATGCGGGTTAACGGTGGAGGCTCCATCGGTGTAGACGCCCCAATCCTGCGCAAGGCTGAGCGGCGCCGGAGCCGCAGCACTCCGGAAGGGTGGGTGGCAGAAGCTAGGTGCTGAGGCCCCTTCACCCCCTCACCCCAGGGCCGCGCTTGCGCGGCCCCTCAGCCTCCTCACCTTTCCGTGCTCGTCTCTGTGCGCTCTGTGCCGCTGCTCTGAAAATGACCCTGTTTGGGCCTCGCCGAGTCTCCGGGGCGGAGGTTGCAACTGTGGTGGAGGCAGTTAGGAGCCTGCCTTGCTGAGGTAGGTGCCCACGTGGGGGAGATGGCCGAAGAGGGTGTTGGTGACGCCGTGGACGTTGCCGCGCCAGAGCTCCACGTCCTTCTGGAAGTAGAGGGGGATCCAGTAGGCATCATCTACGGCGATGCGCTCCGCCTGTTGGTAGAGGACGAGGCGCTTCTTCGCGTCCACCATGCCGTCGGCCTCATCACAGAGCCGGTCGAACTCCGGGTTGTTGTAGCCGATGCGGTTCTCCGAGGACTTGCTGTGCAGGAGCAGGGAGAGGAAGTTCTGGGGGTCCAGGTAGTCAGCCATCCAGCGCATGTAAGAGAAGGCTAGCTTGCCCCGGTTGCGCTCCGCTAGGAAGGTCGCCCACTCCATCTCCTTGAGCCGCACCTCGATGCCCAGGTTCTGCTTGTACATGGCCGCCAGCACCTGGGCGAAGCGGCGCATATCCTGCTGGCGCTCTCGGAAGGTGAGGGTGAGCGGAGGGAACCCCCTGCCTCCGGGGTATCCGGCCTCGGCCAGGAGTTGGCGCGCGCGGCGGACGTCGTAGCGCAGGCCGACGAAGTGGGGGTCGTAGCCCGGCAGGCCGGGCGGCAGGATCCCGTCCGCCCGCTGGGGCAGGCCGCCCATCACCACTCGGATCAGGGTGTCCTTATCGACCGCCAGGTTCATCGCCTGCCGCACGCGCTTGTCGCGGAAGGGCGGGAAGACCTTGGAGCTCATGGAGGCGTAGAAGACCGAGGCGCGGGGGTACTGGTGGAGCTCCCTGGCGAGGGCGGGGTTCATCTTGTCCCGGTCGTAGTCGCCCATGGAGACATCGGTCATGTCCATCTCGCCGCTCTCGTACTTGATGTGGCGGGTGGCGGTGTCCATGACGATGGGGCGCTCGATGCGCTGGAGCTTCGGTTTGCCCCCGAAGTAGCCAGGGTTGGCCTCGAGCGTGAGGCTGGAGCCAAAGACGCGCTTCACCAGGCGGAAGGGGCCCGTACCGGCGCCGTGCTCCGGCCACTTCTCCCCGTAACGCCGCACCACGTCTCGGTCCACCACGTAGGCGGTTGGGTAGGTCAGCTTGCCGATGAAGTACGCTTTGGGGCGGTCCAGTCGCAGGCGCAGGGTGTAGCGGTCCAGCACCTCGATCCCCCGGCACTCCTTGGCCTTCCCCGCCAGGACCTCGGCTGAGCCCAGGATGTCGTTGAGGTAGACGCCTCCCACCGGGCTCATCAGCGCGGGGCTCAGGCAGCGGTTCAGGCTGTAGCGGAAGTCCTCCGCAGTGACCTCTCTGCCGCTCTGGAAGCGCGCGCCGTGGCGCAGGTGGAAGGTGTAGGCCAGCCCATCGGGCGAGACCTCCCAGCGCTCCGCCAGCGACGGCGCCACCACGTTCTGCTCGTTCCACTTCACCAACCCATCGTACAGGTGCATTAGCACGTCGATGGTCGGCCCGTCCTCTACCATGGCCGGGTCCAGCGTTGTGGGCTCGGTGCTGAGCGGAACACGAAGGGTTTGGGCGTCGGTGCGGACGCGGTGGAAGACGCAGCCCGGAATTGTGAGCAGCGTGAGGGAGAGGAGGATGAGACTGAGAGGCGGGCGGCGAGGCTGAAGAGGTGAAGAGGTGAAGAGGTGAAGAGGTGACGGACCCAGGAGGCCGTTCAGCTTCCGTGCGGTGATCGTGATGCTCTTGCGCATATCATGCCTTCGTTGGGAGGTGGCCATTCCTCTGCTGGGGGGTGAAGTACCTGAGTCGTTGGGTGGAAAGACTCATCGATCACCTGTCCACCGGAGCACCCTCCCGGCGCAACGTAGGTACATGAGTCGGCTGCTACGGCTTCCGGGCAGAAGGAAAAGTCCACGATTCCGGGTGGCTCGCCATGCCCACCAGAGTTCGGAGCACGGTGTCCTACTCCTCCAGCAGGCACCGAGCTGCCACGCGATCAAGATAACCACAACTTAGCGCAAACCCCACCCACACCTGCGTCTCGGCAGCCTCGGCTTCGACCTCGTTCAGCTTGCTTACAAACGCTGCCTTGTAGCGCCTGCGGCGCCAGGCCTCAGAGATGTTGGCGCAGACGGACCTCGAACTCCGACAGATCTGGTGGGTCAGGGAGTAGGCCTCCTCCCGGGGGAAGGCCTTGCTGAGCTCGAAGAGGCGCATCGCGAGGGTGAAGGACCGCTGGTAGACGTCCAGTTCTCGATGGGTCGTGATCTTGCGCGCCACCCCACCATCCCTCCGGACGCCCGTAGCAGCGCCTCAACGCTACCTTCCATGGCCCTTAGCCTCCTCCTACCAGCGAAGGCCCACCCTCTTCACCTCTTCACCTCTTCACCTCTTCACCTCTTCACCCCCTCAGTTTGCGCTTGCTTGCCGAACCAGGCTTCCATCATGGCGTGGGCGATGGGGCCGGAGTTCTCGCCGCCGTGGCCGATGCTTTCGAGGAGCACGGCGACGGCGATGGTGGGCTTCTCGCAGGGGGCGTAGCAGACGAACCAGCCGTGGGTCTTCTTGCCGGTTTGGAACTGGGCGGAGCCGGTCTTCGCCGCCACTCGGATGCCGGGGATCCGCGCCACCCGCCCCGTGCCGCGCTCGACCGTCATCTCCACCGCGCGCTGCACCTCCGCCAGCACCTCCGGGGAGACCGGCACATGGCGGCGGATCCGCGCCTTGCTGGCGAAGGTGGTCTTGCCATCCCAGGTGCTGGCGCGAAGGAGGACGCGCGGCGTGTAGAGGGTCCCACCGTTGCCCACCGCAGCGGTAGCAAGGGCCATCTGGAGGGGGGTGGCCAGCAGATCGCCCTGGCCGATGACGAAGCTGGCGGTGTGGTCCGGGCGCCACTTTTCCTTGGTGCGGCGGAAGAACCAGTCCGGCTCCGGGACCAGGCCCTTCTTCTCATTGGGGAGGTCAACTTCGGTTCGAGCTCCCAGGCCGTAGCCCTCGGCCATGTCGTGGATGCGGCGCGGGCCGATCATGAGGCCGGTGCGATAGAAGTAGGCGTCACACGACTGCGCGATGGCGCCGTAGAAGTCCACGGTGCCGTGGTGCTTCCAGCACTTCTTGAACTTGCCGGGGATGCGAAGCCCCCCGGAGCAGTAGACCTGGTAGTGGGTGTCTACAAGGTGGGCCTGAAGGACCGCGGATCCGCTGATGAGCTTGAAGGTGGAACCGGGAGGCTGCCCGCGAATGGCGCGGTTGAGAAGCGGGTGATTGGGGTCCAGCAGCACCTGCTGCATGGTCTTCTTGTCCTGCTTGCGGGAGAAGATGCCATTGTCGAAGGTGGGGGCGCTGGCCATGGCCAGCACCTCGCCGTTCTGGGGGTTGATGGCGACGGCGGCACCGGCACGGCCGGCCAGACCCTGCACGGCGGCCGCCTGGACCCGGGCGTCGATGGAGAGGGTCAGCTTGGCGCCGGGGTGGGGCTGGACCTGGCGCAGGACCCGCTGCATCCGGCCCATGGCGTTGACCTCCACGTCCTGGCCGCCGTCAACGCCCCTCAGCAGGTAGTTGTACTGCTTCTCGACGCCCGATTGGCCGGCAAGGTCGCCCGGTCGGTAGCCCCACTTGCGCAGCTCCTCCAGGTTCTCCGGGGAGACCTCCCGGATCTCGCCTAAGAGGTGCGTCGCCAGCTTGCCGTCGCCCGGGTAGTAACGTCGATAGCTGGGCTGAACGACCATGCCGCTTAGGTAGACGCGGTTCTCCGCCACCCGGGCCAGGGTGTCCGGGTCCAGGTCCTCCTGGATCATGATGGGGTCGAACTGATTCTTCGTGCCCTCCTCCACCTTGGCCTGAAGCTCCGCCAGGGGGACGTGGAGGAGCCCGGAGAGGTTGCCCAGGAGCTCCGGGTTCTGCTTGGCGAAGTCGGGGACGACGGCCAGGGAGAGGGTCTCGCGGGTATCGGCCAGGGGGCGGTTCTGGCGGTCCACGATGGCACCGCGCGGGGCGTGAATCAGTACACGGCGAGTGCGGTTGGCCTCGGAGGCGGAGAGGTAGACGTCGCCCAGGTAGATCTGCAGCCACCAGAGGCGGGCCAGGATCCCCAGGAAGGCGAGGGTGATGAGGACGCCCAGGCCCAGAATCCGTCGCTCAGTGATACGTCGCCTATCCTCGTGCGGCTTTCTCCAACTGGGATAAGCGCTCGAGTTCATCGGGTGTCCGGCCCGTGGAGGCGGCAGGGAGTGGTGGGCGCCCGGTTGGCGGGCATGCGCTCCAGGCGAGTCTCGGGGCAGTACTCCGTGGCGAGGTCGCCCGACTCCGCGCAGATGCTGCGAACCACCCAGGCGGTGCTGGTGGTGGCGGTGGCCCGGGTGGGCGGCTCACGGCGCGCGGCACGCGGGGGCGGCGGCTCGTCGGACGTGGTATCTGGAGCGGGGGCGGGGGAGGTGTCATGCACCGTGGGCACGTAGCTGCCGGAGCCCGTGGTGGAGGGATGCAGCGTGCAGCTCTCCGTGGGCGCGGTCCCCCGCTCGAACTGCTCCAGATGCACGTTGGGGCAGGCGCCCGTTGCCACCATGCCGCTGTCCTCACAGATTGGGACTGCCACGGTACCGGGGTCAACCGTCTTGATCTCGGTCTCCGAGTTGCGCCGGTCGGAGGGCCGGGCGGTGCCCTTCTGCACCGCCGCGCTTACGGGCAGCTTGGGATGCTTCGTCCTTGTCTGGATGCGGAGCGCGCGCTCCATGAAGCGGGCCCAGACGGGGGAGCACACGGAGCCGCCGAAGGCCTGGCGCATCTCCTTCTGCTGGTCGTTGCCGAACCAGACGCCGGTCACCAACTCCGGGGTGTAGCCGATGAACCAGGCGTCGCGGTCCTTCTGGGAGGTACCGGTCTTGCCTCGGGCATCCGCGATCCTGCCGCCGAACTGCCGGGCCGTACCCTCCGTGACGACGGCGCGGAGACAGTCATCAATCAGCTTCGCGGGGCGCTCGGCCAGCACGTGGACGGGGCTGGGCTGGTTCTCCTCCAGCACCTGGCCGGAGCGGTCCTCGACCTTGAGCACGGATAGGGGCGGTGTGTAGAAGCCCTTGGTGGCGAAGGCGCCGTAGGCCGAGGTGATCTCTAGAAGCGTCGTCTCGGAAGTGCCGATGGCGATGGTGAGGTCGTGGCGCAGGGGGCTCTTGATGCCGAGGCGCTGGGCCATCTCGATGGCCTTGTTGATCCCGATGCGGTCCAGCGTCTTGATGGCAGGGATGTTGTAGGAGTTAGCGATGGCGCGCCGGATGGAGACGTTGCCATGCCAGCGGTCATCGTAGTTGCGGGGCCGCCAGGGCCCGCGCGGACCGCCGGGATAGGACACCGGGCCGTCCACCACGCGGTCCTCCGGGGTGATCCCGTTCTCAAAGGCGGCGGCGTAGACGAAGGGTTTGAAGGTCGAGCCGGGAGAGCGCGGGTGGTCCTTCAGGTAGGCGTGGTTAAGCTGCGAGCGCTCGTAGTCCACGCCGCCGACCATGGCGCGGATGTAGCCGGTGTAGGGGTCCACGCAGACCAGCGCACCCTCGGAGACGTTCTTGCCCCGGGCCTCCCGCACGCCGTCCTTCAGCGCCTTGTCGGCTTCGGCCTGCATGGCGGAGTTGAGGCTGGTGACCACGCGGAGGCCGCCCGTGTAGACCAGATCCTCGCCGTACTTCTCCTCCAGCTCCTTCACCACGTAGTCGACGAAGTAGGGGGCGCGCCGCACTCGGGCCATGGAGGGGCGCCGGTACCGGAGCTTGATGGGCTCGTCCAGGGCTTTACGAAGGTCGCGGGGGCTGATGTAGCCTTGCTCGCCCATCTGGCCGAGGATCACGTCCCTGCGGCCCTTGGCGGCCTCCTTGGCAGCCTCGCCCTTGTAGGGAGAGTAGGCCGTGGGGCGCTGCGGCAAGCCGGCCAACAGCGCGGACTCCGCCAGGGTGAGGTCGGAGACGTCCTTCCCGAAGTAGACCTTAGCGGCGGCCTGAACCCCGTAGGCTCCGGCGCCGTAGTAGACCTGGTTCAGGTACAGCTCCAGGATCTCGTCCTTGGTGTAGCGCCGCTCCAACTGCATGGAGATGATGGCTTCCTGGAGCTTGCGGGAGACCACCTTGCGCTTACTCAGGAAGAGGTTCCTGGCGAGCTGCATGGTGATGGTGCTGCCGCCCTGGGACCGCCGCTGGCTGCGGAGGTCCTCCCACAGGGCGCGCCCGATGCCGCGGACGTCCACCCCGGAGTGGCTGTAGAAGCGCTTGTCCTCCGCGGCCACGGTAGCCTCACGCACGTGGGCGGGGATTTTCCGGAGGGGCACGTACTCCCGATGCTCATCGGCGTAGACCACGGCCAGCAGGGCGCCATCGGAGGAGTAGATCTTGGTGCTCTCCTCCGTGCGGAAGCTGGATGAATCACCCAGGCGAGGGAGGACCGTGGAGAGGTTCCAAATGGTGACGACGCAGAAGACGAGGCCCAGGGCAAGCAGCGACAGGAAGACCAGGAGCATAGCTCCTAGGGCTTTTCGAAGGCGGCTTGGCTTCCTACGGGGCTTTCGCGGCATCGTGTGGGTGAACCCTAGGCGGGGTCCGGACGCGGGACAGGCTATGGCATTATAGGAAGACGCTCAGACCGGGGTCAACGGCATGGCCGCTTCGGGAGGGATACGGCGCCTCTTCCGGCCGCCGGACAGCGAGCCACCCAAGGCAGGGTGCCGAAAGCCTCCAACGGGATCAACCCCCGCGGAGCGCGATGGTCACGCCTCGCCGGGAGCAAGGGCATGCCAGTGGATGGCGACTACCCACTCGTCCAGCGTAAGGGGGTCGTTGCTGGAGGCGGGGGAGAAGGCAGCATCGCCGGCCTTGCGGCGGAGGATGATCACGGCCTGGTGCGTCTGGCCAAGCCCCGAGGGACGCACGCCGCGCCACTCGATGGGGGTCCGGCACTGGACCACGGCGAAGAGGCGGCTGCCCTCCACGAAGGCGCCCACCACGTCCTGATGCAGGGCGGAGGCCACGAAGGCCGGAGCAGAGAGACTGGCGGCGCTGAGGGCCACGTCGATCCCCAGGGAGGCCTCCACCTTGCGGGCAAAGCCGGCATCGACCAGCCGGAGGACGGTGCGCATCCCCGGCCGGGCCTGGCGAGCGGCCAGACCCGCGCTGAGGTTCGCGGTGTCATTGTTGGTAGCGGCGATGAGGGCTTCCGCGCGCTCCATGCCGGCCTTCAGCAGCGTGTCCCGCGTGCGGCCGTCGCCCACGAGCACCGTCGTATGCTCCCGCACCGCCTCCACGAACTGACCATCCGGGTCGCGCTCCACGGCCACCACCTTCACTCCCGCCCGACGCAGCTCCTCGACCACGCGGTAGCCCACGTGCCCCAGCCCGACCACCAGCACGTGTCCTCGAGTCTGGACGCCCTGGTGACCCAGGATTTGATGGAAGCGGAAGGCGACGATGAAGTCGGTGAGGATGGAGTAGAGCAGCGCCACGGAGGCGGAGCCCAGCAGCATGAGCATGCAGGCGTAGAGCTTGAGAGGAGCCGGCGCGTGCCGAAGCGGGATGTCGCCATAGCCCACCGTGGTGACCGTCTGGATGATGAAGTAGAGGGCATCCACGAACGAGAGGTCCAGGTAGGCGTGGAAGACGAAGACGCTGAGAGCGATGATAGCGTTGAGGGCGAGGAAGGCCAGCCGCAGTGGCGCGGGGGCGTGTTTGAGGACGTAGCGGAGCAGCGCCGACCAGTGGGACCCGTTGAAGTTGGACCGCAGCCGCTCCCCCAGGCTCTCTTCCGGCTCCCGGGGCATCCCGTGGGGAAGCGCACGCCAGGCGGCCAGGCTGCCCACGAGGGTCACGCGGCTCCCTTCGGCCAGAGGGACCTCGGAGCCTGGGTGCAGCACCTTGCGGTCGCCGCCGACATCCGCCGCGATGGCGGCCAGCCGCAGGTGCGCGGCAAGGTCGCAGACCTTCATCCGTGCCAGATCGGAGCCCTCGTGGACCAGCGCCCGGCCCACGATGTAGAGGGTGCCCTCCAGGTCGAAGGATCCCACGACCTGCTGTCCGAGGCCGGCCGCCGCGAAGCTGGGAGCCGCCAGCTCCGCGATGCTGAAGGAGCGGCGGAGGTCGAACACGCCCTCCAGATGCTGCGCCAGCGCCTGGTCGAAGAGGCGGAGGACCACGGGGAGTTGGGGGCAGAGGCTGTTGGCGTCGAGCGCGATCTCGAGGTTGACCAGGTCCTCGTCGGTGAGCACGAGGATGGCGTGGGCGGACCGAACGCCGGCCCTCTGAAGGGTAACGCGGTCACAGGCGTCGCCGGACATGACGCGAACGCCCAGCTTCCGCGCGGCCCGCACGAGCTCCGGCCGGGCCCGAAGCGCGACGACGGTGACCTCGTGGCCCAAGCGGCGCAGGAGAGCCGCGGTACGGAAGCCCACGTACCCCAACCCACACACGATGTAGTGTCCGCTCATCTACGGGTACCCACAGAGAGGAGTTAGGCGCCACCCCAGGCGTGCCCTGCGGAGGGGGGACTAGGGGCGGGTCGTAGGGTCGTAAGGTCGTAGGGAAGGGGCCTCGGAGGGTCCACCTTAGGTCCCTTCAGCCAAGGGACGCAAGGGGCCAGAGGGACGGAAGAGACTTAAGGTGGACCCTCCGGGGCCCTTCCCCTACGACCTTACGACCTTACGACCCTACG
>DASXUI010000423.1:0-3831 GCA_036504955.1 Armatimonadota bacterium
CAGAGTAACACAGAGAGGACCAACCACCATGTCTCGTCCTCTCTGCGTTACTCTGTGCCCTCTGTGTCTCTGTGGTAGAGCCTTCCGCCAGCCGCAGCCAGGAAGCCGCTAGCCTCCCGGCGGAAGCAGGCGGTAGCGGAGGTAGAGCTCGCTGGAGTGGCGGAGGAGGGAGAGGAGCTTGGCGTGGCGGAGCTCCTCGTAGCTGAAGCCGGGTCCTCCTAGGAGTGACGGGACGTCCCGGCCGCCCTTGAGGAGGGGAGAGAGGGTTAGGAAGAGCTCATCCACCAGGCCGAGGCGGATCAGGTTGAAGCTCAGAGTTGGCCCGCCCTCTACCAGAAGCCGCCGGACCCCATCCTCAAGGCGCAGACGGGAGAGGGCGCCGCGAAGGTCCACCTCCCCCACCCCGGCTTGTAGGACCCGGCAGCGAGAGCGCAGACCCAGGACCCGATCCTCTGGAGCATCCTCCCGTGTGACCACGACGGCGTTGGGGGAACGAAAGAGGCGTAGCTCGGCGGGCAGGTTGGCCGACGCGCTTACCACGCAGTACAGGGGGTCCGGGAGCATTCCGGCTTCAGCCCGCCAGGCCTGGTGCGCCGGTCGGCTGATCCGGAGCGAGGGGTCTTCGTGTCGAACCGTGCCCGCGCCGACCATCACGGCGTCCGCCTGGGCGCGAAGCTCCTCCATGGCGGCCCGGTCGCCGCTGCTGCCGGACAGGAGGTAGCCTGGGCGGCCCACGGTGACCTTGCCGTCCAGAGTCATCGCCATGTTGATGTAGACGAAGGGCCTGCCCTCCGGCGGCTCCGGCAGCCTCAGGCGACCATACACCTCTGCCTCGGGGCGTGCGGCCTCCGGGACGCCGACGCCCTCCTCCTCATCCCCCTTCACACGCGGCCAGCCCTTCGGCGCAGGTCCTCGGGCTTCAGCAACGTCACGGTGCCGCGGTCCCAGCGGACCCAGCCCTTCGACTTGAAGGCACCGAGGGCCCTGTTCACGCTCTCCCGGGTGGCACCCACCATCTCCGCCAGATCCCCCTGCGTCAGTCGGATCGCGATGGAGGGTCCCTCTGGGGTGTCGCTTGGGTGCCGACGGGCCAGGTCCAGCAGCCGCGCCGCAACCCGGCTGGAGATGTCCTGCGATGCCACGCTGAGAAGGTGATGGTCGGAGGCCCGAAGCCGGGCGCACTGCACGGCCAGAACCTGGCGGCTGAGGGCGGGGTACCTGTCCAAGCACGCCCAGAAGTCGTCTCGGCTGAGGACCGCCACCTCGGCTCGGGTGACCGCGGTTACGTCCGCCGAGCGCGGCTCGTCGTCCAGGATTGAGAGCTCTCCGAAGAGATCGCCGGGAGACAGGAAGCCAAGGATGGTCTCCTCACCGTTCTCGCTGGTCCGATGGACCTTAACCCTCCCGGAACCGAGGAAGAAGACGGCGTTGCCGGCATCCCCCGCGAGCACCACCGGCTCATCCACCTCATAGACCCGGTTGTGAGCCATGCAGGACATCGCCCTCAGTGCCTCGTCACCCGCAACGGTGAGGATGGGGCATAGACCCAGTATCTCCACGGCTGTCACCCAGGCCCTCCTTCGCCAAGAGTCTACAGGAGGGCGGAAGCGCTGTCAAACCCGCTTGTACGTATTAACCGTACAGGCCTTGGCTAACTACGAGTTTGGCAGGAAGGTGCGTGGTCGCGTGTCAGCGGGACCGGTTCAGTTCGCCAGCAGAAAGCCTCGGAGCCGTCGAAGCGCCGTCACCACAAGCTGCCGGGCCGTGGGATAGGAGAGCCCCAGAGTCCGGGCCGTATCGGTGTAAGACATACCCTCGAAGAAGAAGAGCCTCACGGCGGCCCTCTCATGCTTTGGCAGCCTGTCCAGCGCCTCAGACACGGCCAGTCGGTCATCGAGTGAGGGGTAGCCCGGCTGTGACTCGGGGTCGGCGACGGCTTCCATGCGCGAGGAGAAGGACTCGCCCCCGCAGTCGTCCCACAACGAGGCGTCCAGGGAGAGGACGTCTGTCTGGGCCTGCAGATGCTGAAGCCTGGCGACCTCCTCCTCCTCCAGCCCAAGAGAAGCGGCGAGCTCTACGTTGGTCGGCTCGCGGCCAAGCACCTGAGTGAGCCGCTCTCTCTCCCGCGCCTTCCGGTGCTGGATCTCCTGTACCCAAGCAGGCTGGCGGATCAACTGCCCTCGGTCGCGCAGGCTGTGCTGGATGCTCCCGTGGATCTTGCAGGCGGCGTAGCTGCTGAAGCGGGCCCCGGCTGCGGGGTCATACAGGTCGATAGCGCGAAGGAGGCCGATGTAGCCCTCCTGGATGAGGTCCTCGAAGGCCTCCCCCGTTCCTCGGTACCGCCAGGCTATCCGCCGCACCAGCTCTTCATGCCTCCTCACCAGGGCACAGCGGGCGGCGGGGTCCCTGCGATCCTGCCAGGCCACCAGCAGGGGCAGATCGTGGTCCGCCGCCTGCTTTGATCGGGTGGGCATGCACCGGACGGCCTGCCTGCGCTGAACGCCGGCGGACACCGTGGCCCTAGTCCTGGATGGTACTGGTGACCCTGACAACACCGTGTTGCTCATAACCCCTTCACCCCGACTTCCCGTAAGCGCGACTCCCTGGTTCCGGCGCGCTGGGGTCCCTGGTGGAAGCCAACTACACTCCAACGGGATCCCACAGCCGTCAGCCGCACCTTCAGCTTACAGGGGTCTCAGGTGGGCCCGACATGAAGCGCTTCACAGGGCGAGTGTGAAATGCATCACACTTCGGGGGGCGGGTGTGGGAGGGCGGATGCTGGGTGTCGGTCGCCATGGCGCGTGGCCGGACGCGGTGTTGAGGATACGGAGGGGGCAGGCAGTCGGGGGCCGCTCGTGAGGCGGGGCCAGGTGGCGCGCCACAGCAACCCGTAGATGGGGTCGAGCGGCCTTCTGGGCCGGTGCACGAGCCGGCTAGAGGGCCTGTGGCCAGGCGGAACGCATGCGAGGGTCCGGGGACGCCGGAGGGCTTCAGCCTCGGGCAGCCCCGTGGTGGGAAGTAATCGATCCCGTGGATCAGCGGCTACGGTTGCGGGACAGGAAGGTGCTTGCTGGCCGAGAGCCGGGCATCGAGCTCCTCGAGCCTAAACCTGACACTGACGATGTAGGGGGGCTCGCCCGTCGTCCAGTGTCCGTAGGTAGTGGTAACGATGGTGCCGTCCGGGAGCACTTCGACAGCCGGGTAGGCGCAGTCCGCGCCCTCGAGGTTGTCCATGATGCGCACCCGGTACTGGCCCTCTCGGTTCCGCCGAAGGTCCTCGTAGGTGCCCACCCAGCCGACCCAGTCGCCCCATGTGGGGCTCTCCAGCGTGGTATCTCGGAAGCTGATGAACAGCCGTCCGTCCGGTGTGTAGCGCGCCGTGTGGCGGTCACCGGTCAGGGCGCCTGGCAGCTCACGAGGCTGGGACCACGTCTTCCCCTGGTCGTCGCTGAAGATGATGAAGGAGTTGAGCTTCCGGCTGTTCTCACGCAGCAGCACCGCGATCTGCTTCCCGTCGGGAGAGAGCACCGCGCCCGGCTCACACAGGTGGGCCGTGGGGTGCCCCGCGATCACTGTGGGGGCGCCCCAAGTCAGACCTCCATCCGTGGAGAGGGTCTGGTACACACGGAACGGCCCGGACTTGCCGCCTCCATGAAGGTACCGCCCGTCATCGTGGAACAGGGCCAGGTACCTCCCCTTCCCCAAAGGGACCTGACTCGCCATCGCCACGATTCCGCCGAAGTCCCCGATAGGCCTCAGCTCAGACCAGCTCGCGCCATCGTCCTCGGACACGGCCATGCGGATAGGATACAGGCCGGAGAAAAGAAGGAG
>DASXUI010000424.1:0-2926 GCA_036504955.1 Armatimonadota bacterium
GGAGAGCCCGTGCGGGCTCTCCGGCCTTCTGTGGCAAATGGAGGAGTTCGTGATGGGTGCTGAAGGCTACCGGTCGATGAGCGCGACGATGCGCAACGCCTTCACCACGTCTCGGACGTCCACCTTGCCGTCGCCGTTCACGTCCCCGGCGGCGATCTGCTGGTCTGTTCCCTGAACGAGGCCGGCCACGATGCGAAGAAGGGTGACCACGTCCATCACGTTCAGGTTGCCGTCGCCGTTCATGTCGCCGGGCTTCACGTTGCGAACGGTCACCTTCACGGACGTGGAAGCGAGCTTACCCACCTTGTCCTTGGCCGTAAGCCTCAGCGTGTAGTCGCCCGCGGCGAGCTTCGAGACGTCCCAATCCGCCAGTTTGGCGTTCGATATCGCCGTGCTGGAGGAGGTGATCTGGGTGAAGCCGGTAGGCGCGTTGCCTGAGCCGTACTCAAGAACGTAGCTGTCGAAGGATCCCGCGTCGGAGGCGGCGCCCCGCACCGGCACCATGCCCCTGATCACCGCCCCTGCCAGCGGGAGCGTGATGGCGACCGTGGGGGCGGTGTTGTCGGAGACCACCGGAAGGTCCAGCGTCTGGTCATTGCCTGCCTTATCGGTCGCGATCACGTGCAGCGTGTGCGGGCCGTCGGACAGAGCGGTGGTGTCCAGAGCCAGCCGGTACTTGCCGTCCGCGCCTGCGGTGGTGGCGTCCTTCAGCACGGTCACGCTGCCGTCGGCCGTCACAGCCACCTTCGCGACGCCGCTCAGCGCGTCAGTCGCGGTGCAGAGGAGGGTGACGGTGCCCGTGATCACGGCGCCGGAAGTGACTCCCGTCGCCTCCAGCTTCGGGGCGGTGGTGTCGAGGGTCACCGGGACGATGCGGGAGGTTCCCACGTTGCCGGCGCCATCGGTGGCCTTGGCGACGAGGTTCCACTTGCCGTCCTTGAGCGTGCCTTTCTTCATCAGGAAGGCGTAGGGAGCGGCCGTGGCCGACTGCTGATACCCGCCCTCCACGGTGCTGATCTCTACCTTGGCTACACCGGTGCCAGTGTCGCTGGCATCGATCTGGATCGATAGGTCACCCTTCACCAGCGCGTTCTCGGCCGGCGTCTTGATGGAAACTGTCGGCAGCGTCTTGTCGCCCTCAACGATGGTGATGGCGCCCGCGACCATGGTGAGCGGGAGGATCTGCCCATCAGGGGCGCCGATCTCCGCCTTCGAGAAGCTCAAGGGGTAGACCGTCCCCGGCTTGGCGGTGCTGTTAACTTGGAATTTCACCCGGTACAGCGTTCCGGGGCCCTTCACTTCGCTGGTGCCAAAGAAGGCAAAGCCGGCGATCCCCAGGGTCGCCAGGTTCTCGATCCCGGTAAGGGTGGCGGTCAGGGTGCCCACCACGTCCGTGCCCAGAGCCTTCAGCACAGGCGCGTCCGCGGGGGCCTTCGAGTAGTCCACCTGCAGGTCACCGGCCATGAAGGTGTAGCTGGTGACGCTGATTGGGACCGAAACGATGGCGCCGGGAGTAGCGGTGACCTTCTCCAGTGTGATACTGCCAATGGGGTCCTTCACCGGAGGCGGAACGTCCGCGTTGATGGTCACGGAGCCGGGCCGCAGGTCGGTGGCCGGGAGCTGAGTGCCCTTGCTGTCCGCGAAGACCAGGTCCTGGGTCACGCCGCCCTGAGTCACGAAGGTGATCGGCGAGGTGCCGTTGGCGACAGCCGAGGCGACGGTGAAGGTCACGTTAAAGAGCGGCCCGCTGCTGTTCTCCGTGCAGCCGTTGCTGTCCACCGCGATGATCCGAATCCACTTCTTCCCCGCGGGAGCCGGGTTACCGTCGATCGAGAGGTCCTTATTCACCACCAGGTGCACCTCGTGGCCGGAGGGGTTCGGCAGGATGGTGTCGGAAGGAACCGTGGCTCCCTTGAAGATGAGGACGGAGGGGTCGTACTGCAGGGTTACGGTGGCGCCGGCCAGGGCGGTCGCGCTCGTGGCGCTGAGGCTCAGGGTGGCATCGGCGCCCGGCTTGGCCACGGCGCTGCTGAGGATGAGCGGGCAGGCCTTGGGATCGGTGGAAGCCGGAGGCGCCGTGCTGGTGACGGTGATGGAGCTCTCTTTGAGGGTAGCTGCCGTCTCGACGTCGAAGCTGTCGCGGAGCGAGAGGTCCGTCAGCTTCACTATGTAGCGGGTCCCCAGTGCCGCCGTGGCGGGAATCACCACGGGGATCTTGATGATGCTGCCGGGACCATTCGCGCCCACTCCGTCCTTCAGGTAGGCAAGGACGGCTTTGAGGCGCCCGGCGGCGATGGTGTTGCCCAGGGGCGGCGTGTAGGTGGCGCCATCCAGATCGAAGATGGACCCGAGGTCCAGCTTCACGGCCGTGCCGGTGCTGCCGGCCGCCTGGCCCGTGATGTCCGGAGCACCGTCGGGCGTCTTCTGGGCGAAGTCAAGGACGAGCTCTACCGCACTGAGGTCTAGGAGGGCTGAGTCGGCGCGAACCTCCAGCGGCACCGTGTCCCCCGCCCTCACCGAGAGGGTGGTGCTCCCCGACGCATCAGTGACGGAGAGGGTAGGCTGAGTGCTTGGAGGCGCGGGAGCGTTCCCTGCCACGGTGATTGAGGCTCCAAGGGTTTCCACCGCGATATCGGCGGTGAGACTGTCCTTCATCGTCACGTTGAGGAGCTTGGGGTTGTAGACAGTGCCCTCGGCGGCATCCGCCGGAATCTGCACGGGGATGGTCGCGAGGGTTCCAGGGCTGGCCGCGGTCTTCCCAGTGGTGGTGAAGTAGGCGACGGCGAACTTCACCTGGCCTGGGGCGTAGAGGGAGCCCAGGGCCAGCAGAATGCCGCCCTTGGGGTCAAACATCGGGCCGGCGGTGACCTTGGCGGCCTTGGCGTCGGACCCGCCGGCCGAGACGCCGGAGGCCTGCGGGGCCCCA
>DASXUI010000425.1:0-1940 GCA_036504955.1 Armatimonadota bacterium
TTTGCCCTAAGCCCCTTCAGTCCCCTCAGTCCCCTATCTCCCGATCCCATTCCTCGATGGTCCTCAGCTCCTCCCGCGCGTACTCCTCGATCATCAGGCGCGCGTCCGGAGAGGGGCTGGGGATGCGGTCGATGGGACATGGGAGCCACTCCGCGTGGCCGAAGAGGCGGCAAATGAGCGGGCGTACGGGGTAGACGGAGCAGCGGCCGTTCTCCGGATCGCGGAACCGGCAGGCGGTGTAGCTGAACTCCGGCGCGCCGGGCCAGGGCAGCTCTCGCGGCTTGCCCCCCAGCCTCTCCCGCTCCTCCACCGGCAGCGACTCCCAGTACTCCTTCAGCCGCAGGTACTCCTCGCGCGTGACCTGGAAGCCGTCCACGCACCGCGCGCCGCACTCGTCGCAGCCATCGCAAGGCTTCAGCCGCTCGCGCCATTCGGCGGAATCGGCCAGCCGAATACTCAGGCGCTGGGCCGTGTCGCGGGCAGGTGCAACCTCGGCTGCCGGCGAGCCCGATCGGGCCTCCCCCACGGCTGCCTGGTGCCGCTTCTCACGCAAGGCGGCGCTCGACCCTCTCACCGGCCATCCCCACCCAGGAGTCAACCTCCGGGTATTTGGCGTTCAGGTAGTCCAGGAAGTCCGGCGGGCTGCCGGGGTTGCCGGCGAACATGTCGTAGTGGACCGGCACCGCCAGCTTCAGCCCCACCTCACCAGCGATATCGACCGACTCCTGAAAGGTGCAGTTGCCGATGGTGTGGCGTCGGTAGCGCTCACCGTCCCGCCCGTTAATGGGCAAGAAGGCGGCCTGCGGAGCCAGCGCCTTGAGGCCGGCGATCATGCCCTCCCAGGGGATCGTGTCGCCGGGGTGGTAGAAACGGGCTCCGGCAAGGTCCACCACGTAGCCCATGTGGGGGAAGCCCAGCTCCGGGTCCTCGTCGAAGAACTCATGCTTCGACTTGAAGCCGTGGATGGTGACCCCCTCCTCCTGAAGCGTGGCGCCGTGTCCCAGCCCCAGGATGCGGTCCAGCCGAACCCCCAGCGACTCCAGGCGCGCCACGTTGGGCCAGGAAACGACGAAGCGTGCCTGCGGGGAGGCCTTGGCGATGCCGGGGATAGCGTGAGGGTCGATGTGATCGCTGTGGTCATGGGTGAGGAGGACGAAGTCGGCGTTGGTGACCTCCTCCGGCTTCAGCAGCGGGGGCGTCTGACGCCGGGGGTCAGGGTTCAGGTAGGGATCGATGTAGAGCACCCTTCCGGCGCCCTTCACGATCACGCTGCCCTGGCCCATCCACCAGAAGGCCAGTGACCCAGCGGGTGGGTTGGCCGCCCCCACATCCGCCAGAAGCGCCTGCCCGCTCAGCTTCACCTCCGCCATACCCCATCCCCTCCTCTCGCAAGTCATGACTACCACCCATTCTACACCAACGGTGAAGGCGCGATGGCCCTCTGGGGCGGTGAGCAGCGCGCCCCGGAGCGGCAGCCCGCGATGTCAGCGTCCACCGGCCCACAACCTCTGAGGCCCGGGTGGCGCGAACGGAGCGTTCGCACTCGGCGCGGGCATCTCGCTTGCGACTCGGCCGCAGGCCGAGAGGGGTCTGCCACCCTGTCCGGAACCCAGGCCACTGCCCTGCCGCCGGCCCGTTCCCCGTGGCGCGAGCGTCTCGCTTGCGACTCGGCCGCAGGCCGAGCAAGCTCTGAGCCAAGCTCCAATCTGCCGACGCCTCCTGCCCCTGCCACCGGCCAGCCCCAGAGGCAGTCGGGGCGCAGGCGTCCAGCCTCCAGGCGGTGGTCCACCACCGGCCCAATCCCCGTGACGCGAGCGTCTCGCTTGCGACTCGGTCAGAGGCCTAGCAGGCTCTGAGCCAAGTTCCAGTCTGCTGATGCCTGCCTCCACAGCCACCTCCCAGCACCGGATGCAGTTGGGGCGCAGGCGTCCCGCCAGCGC
>DASXUI010000426.1:0-5852 GCA_036504955.1 Armatimonadota bacterium
GTTCGGCAGCCTTCAGGAGCGCTTCGGCGAGGAGAACGCGGGGCACGTGCTCGCCTTCCTGGAGCGATGGAAGCAGCACTACACCCGCGCCGCCTACATCTCCCTGGGCTTCGAGGGGGAGGAGCAGTTCGCCCAGATCACTCGGGAGATGGCGGCGGTCAACGACTGGGGCTTCGAGCTGCTTCAGGGGGACGCCAGCCTGCTGCGGAGCGCTCTGTCCGGGGAGTGGACCGACGAGCAGCTCTTCGTGCTGCCGCCCGGCCATCGGTCCGCCGCCACGGGGGACGACCGCCTGCTGACCGCCGTGCCGGTGGACGCCGAGGTCGCTCCGCCGGTGCTGGCGGAGGGCGACGTGGTGCTGGAGTCGGCGCCAGGCGGCGGGCCGGCGGGAGGGATCGGGCTGGGGATTGACGCTGGGGGCACCTACACCGACGCCGTGATCTACGACCTGACGGAGCGGAGGCTGCTGGCGAAGGCGAAGTCGCTCACCACCTATCACGACCTGGTGGAGGGGATCCGGGGCGCGCTGTCGCAGCTTCCGCCGGAGCAGCTCGCTCGGGTGGAGGTCACCTCGCTCTCGACGACGCTGGCCACCAACGCCATCGTGGAGGGGCGGGGCCACAAGGTGGGGCTCCTGGTACTGGCACCCTGGGACTGGTTCGCGGAGAGCATTGGGCACCAGCCCTACATCCGCGTTCCGGGCAGCGTGAACAGCGAGGGCGAGGTGGTGGAGCCCCTGGACGAGGGGGCCTGCCGGGTCGCCATCGACCAACTGCTGGGCGAGGAGCGCTGCGCGGCGCTGGTGATCGCGGGGTACGGCGTGCTGCGCAACCCGGAGCAGGCGAACCGGCTGCGGGAGCTGGTGGCGGAGAGACACCCGGAGGTGCCCGTCATCTGCTCCCACGAGGTGAGCCGGCGGTTGAACGGCCTGCGCGGCGCCCAGACGGCGGTCGCCAACGCGCGGCTCCTGCCCATCATCCGCCACCTCCTGGATTCGGTACACCAGGCGCTGGTGGAGTTCCGGGTGCCGGGCAAGCTGATGGTGGTTAAGGGCGACGGCACGCCCGTGGACGAGGGGCTGGCACGGGCGCGGCCGGTGGAGACCATCCTCTCCGGCCCGGCGGCCAGCGTGAGTGGCGCGCGCATCCTCACCGGCCTGGACGACGCCCTGGTGATGGACATCGGCGGCACCACCACGGACTGCGCCATCATCCGCGACGGACATGTGGCGGTCTCGCCGGACGGCGCCCGCGTGGGCGACTGGGTGATGAGCGTGGACGTGGTGGAGATGTGCACCGTGGGGCTCGGCGGGGACAGCCGCATCGACTTCAACCGGGAGCGGGAGCTGACGGTCGGGCCCAGCAGGAACCTGCCCTTCTGCGCGCTCGCCAGCCAGTACGACTCCGTGGCGGCGTTTCTGCGCGGCTTCGACGAGCGATACTTCAAGTCCGCGCCGGACGCCTCCGCGCTGGACGTGCTGGCCCTTGGCTCCCCCACCACCCTGGCCCTGGCGCCGGACGAGCGCGCGCTGATGGAGCTGCTGGCCGAGGGGCCGCGCTCCGTGCTGGAGCTGGCGCGGGTACTGGAGGTCTCACACCACAAGTTCCTGCCGATCGGCCGCCTGGAGGCGTGCGGCGCGGTGAAGCGCGGCGCCCTGACGCCCACCGACCTGCTGCACGTCTCGGGCCGCTTCACTCGGTGGGACGTGGAGGCCGCCCGGCGCGCTCTGGAGGTCTTCTCCGCCATGCTAGAGCGACCGGCCCCCGACGTCCTGCGGGACGCACTGGACCTGGTGACGCGCCGCCTCTTCGAGGAAGCCCTGCGGCGGGAGGTCTCCTCCGAGGACCGACGGCTTCCCGACCTGCCGGAGGACTGGCGCTTCCTGCTGGACCGAGGGTTCCGGGGCCGCGGCGAGGGGCTGGGAGTGCGCCTCTCGCTGAGCCGTCCCATCGTGGCTCTGGGGGCTCCCGCGGGGGTACTGGCGCCGCCGCTGGCTGACCACCTGGAGGCGAAGGTGATCGTGCCGGAGGACGCGGACGTGGCCAACGCAATTGGTGCCATCGGGACGGAGGTAGTGGTCCGCGAGGAGGTCGTGATCCAACCGGGCCAGTTGGCGAACTACGTCCTTTACGCCACCGAGGAGCGGCTGGAGTTCAGCGAGCTGAGCCGGGCGACGGAGCGGGCGGTGGAGATCGCGCGGGCGCAGGCGCGTCGCAGCGCCCTTGAGGCCGGAGCCCACGCCCCGGAGGTGACGATCACGCGCTCGGACCGGGGAGGCACCCTGGCGGCCGGTGAGCGGATCTTCCTGGAGCGCCGGGTAGTGGCGGTCGCCTCCGGGAGCGCCTTCGGAGCGCGGGGGAACGGCGGAACGGCCCCATCGGGAGCGCCGGGGGGATAGCGCGGGTGGGTGCCCCAGGGTCGGCCCCGCCTGTGAGCGCGGGGCGCACAGTGCCCTAACGGTGGAGCCAAACGGGGTCGGCCGCCGAGGGACGGTGGGTCCAGAGGGGGGGCAGGTAGGCGGCGCCGATCACGCGTCCCGCAGTGGGGAATGGGTCCGGGAGGGGCGGGCTGGCGGCGCCGATCACGCGTCCCGCGGTGGGGAATGGGTCCGGGGGGGGCAGGTTGGTGGCGCCGACCACGCGTCCCGTAAGGAGGAACCAGTCACGAGGGACGGATCGGGGGTGCCGATCGCCCACCCCGTGAAGGGGTGGGCTGGCTTGGCGCTCCGCGCGGAGCTGCCGCCGGACAAGTCTGCAGCATGTTACCGTTAGTCGGTGGGGACGCGGCGTTGGGACCCGAGGCCTCCAGGGCGTTTTGGTATCGCGCTCGGGGCAGAGCCTCAACGGTTGGTCGATGGTGACCAGTATGAGGCCCTCTGACACCGTGCCACCCCTCCGGAGCGACGGAACCCTACCGGAGAGCGCGTCGCCTGGAGCCATACGTTGCGTGTCCACCGGTCAACGATAGCGTGCTGCGAGGGCGCCCGGCGGCAGCTCCGCGCGGAGCGCCAAGCTAGCCCACCCCTTCACGGGGTGGGCGATCGGCCCCACCGATGGGTCCTCTTAGGCCCACCGGGCAAGGTCGCTGCGAGCGGCTACCGGGGTCTTGATCGGTGGCGCGGAGCAGCCGCCGAAGGGCCCGGCGACACGCCAACGCCGAGCGTTTGTTCTGCGTTTGCCTTGACTTGCCAAACTGCCCCTGTATACAATCATGCCGGAGGACCCGCGCCATGCCCACTTTGGAACTGCACGCTCAGGACATCACTTGTGAGGGCTGCGCCTCGGCAATCAAGCGGGCCCTGGATAAGGATCCCGGAGTGCGGGACGTCCAGGTTCAGGTGGACACGAAGCAGGTGTCGGTAGACTTCGATCCCGCGCAAACCAGTGAGCAGGCAATCCGAGATCGCCTCAGCCGCGCGGGGTATGATACGTAGGATCCTGGCAAGGTAAGCCCACCATCGGGGCACCAGCACCTCTGGGAGTGTGGTTGGTTGGACGCCCTGATGAACACCCGCTGAAGCAAGTTGCAGCAGCATCGATGCGCCCGTAGGCCGTTCGGTGTCACCCGCGCTTCCTCGCACCCCTGGTGACCTCCGAAACGGCCTTTTTGCCCTCCGCCTCGAGGCGCGGAGCACGAATCTGGAGGCCCGCCATAGAGGAAGGCCCTTGTCCCGCTCTCGACCGGCAGAGCACGCTTAGCGACCTCGTCCACCTGTTGGCCGAGCGCTACCCCGAGGTACCCCTGGTCGCCCTTGGCCAGACGGTGCTCTGGGATGAGCCGATGAAGGCGGTCCTCTGGGGCGCGCTTCAGGAGGCCGGCCTCTGCGCCCGCCTCTGGTTTGGCGTCCTCGATACGGACTACTTCGCCAAGCCGCCCCTCAGCCCGGACGCCACCGGCACCTACGCGATCCTGCCCCACAACGACGGCTCCACCAAGGACCTGTGGGTCGCCATGGGAGAGCTGTCCACCCTCTTCGGCGCGGAGACCTACCCCAGCCGGGAGGAGCTGGCCGCCCATGGCGTGCCGGTGGAGCGGATGGCTCGCGAGGCACCCGAGGGCCGCGAGCGCTGGATTGACGCCGTCACCGAGGCCTGGGGCTGGCGCGGGCTCGTCTACACCGGCTCTCGCCGGACGTTGGCCGCCGATGTGAAGCTGGCCGACAGCCTTGAGGCGCTGCTGGAGCTGCTGCAGTGGGGCTTTGGGCAGGCGCTGTTGAGCCTGGCCGATCCCGAGGCCCAGGCTCAGGGACGCGCCCGGGCCGACGGGCTCATCGCCCATATCCGAAGCTACGCCGCCGAGCATCCGGACGCCACGCTCTCCGCTCTCTTCCAAGAGCTTCTGCCGGTGATCCTGGAGTCTCTGCTGGGCAGGCCGGGGGCGTGCACGCGCTTCGGGTGCTCCCAGGAGATGTTCCGCTTCAACGAGAGCACCGCCGGGCGGCCGCGCTTTGAGCCCCTGGACCTCTTCCTCAACCCGCGCACGCGGGACAAGGCGAAACAGGCGTACAACGATGCCGTCCACGGCTCCGAGATCTACACGCTGGACCGCTTCGGAGCGGGCGCCATCCCCTTTGACCTGGTGGTTCCGGGCCGGGGACGCGGGACCATCCGCATCGTGCCCGGCCGGGTGATCGTGCAGGCGGACGAGCCGCTCTACCTTCGGTGCGAGCGGGAGATCACCTCCGCCGCCGACCTGGCGGCAGTGGTGCAGGCGCAGTTCGGCACGGAGGTCTCGCTGGTCGGCAAGGCGGTGATGCTGATCCCCATGATCTGCCGGGAGGCGGTCGGCGTCTTCTCCGTCACGGGCTCGGGGTACATCTGGCGCACCCGCAAGCTGGTGGAGCAGCTTCACTCCGACGGCATCACGCTGCCGCTCTACCCCATCCTTCGACTCAGTTACCCGACGTGGGACTCGCTGGGGGTACTGGACACCACGCTTCGCCTGCCCACCCACCTGGCGCGGGCCTTCAACCAGGAGACCATCACCGGCCGGGAGCTCTCCGCCCGCTGGCGGTCGGTTGTCGGTGAATGCAAGGCCCGGCTGCACGAGCTGGCGGCGCTGAAATCGCCCCGCGAGCTGCTTGAGTATCTGGGGCGCGCTTCCGAGGATGGCTGGAGCGACCGGCTGACCGCGTATCGCGAGGATCAGGCGTACCTGGGATGCATGCGGGAGCGGCTGGAGGCGCTGAAGGGCGACACCCAGGCCCTCTATGGGAAGCTTAGGGCGGCCAAGGCGGAGCTTCAGGCAATCGACCGCGAGAAGGGCGACGACTTCCGGGCCCGGGTCTTCCCCATCCGCGAGCAGCTCTGGCAGGCCGAGCACGCGTCTCCGCGCGACGATGCCGCCGTGGAGCATCTGCGGGCGCAGCTTCGGCAGGAGGAGCTCCGCCGAGGCGGCTTCGAGGAGCGCTGGGAGTCCGCGCACGCCCGGGCGACCGAGCTGAAGCACGAGATCCGGGAGACCCGCTCCGCCCGCCGCGCGCTCGAGACGGCACCCGAGACCGTCACCGTACGCCGCCGGCTGGGCGATACGGTGGAGGCAGCTCAGAAAGCGCGCCTGGTCTTGGTGAGGGACGCGATCCTGGCCTATCGCGGCCTGGAGAAGGCCGACCGCCGGCCCTCCGCCTGGTGGTTCCTGCTCCTGAGCCCGGACGGCACCTGGTTCCACGAGGTCCAGCAGGGGACCCGAGCCTTTTTCGAACCCCTCTCCGCCGTGGAACCCAGTCCGGCGAAGTGCTGCTGCTAGCTCCTACGGGCATGGGGAAATGGGGGCTCAGGGTACTGAGGGGGCTTAGGGGAAAGGCCTCAGATTCACACCTGGGGTTTCCCCCTAAGCCCCCTCAGTCCCCTGAG
>DASXUI010000427.1:0-14376 GCA_036504955.1 Armatimonadota bacterium
CGTGCAGCCTTGTGTGCCTACCTGTTGTGTCTTAGGCTACGCCAGATGCTCGGGGTTGGCAAGCGGTGGAGAGGCCTGGGGCGTCTTGTAGAGTTCGTCGGTTGACCAACAGGTGAAGCAGGGGGAAGCGCGGGGGTATGAGGTGCGGATCTGAGCTTACCGGGGCAGGTGTAGCAGGGGGCACGAGGGGGGGTTGGGTAGTGGCAAGGACTCAGACGGGCGGAGTACGTGAGGGGCGCCCATCAGGATGGGCGGTGGCCGGTGCCCACGGCAGCGAGGGCGGGGTACCGGCGCGCGGTAGGGGCCGAGGGGTTAGCGCGACTCCCGCCGCTGTCGGCGGCGGACAGTCTTCTGGCAACTTGAGGGCGTCAGGACGATATCCCAGCCTGTCTGGATTCCCTCCAAAGCTTCTCGAAGCCGATGGTTCACCTGAACCACTAGCTCCGACACGTCGCGGTGCCTGGGACCCTCCACCAGGTCGACTGTGTACTCCTGGCCGCACCCAGAGCAGAGAGCCACAACTCCACCGTTAGTGCCGTGTGCGAGGGGTAGTCGCTGGCGTTTGCAGGAGGGGCAGGTGGCTTCCACCTCTAGGGTGGTGGTAACAGTGATCACGAAGATACTCTCCTCCAGGGACCGAGGGGCTTCCCACGAAGAGTTTAATGCGTTGTGGATGCTAGGTCAAGAAGCTGACCGGGCCATCAGGAGCTTCCGGAGCGGGCTCCCAGGCCCATCAGATCCTCGGCGGCGCGGGTCCAGTTGCTGTTCGGGTGCTCCAGGCGCAGGCGAGCAAGGATCTCCTCCGCGTCAGACCGCCTCGACATCCGTCGCGCGAGGATGCGAGCCTGGTGGTAGAGGTAGCCAGCCGCCAGGGGGCCTGAGGAGAGCGAGGCCATGAAGCCTTGCAGGCAGGCGGCGTCGGCGAACTCGCTCTGCTGCTCCAGGAGGTTGGCCAGCCGTTCCAGCTCATCGCGGGGGAGGCCCCGGAGCGCGCCGGGCACCCTCTTCAGCCGGTGCCACGCATCCCTGGCGGCCCGGTGGTTGCCCTGTTCCAGCGCCAGATTGAGGGCCCGACGGTAGCACTCCAACGCTGCCGCGTGCTCGCCCAGGAGCTCGTTGGCATCGCCCGCTTCGCCCAGCACCGTGGAGTCCTCCGGTCTTTCCGGAGCGGAGCAAAGCAGCCGCAGATAGAGGCGCGTTGCCGTCACGTGGTCAGACCGCTCCTCCGCTCTCCGAGCCTGGAGGGCCAGCAGGTCGAAGCGCGCGTGCCTTCCGAGGCGGAGCGCCTCACCCACGGCGGCGCCAAAGACGAAGCCGCCCAGATGGCCCCAGTAGGCGACCATATCGGGGCGGCCCCAGAGGCTGCGGGCCGCGCCGGCCATCTGAAGCCCCAGCAGCCCCATCAGAACCGCCCAGGCCGGGATGTGGTACACTCCCTCGTCCTTCTCGTCATCGCCGTAGCCCCACACGATGTCGATGAAGTACCAGCGGACGGCGAAGAGGCCGATGATGCCGGCGATGGCGCCCGAGGCGCCGACCAGGGGCGTGGCCGTAGCCATGGGATCGAGAACCACCATGGCGCCAGCCTGCATCAGGTTGGCGGCCAGGCCCGACGTTACGTAGAGGACCAGCGTCTCCGCGTGGCCGATGGCGTCCTCAACGTCGCGCGCGAAGAGCCAGAGGACCACCAGGTTGACGGTCAGGTGGAAGCCGCTGCCGTGGACGAAAAGCGATGCCAGGAACCCCAGCAGGCTAGGGCGGCCGGGCACGAGCCCGTAGACATAGGGGGCGTCCGGCGGGGCCAGGGAGGAGGCAAGGTAGGCCAGCACGTTGACGGCTGACAGCAGGTAGACCACGTAGGACGGTCTTCGGCGATGGTGGCTGGTTGTCAGATAGAGTCGAGAGGGCACGGGGAAGCCTGTCCGGTGCGTCGGTCTGAAGCGCGGGTTCGGGAGCGTCGGCGTCCCGCGTGGGTGGCCGCGTCCCGGAGGCCCGCCGGCAACGCCGGCGGGGCACGACGCGGGTGCATAGGTTCTCTCAGACCGAAGCGATCTCCTGCCCAGCGGGCGGGCATGCGGCACCGGCGCGGCATCGTGTTCGAGCACCACCGCCTGCCAGGTACACGTAACCACCGGCTGTCGGGCGTCGTCCAAGGCAGGCGGGCGAACCTGGGCTGCCGGATCAGCAGTGATGGGAGCGACGCGGTTCCGTAGGGAACTCTGAAGGCTGGGTGTGGTACGGGTATCCAAACCAATGACCTACACAAGCGGCAGCGATAGGAGGAACACCCTGGTTGAGGCGTCTGTCGAGGCTGACCCCGGCGCGATCCCCGGCTGGGCGCCGTCTGAGCGACAGGGCCCCCGGGCCGTCGATCTGCCCACGGATCCCGTCCTTGAGGCGCTTCGTCGGTGTCAGGAGGGGGACCGGGAGGCCTTCAGGGTGGTGGTGGAGGCTTACACTCGCATGGTCTCCGGCCTGGTATCGCGGATGGTGCCCCAGCGCGAGGAGGCCGAGGACCTGGTGCAGGAGGTCTTCGTGCAAGCCTACAGGAGCCTCCACTCCTATCGGGGGGACAGCACCTTCGGCACCTGGCTCTACCGAGTGGCGGTGAACATGACTCTGCGCCGGCTCTCCCAACTACGGCGGCGGGCTGCCTCGTCTCTAGAGGAGATGGAGGAGGTCTCTCCGCTCCCCGCCGCGGAGCAGGCCACGCCTCTGGATCAAGTCTGCGTCGCGGAGGACCAGGACCGCGTGCGGGAGGCCGTGCTGAGACTGCCGGACAAGCACCGGCTGGTGGTGACCCTGCACTACTTCGAGGACTACTCCTGCCAGGAGATCGCGGGCATACTGGGCTGCTCGGTCGGAACGGTGTGGTCCCGCCTGCACTACGGATTGCGCAAGCTGAGGGATGAGTTGAAGTGGATGGGTGCGGCGTGACCAACTGGTTCTGGCATCGAGCATCCGGAGGCCGGCTGCTGGCCTATCTGGAGGGGGCGCTTCGTCCGGAGCAGCGGGTGCGGCTGGAGAAGCACCTCCCGCGCTGCGCCGCGTGCCGCAGGGAGCTGGAGCATCTACGCGAGACCCAGTCCGCCATCCTCGGCGCCCGGGAGGCCTTTCCGGTGGCCGTGCCCCAGGGCGACCTGTGGGCACGGGTGAGCGAGCGCCTGGGACCAGCCCAGCCAGCGCCACGGGTGAGCGGACGGCCCTTCTTGCGCGTGTCTGCCGTCGCCGCCGCGGCGGCGATGCTGGTCATCGGCGTCAGGCTGGCGCAGGGGCCGGCGGCTCAGAGGGCTACCCAGGTGGCTCGCGCCGTGCCTTCTGGGGCTCCCCAGCCGAGCCGCCAGGGGGACGCCGCGAAGGCCAAGGTTGGTCTGGCCGTCAAGCCGAGGCCTATCCGGGCAGACCAAGGTGTCAGATCGCCCCTCTCACCGGCCCCAGAGGCGAAGGGTCGCGTTTGGGTGGCGGCAAGGCCGAGGAGGCTGCCGTCGGCCCGTGTCCCGGCGCGGCGTGAAGCACGTCTACGCAGGCAGCGCCGTGTCCATCCCTCCACGGAGATCCGCGATACGAGCGCCATGCTGGCGAGGTTGCCGGAGGACATCAAGCTCGACTTGCGGCAGACGCCGAAGGGGGCAGCCACCGATGGCGACCACCTCTCCGGCATCGTGTCCGCACGGAATGTTCTGAACACCAGCCCCGAGGCAGTTAACCGTTCGTTCGGTTCCGGAGCTTACGGCTCAGGAAGCGGCGGAGAGGGCATCAGCGACCTTTCGAGCATCGCCCCTCCAGTGGCGGCCAAGCCCGCGCCGGCCTCACCCGCCTCGCCCGCGACGTCCCTCGGGGTCCTGGGTGCCATCACGCAGGGCCGGGAGCGGGTGGGAGGCGTCTCGCTCTCCCGAGACAAGGCGACGGGCTTCAGCTACGAGGCGAAGGGGCCCTCGGGGGCGCGACTGTCGATGGGCGGGGCAGCCACCAGTGGGACGGCGCCGGAGGCATCCCCCAAGAGGGTCCCGGAAAGGGAGAGCTCGGACCCGTTCACCGCCTACGTGGCCGTGCCCAGCTTCAAGATGGAAGTGAAGAGAGATGCGCCGGCGCGGCCGGCTGGCCCCCAGCCCCGGAGTGTCGGGGCGGCCGGCGCCCTATCCGAGGAGGTCGTCAAGGCCAAGGACAGCGCGGTGGCACTGAAGACCGCCGACGCAGTCTCCGTGACGCCGCGCCTAGATATCAGCAATAGGGCCTCCACCCAGGCTCCGCCAGGCGACCGGCAGGACTTGCGCCAGCAGGTGGCCAAGGGGCAGCAGCTCACGGTGGACTCGCTGGTGGCGGAAGGACGTGCTTTTTTGCTCAAGGGCCTGTGGGCCAAGGCCAAGGCAGCCTTCAGTGCCGCGCTGGTCCGCGATCCCGGCTGCCAAGCTGCCAAAGATGGCCTCAAGGCGGCGGAGCGCTTGGGGCAATCGCGGGTCCAGACCCAGTCGCGGCAACAGTCCCAGACGCAGAAACCCCAGCCGCGGCGGCGCTGAGCGGCTGGGGTCTCATCACTGGTGCCCGCGGGGAGAGCGAGGCGCTAGCGCGTCGCGCGGTGCGGGGCTCTACAAGCTTGTGGTAGGCATTGCTGGTTAGGTGTTGGTGGCAGGTGGGCTGTGCGTCAGCTCCCCTCGCTCAGGTTGCGGGAGGCGCGGGTGTTGCGCAGGATCCGCGCGGCCGACCTCATGACGGCGCGCTCCCTCCGGCTGAGCCTGGGTCGCGCGACGGGGCTGCTGGAAACTGATGCGTCTCTGGAGAGCAGTAGTCTCTGCCAGAAGGCCTTCATCCTCGGGCTCCTTCCTCTGCCGCTCCCGGCGCGACAGCGTTACCTGCTTTTTCGGCCGCAAATCCGCGTGCCTTAACAAGGGCTCCTGATCGCGGCTCCGCCTCCGTCACCCCCCCAGGGGCCTGTGGAGGCCCGCACCATGGGCCGCGCGGGCTGAGTGGCCGCTCACTTCACGATTCGTCCGGTTCTCTCCGACCAAAGTAGAAGGTCCAGCTCATCCATGCTAACTCCCACGCGCGCCGCGAGGTTCCTCAGCAGGGCCTCGGTCTCCAGGTACTGGGCTGGGCGCTTTGGCGGAGCGGGGCTGGACACCACCGCAAGCTCAGCCAGGCATCCCAGGATGTGCTTGTCCAAAATGGCGTAGCCGGTGTACCCCACGTTTCGCAGGAAGTGGCTAGCCTCTTTGTAGCCGATCCCCTTGATGCCCCGCGTCTCCGCCAGGAAGCGACGGCGCTCCAGGGGCGTTGCGAAGGACTCCAGCCACGGCCCCAGGTTCAGGTCGCACAAGTCGCGCAGGTACTCCCGCGTGTGGGCGATGTACCCGGCTCGGGCGTTGGGGAAGCGCAGGCCCTTGAGGGCGGCGGCCATCTCCGACACGGTGCCGTGATGCAGGAGGGGGCCCAGGCGTTCCACCGAGCGCAGGCCCATCTCCGCGCTGGAGCCGGCCGCGAAGATGCAGAAGGCCAACTCCGAGAGCAGCACCTCCTTGGGGGCGCCGCGAAGCCTGGCGAACTCCGCCAGCCTGGCGCGTATCGTCCCACCTCTCTCGGCGTAGGCCTCGCGGAGTCTCTCGATGCTGAGGGGCGTGGCGATGCTCAAGACGTTATCTCTCCGGGAGGTGGCGAGGCAGGCGAGCTGTCCCGCGCCGGGCTCGCGCCGTGCGCGGACCCACGAGGTGTTTTGAGCGCCAAACCCCGGTTTGGGGCCCCTCTAGCGATCTTGGGGTTGACCTTCGTTTCAGGCGCTGGTATTATGGGGACGTAATGAGGTGCCCCGTCGAGGAAACGGCCTGAGGAGTGCACCGAGTACCCGGCTCAACGGTGCTGCGCTGAGCCAATACAGGTCTCGATGCTACCCATCTGTAACCTCTGAAATACACGACTATTCCACGGTTACCCCAGCGTGAGGCTGCGGCAGACCTTTTCAGGCGGTTTCTGCCTGCCGTAATCACCAGCGCGACGGAAAGCCGGCTCTTCGGAGCCGGCTTTCTGCTTTTCCGGCTGCCTACGCAGGATGCGCCTCCTTGGCACCTCCCCCCAGCCTGCATTATTCACGAGAGCGTGTGGAAGCCCGCATAACGCACGACGCGCGAGCGCCTCGTGCATTACGTGGGTTAGGGCGGACGGCCGGTTGCGGCCCCATCACCGGAACAGTGCTCGCTTGACGGTGCTTTCCAGGCGTCACTATAATCAGGTCGGAGGCCAGGATGGAGAGTACCCGAATCCTTTCAACCGCGGAGCTTGCCCAGGCGCCCGTCGATCCTCAGCGGACCCAGACCGGTTCCGCGCCCCCGGGCATTGCCCTCGCCTGTCTCGCGGGCAACTCCTACGCCCTCTCCACGGCCACCTCCCGAGAGCACTTTCTGCTGCGGGTCGCCTCCGGCGGCCCTGCCGCCTCCGGTCCGCGCCGCCCGCTCAACCTGTGTCTCGCCATCGACCGCAGCGGGTCCATGGACGGCGAGCCCCTGGAGTACGTCAAACAGGCCTGCGGCCACATCCTGGACCTTCTCGGGCCCGAGGACGTCATCTCCATCGTGACCTTCGAGGATGCGGTGGATGTCGTAGTGCCCGCCGTTAGGGTTCTGAACCGCGAGCTTCTGAAGCAGCACATCCAGCGCATCATCGCCGGCCGGACCACCAACCTCTACGATGGGTTGGTCAGCGCCTTCGCTCAGGTCTCCGCCGCGGCCAGCCCTTCCACCGTGAACCGGGTCCTCCTGCTGACCGACGGTGAGCCGACGGCCGGCATTCGGGACTTCCAGAGCCTGGTGACCCTGGTGGGCGAGAAGAAGGATCTGGGGCTCACCGTGACTGCGCTCGGCTTTGGGCCGGAGTACAATGAAGAGCTCCTGGCCGGCATGGCCCGCCGCTCCGGCGGCAGCTACTACTATATCCCACGTCCGGAGCTCATTCCGGAGGTCTTCCGCAAGGAGCTTCAGTCTCTTCTTACCCTCCAAGCCACGGATCTTCGGCTCAGGCTGCGCTTGCCGCGTTGGGTCTCGCTGCGGCAGGTGTACGGACACCAGGCATCCTATGGGCCCGGGTACGCGGAGGTGGCGCTGGCGGACCTGGAGGCCGGGCGGACCATCTCGGTGGTCGCGGAGCTGGAGCTGGGTCCCCGGCCCTCAGGGACCTATCGGGTGGCTGTCGCGGAGCTCAACTACCAGGAGGCGGGGAGGGCTGGTACCTGCGCCGCCGCCGCCGTGCTGGAGTTCACCCCCGACGCGGCGCTGGTCACGGCCAACGCCAACCCCGTCGTCCAGCAGGAAGTGGAGCTGGCACAGGCCTCCAGGGCCCTGGAGCGCACCGTGATGGGGATGCGGACTCAGCAGATCTCCTCTGTCACCGTGATGGCGGAGCTGGAGAGGACGCAGACGCTTCTGGCTCGCGGCGGCCGCCTCGGTGAGGCGACACAGGTCGGGCAGGTGCTCTCGGGGCTGCGAGCCGGCTCCTCCGAGGGCGCGGAGAAGACGCTCATCGGCACCGTTCTGGATCTCGACCAAGGGAAGTCCTAGCCAGCCATGCCAGACCTCACTCAGCAGACCGTCGCTCTCGGCACCGCTCCGGAAGGCACGCAGGTCCTCGTTCCCCTTGTGTGTCCGGTCTGCCAGACGGACAACCCCATAGGCGAGGCGTGGTGCGTGACCTGCGGCTTTCGTTTGGGCGACACCGCCGGCGAGGCGCCGGAAGCCGCCGAAGCGGAAGCGGGCGCCCTGGTGGTGGTCGCCACGGGGCAGCGCCTCTCCCTGCGGGAGGGGCGGAACGAGGTGGGCCGCGACCCGCAGCGCCTGCTGGTGGCGGACCCCTCCGTCTCACGCCTTCACACGGTCCTGACCCTGGGCGTGGGCGGCTCCTGGATCGAGGACGCCGGCAGCACCAACGGCACCTTCGTGTCCGGCTCTCGGTTGGCCCCGGGCCTCCGTCAACCCCTGCGGGACGGCCAGGAGCTTCGCCTGGGCGCCGCGGCGCTGAAGGTGGAACTCGCCGAGCAGTTCGAGGGCGAATCGAGCGCGGAGGATGCGCTCGTCGTAGCTCCCAGCGATCTGGTGCTGCGTTCCGAAGACGGGCTAGAGCTTCCGGTGCCTGAAGGGACCCTCGGCCTCGGGCGGCGCGCCGACAACCCCCTCGTGATCCCCGACCCCTTCGTCTCCGGTCACCACGCTCTCGTCTCGCGCCAGGGGATCGAGGTGACGGTGACGGACCTCGGCAGCACCAACGGCACCTTCCTCCGAGGCGAGAGGCTGGCTCCCCAGTCTCCGGCCCCCCTCAGCCCTGGCGATGCCGTGACCTTCGGCAAGACGGCCTTCGTGCTGACCCGTGTCTCCGATGAGCCGCCCGCTGACGCGGCGGAACCCTCGGAGGAGCCCGAACCGCCCTCGGAGTGATCTCGTGGCACTCCGGCCTACTGGTTCACGCGATCCGCACTCATTAGCAGAGGGCGCACCCAAGGCCCGCCGGGTGGGTTATGCAGACGCAAACACGGGCATATCACGCTTAAGATGGTCTGCCCCAACTGCGGAACCCTCAACCGTTCCGACACAGAGCTCTGCTTCCAATGCAAGCGCCCTCTCGCCGAGTCCAGCCTGAGGGTTGCCACGCGTTGCGTCTCGCACCCTGAGCGGCCCGCTCAGGATCACTGCAGCGTGTGCGGGTCCGGGCTCTGCGAGGACTGCGGCACGGTGGTCTCAGGCGTCGTCTACTGCCACGCCTGCGCGGGCGTGCTTGAGAGCGGCGGGGTGGACCGTGAGCCCGTGCTTCGGCCTGAGGAGATGCTCCGGCTCCGCCCGGCGACCGTGGGAGCGCGAATGGCCGCCGGTCTGATGGACGCGGCACTCCTGGGCTGCGGCGTCGTCACCCTCGCTCTGCTCTTCTGGATGATCACCGGAACCCCACCTGGCGCCCCGACGCAGCCCGATGCCAACCTGGTCTTCTGGTTGCTGGCCTTCCTTGGCACGGGAGCCTACTTCGTTCTCAGCATCGCCTCGGACGGCGCCACCCCCGGTTACGGGCAGATGAACCTCGTGCTGGTAAGAAGCGACGGCACTCTGGCGGACCTCCGAACCGCACTGGTTCGGTTCCTGGCGTCGGTTCTCTCGGCCCTCTGCCTGATGGCCGGCTTCCTGTGGATGGTGATCGACAAGGAGCGCCGCACCTGGCACGACCACCTGGCGGGCACCTACGTGGTCCAGCGTGACGACCTGGGGGTGTGATACGGGCCGCAGGGCCCCGTCACCACGCGGGTGGCAAGGGACTATCCGGGCACCAGGAACTGCCCTGTCACTGAGGCCAAGAGAGGCGGAGGGGCACAGGGGAAGCCTGAGTGGGTGAGGGGGTGTAGGGGCCCCAAGACACGGGCTTTGGCGTCGCCTCGCGCCTGCTGAGGTCCCGGCGGCGCGATTGGGAGGCCCGCACTCGGCGCGAGCGTCACGCCCGGGAGTGAACTCCTCGGGCTACCACTCGCCCCGTCCCCCTGCGGGGACGGTACTTCGGCCGCCTGCTATTGGGCCACCGTCCGAGCGGGTCAACAGGCGAATCCTGGTCTCCAGAGCGGCACCCTCGGCAGTTGGGGCGCAGGCGTCTAGCCTGCGACTCGGCCAAAGGCCGAGCAGGGGTTGGCCACCTCAGCGGGCACGGCAGGGCGCGATGGCCGCCTAGACGAGCCTCGCTCGGTCGCCCGTCGCCCGGGAGTGAACTCCTCGGGCTACACTCGCCCCGTCCCTCACGGGACGGTACTGCGGTCGGTGGATCCTGGCAAGGCGATGCACCTCACTTACCGGGCCTCGCCGTCCCGGCGAGGGCCGGCGCGGCACTAGCCCGAGGAGTTCACTCCCGGGCGACCGGGCGCCCCGGCGACCGGGCCCTTGACCGTAGTCCTCACCCGGCCCCGCTCGCTCTTGGTGCCCACCTCCTGATGGGTGAGCCCCTGCTCGGCCTGCGGCCGAGTCGCAAGCGGGACGCTCGCGGCGAGTGCGAGCCTCTTGCTCGCGCCACGGGGGATGGGCTGGAGATGAACCATCACCTGGAGGCTGGACGGGGCCGCGCAGACGGGGCGTCTGCGCCCCAACTGCCTTGGGCGTGGGCTGGAGGCCAGGTGCGAGCCGGCGGAGTGGCGGGCGGGCCTGCTCGGCCTTTGGCCGAGTCGCGGACGGGGCGTCTGCGGCCCAAATGGCTCGGTTGGGGGGGCAGGGGCGGCGCTGGATGTGGAGGGCAGTCCATGGGCGCCCTGAGTGCTGTTTGGCGGGTCCGCGCAGGCGGGCGGCGTGCTAGTATTGCTGTGGGATTGCCGCGCACGACGCTCGCGCTAGGCGGGCGTGCCTGGCCGGTCCGAGCGATCCCGTGTGAGGCAGCGACCTAGCAGGAGGCTTACTCGTGAGCGACCAGGAGATCACCCAGGAGTTCGAGGCCGGAGATCTGGCCGAGGCACCCCCAGCACCCCCCACGCCCACGGTTCTGGCCGCCGTCACCTTTGGCGCCAAGACGGACCTGGGCCGGGCCCGCGAGAACAACGAGGACCGGTTCGACTTCCAGGAGCCGGAGCGTCCAGGCGTGCTGGCGAGCCGGGGATGCCTATACGCCGTGGCTGATGGGATGGGGGGCCACGAGGCCGGGCAGATCGCCTCGGAGGTGGCTCTCAAGACCTTCTTCCGTGCCTACTACGCGGACGCAAGCTCCAGCGTCGACGGCGCCCTCCGGGCCGCGGTTCGCTCCGCGCACAGCCTCGTAACGGACACGGCACGCCTCGTGCCCGGGCGCCAAGGGATGGGGACCACTCTTACAGCGGCGGCGGTCATCGGCGATCGCCTGTGGGTCGCCCAGGTGGGGGACAGCCGGGCGTATCTGCTGAGAGACGGCCAGCTTCGCCAGGTCACCAAGGACCACTCCTGGGTCCAGGAGCAGGTGGACCGGGGGGCCATGAGCCTCCAGGATGCCCTGCTCTCGCCCTACCGCAATGTCATCCTGCGCTGCCTGGGCGCCAGCGACAACCCTGAGCCCGACATCTACCAGGAGCCCCTGCAGGTGGGGGATCACTTCCTCTTGTGCAGTGACGGCCTTACGGGAGTGGTGGAGGACCACATGCTCGCGAAGGTGATGGCTGAGGAGGCGCCCACGGTCGCCGCCTGTCGCCTGATCGATCTCGCGAACGAACGGGGTGGGCCCGACAACATCACCGTGGTGATCCTTCGAATCGACGCCCTACAGCCGCTAGACGGCCAGGCGATCCCCAACTCGTCCGGCGCCGCGTCAGACCCCTCCAACCCCCCTCGTACCAAGCTGCCGTGGTGGCGGCGTCTCGGCTAGGCTGCGCAAGGCCCTAGTGCGGAATCACGGCGGCCCTGTGGAGAGGACCGAGGGTGTGCCGGGCCGGTGAACGACCCGGCACAGGGGCCTTCGGCCAAGCTAGTTGGCACAAGGTGGAGAGGACCGAGGTCCATTCAGAGCGGGGGACTTCCAGGGCTCCCTCCCAGCTTGGCCGCAGGCCCTCGTGCCGGGTCGTTCACCGGCCGGGCACGCCCTCAGTCCCCTCCACAGTGATGCTGTGGGATGACACTGGAGCTCGATGCAGCCCGCGCGTGCCTGGCCGCCAGGGAGGCGACTCATGAAGCCCTCCAGCGACGTCCAACTGCCTCGGTGATGGTGATATCCGCCGGATCACAGTGGGGAAGCGATTGGGGAGCACATCCTAGACGACAGAAGGCCCCCAGGGTGCGACTCCTGGGGGCCTTCTGCCGGAAGGAAGGGTGTAGCGGCTACTTGGAGGCGGTGAGCTCCTGGCCGGGATTCCAGAGCGGCTCTGTCTCCACGAGCTCGATCAGCGCCTTGGCGAAGAGGGTGCTCTGGGCCGCTCGGGCCGCGCCCAGGGCGTAGTCCTTCTGGAAGTAGGCGAGGAGCCCCAGGTTCTTGGACTTCTCCGCCTGGCGGAGGAGGGTCCTCAGGTCCCGGAGGTACCCACCGCCCTCGCGGTTGCCCATGTTAGTGCGCAGGTCCGCGGTGGCGTGGTTGGCGACATCCATGACCTTTCGATAGGTGAGGTCGGTGGTGGCCGCTTCGCTCATCCCCCTGTCGAGCGAGACCAGGTCCGCCAACCGGTTCACGTGGAAGAGGTAGTTCACCGAGGCGTCGTGCGAGGACTGGTCGGCCTTGTAGCGGTCGATGCCGGCGCGGAAGAGGCCTGCCAGGGACTCTTCGGTGAGGGCCTCGGGCGCGAAGGCCGGGACCTCGATTCCGGCGGCCTGGCCCGCGAGACGAGCATGGTCAGCGCGCTGGCTGGCCTCGGCAAGTCGTGCTGCGCTCCAGACCGGGCGCCCCACGCCCTCCAGGAAGAGGGGCGTGCTGGTCAGGGCGACCTTCTCGCCACTGATTCGCCCGAAGTTGGCGCGGATGAAGCCCGCGTCGCGGCCGGTCAGGGAGCCAGCCCTCTCCGCCGGCACCACCACCTGCTTCAGTCCTCCCAGAGACCAAGCAACCAGTATGGGCTTGCCCTTCTTCTGGAACACGTAGCCCTGTACGCCCTCGCCAAGCTGCGCCGGGCCCACGTACTCAGCGCCACTGAGGTAGTAGGTCAGCGTCGAGAAGCCGAAGAAGGCGGGGGTCGGGGTGCCGTCGGCCTTCAGTAGGTCGGGATCCCCATTCCAGAAGAGGTGGTCGATGCCGCCGGCCATCTGCTCGACGGTGGCGCGGACCAGCGAGCCGGCGTCCTCGGGCTTCCCCTGCTTCTCAACATCACCCTCGGCAGTGTTCCAGATCTCCTTGCCCGGGTACTTGGCATCCCGCAGCGTCACCAGCTTGGCTAGCGCGCTGCTGGTGGTGCCCTGAGGGTCGAGGGAGCGGACCTCTCGCACTGCCAGCACGTCTGTGTAGGGAGCGGCGCCCTGGTCGGCAAGCGCCTGCACCAGCTCCAGCGTGGAGGCCGCGTCCATCACCGTCAGTGCCTCCTTGTGGATGGTCTTAGAGGTGGTGTAGTAGGCCTTGAGCCGCTGGGCGTAGTCGGTCACCTGCCCGCTGGGATCCATTGGGAGCTGCCAGAGGACGCCCCTGCGGATGTAGGTGCGCATCATCTGCTGCATGAAGGCCAGGTACGCGCCAAAGCCGTCGGCGCTCTCCGCCGCGCTCTGAGGGAGGCTGCTGGCAAGGTAGACGTCCTTGCGATCGGCCTCGTAGAGGAAGCCGGCCGGGGAGTCGGGGGCGCCGTCCTTGGTCTTGGCAGAGGAGTCCTCGACGGGCCAGGGCCAGGAGCCGCGCCACCACCGGGCGCCCAGCATGGGGGCCGCGCCGATCTCGCGCACGGCGGCGACTCCGAAGGGCGAGTCCTGCTTGCTGAGCACGATGTGCTGGGGCACGGTGCCGCCGGAGGTGACCATCGTTACGGGGGCGCCGTCCACCAGCGTGGCGGAGAGCCGCAGGATGCCGGGGATGTTCGGCACGCCCAGGGGCAGGGCGACGGATACGCGCTCCAGCGGTCCCAAGTTGAGGTTCATCTTGCCGTTTCGGAGCGCGGCGCCCTGGGGTACGGCGGAGTCGAAGCTGATCGGAATCCGCTTGGGGGTAGCGCTCAGGTTGCTGATCGCCAGGCCGAGGCTGAAGGCCTGGCCGATCGTGAAGACGTTCCCAGGGGACTGGGGCACAAGCTGGTACTTGGCGGTCTCTGGGCCGGTGGCGCGGCTGAAGGTGAGGCTTCTCACGGGGAGGGTCCCGGCCTGGACGTCCGCGGTGAAGATGCTGACCGGGAAACGCTTCGTGGTGCCGTCCGCCTGTGGGATCGGCGCGGTAACCGGCGAGCCGTCATCCAGCCTGCCGTTCCAGACGTAGGTTCGGGCACCAGCGGCCTGGCGAGGTATCTTCACGGTCCTGATGACCGCGCCCGGGAACAGGGTTCCGGGGTTCTGTCCCTGGGCCGCGGAGTGGCGGCGAAGGGTGATCGTGACCGGCGAGGGCGCGGCGAGGGTGTAGCGGAGAGTGAAGCCCTGCTCCGGAACGAGAGCGCCGGCACTCTTGAGGTACTTCTGTGAGACGCTGAGGTCAGTGACTTGCGCGCTGGCTCGGCCGCAGGCGAGGAGGGTTGCCAGGGCGGCGGCTAGCGGAAGGACTCGAAGCGCGACCGAAGCGGAAGCCGGGCGCGGGAGCGGACGCGAGAGGTCACCAGCGCCGGAGGCGGGGAGTGACCGGTGGATGAACTTGTCTAGGTCTTCTTGGCGGTGCCTGATGCGAACAACGTACCCCATAGGAACTCCTCAGATCCAAGGGCCAGGAAGCCGGAGGACCGTGCTCCACTGTCCCGCGTGCGTCCCCTCACCCCCAAGCCGGGGGTCCCTCGTGAGGGGTGCGCTCCCATCTCCATCATTGTCGGGAGCT
>DASXUI010000428.1:0-5796 GCA_036504955.1 Armatimonadota bacterium
TCTCTCGTCTTTGGCGTGGACGAAGAGAGCCCGCGCGCCGGTCACCTGACTAGCCTCCAGGCTGCGTAGGATAGCTTCTCGGTTGCCGTTTGTGCTCCGTGCCGGCCCGTGGCGATGTCGGTCCCCGGCTCAGAAACCATAGGGCCGCGGCCTGCTGAACAGATCCTTCAGCCCATCTGGGACACGGGCCGATTGGTCCAGACGCTCGCGAAACGCTTGCCATTGCTTTGGCGAGAGGCGTAGGGTCGTCTGCTCCGCCAGCACGGCCTCCGCGGCATCGAGCGACGCTTGCCGGATGAACTCGCTGGTGGTCAGTTTATCGACCTTGGCGGCGAGCTCAAGCCGCGCCTTCTCCACTCCGGAGACTCGGATCGAAAGCCAACCGCCTCTGGCCGCTGTGCCCATTTCCCCTTAGCCCTTGCGCGCGTTGGGTGGGTGGCTACGGGACTCCATCACGCTCACGTGCCCGCCCATAGCACACCCACAGCCCATCGGGCCAGACTCGCCTCGGCCGATTCAGCGCATCACTTGAACAGACGCTGGAGGAAGTAGTAGAGGTTGTTGCGCCACTCGGTGGGGTCGTGGGCGTGGGCGTCCACGTTCCAGACGTGCGGCACTTCCTTCTCCTTCAGGTAGGCGTGAACGTTCTGGCTGATGCGGATCAGCCCGTCCTTGTTGCCGCAGGAGACCCACAGCAGCTTCAGCGCCTTCTTGGCGGCGGCGGGATCAGGGACCAGCTCTGCCGGTGGCTTCGTGTTCGGCGCCGAGGAGAAGCCTCCCACCCATCCGAAGGTGTCGAGGTGCGCCAGGCCGAAGTTCAGCGACTGCCCGCCGCCCATGGAGAGCCCCGCCAGCCCCCGGTGGGCCGCATCGGCCTGTACCGAGTACCGGGACTCGATGGCCGGGATCACGTCCTTCAGCAGGTCCTGCTCGAAGGCCGCGAAGGCTGGGGCCGTGGCGTAGACGTTGCCCTCGGCGCGGTCGTTCTTCTGCGCGCGCCCGTTGGGTAGGACGATGATCATCGGCTCGGCCTTGCGGTCCGCCAGCAGGTTATCCAGCAGAACCCCGGGCGTGGCGAAGCGCTGCCACTCCGTCTCATCGCCGCCGATGCCGTGCAGCAGGTAGAGGACCGGGTACTTCTTGTCAGCGGAGTAGCCCGGCGGCGTGTAGACCTGCATCTTGCGCGTGGTACCCACCGACTTGGAGTCGTACTCCACCATCTCCAGCTTGCCGTGCGGCACGTCCGCGCGGTTTGCCGCGATGCTGTCCGGAGGGTCCGGGTAGACCTGCACGTCATCCGGGTTCAAGGTGATGGGACCTCCGAAACCGCCCGGGTCCGCTGGAGGCCGGTTTCCGGCGGCCTGACCGGCGCTCTGCCCCTTGAACAGCAGCGGCGCGAACTCGTGAAGGCTGCGCCTCCAGGTCAGCCACTCGTGAGAGGTGCCGGGCGACTCGTAGAAGACGGTCTTGATCCCCGCCTTGTCCAGGCCGTCACGGTAGGCACGGATGCTGCTCTGGAACATCGGCGCCTCGGCCGTACCGACGCTGAGGAAGAGGAGATGGACGCGCCGGTTGAAGGCGTCCGCATCGGCGAACACGCCGCCGTTGGCCGTCTTCGCGTCGAACGGAGTTCCACCAAACCCGCCCCCGCCGCCGCTGAATCCGCCGATGTAGGAGAAGAGGTCCAGGTGGCCCAGGCCGATGGTGAAGGCCTGCATGCCGCCCATCGAGAGGCCCGCGAGAGCCCGGTTGTCCCGGTCCGGGATGGTTCGGAAGTTGGCGTCGATGTAGGGGATCAGGTCCTTCGACACAACCTCCTCGAAGGCCTTGAACATGCTGCTGAAGTCCGGCCGGCCCCCAGGCCCGCGCTGGGCCTGAGCGTCTCCCGGCTTGCGCGCGTAGCCCTTCTCCATGACGACGAGCATGGGCCGCGCCTTTCGTTCCGCGACTAGGTTGTCCAGGATGAAGGCCATGTGCCCTTGGCTGGACCATCCGCGCTCGTCCTCGCCGGCCCCATGCTGTAGGTAGAGCACAGGGTAGCGAGCGTCCCGGCTGGTATCGTACCCAGGAGGCGTGTAGACGTAGACCCGCCGCCACGCGTCGGTGGTGCCGGAGTGGTACCACCGCTCGCGGACGTCACCGTGCGGGACGTCCTTCGGAAGATAGTAGTCCACCCCGGCCTCCGGGACCTCGATGCCGCTGCACTGCCTCCCCGTCCCATAGAAGGACTCGCTGGCGGGATCGTTCACCCGCACGCCGTCAATCACCAGGGAGTAGTAGTGGAACCCCGGGACCTGGGGATCGGTGGTGGCGGTCCAGTTCCCCTCGGCATCCTTCTGCGCCAGGTAGGGCTTGCCCAGGTCGAACTCCACTTTCTGGGCGTCCGGCGCCTTCACGCGGAAGATCACCCGGAGGTCCGAAGTGACGCGCGGATACTCCGCGCCACCAATGTTCGTGGGCGCCGGCACGCCCTCAGTCGCTGCCTGAGCCTGGCCCGTGACCGACATCGCCAGCGGCAGCAGCACCATCATGAAAGAGGCAAAGCGCATGATCGGATGTCCTTTGGTGGCGAGGGGCCGCTATCGGGATGCGAGAGCGGCCTGTTGGACGGCATAGAACGCGGGCTTGGGCTGCCTCTGCCGATCGAAGAGCAGAGGATAGTCCGTACGCCCTCGGATGGGGAAGTTGTTGAGCCAGGACTCGCCATCGTGGGAGCCCCAGAAGGTGACGCGGCCGATGACATCGCGATGCCGGAGGAACATCTCGAAGGCCTGGCGGTAGAGGTCGGCCTGCTTCTGGGCCACGTCGTCGGGTAGCCCGGAGGTGTAGGGGTTGAGGACCGCCTGCTGCTCCGGCGTCATCCTCTCTCTGAAGGAGACATCCGCGCCCCGGTATCGCGTGGGCAGAACCCCAAGGTCCAGCTCGGTGATCATCACCTTGAGGCCCAGCGCGGCGAACTGCTTGATGGAGTCCTCCACCTCTGACAGGTTCACCCCGTCAAGCCGCCAGTGGCACTGGATACCCACCGCGTTGATGGGCACCTTCTGGTCCAGCAGGGACTTCAGCAGCCGAAGCGCCTTGGGCCGCTTGTAGCCCAGCTCGATATTGTAATCGTTGTAGGTAAGGATGGCCTTGGGGTCGGCCTTGTGGGCGGCGCGGAAGGCCTCCGCGATGTAGTCCTCGCCGATGGCTTTCAGCCAGGGGGTAGGGCGCAGGAACTCGTTGGGGGCGTCGCTGATGGCCTCATTGACCACGTCCCACTGCTTGACCTTCCCCTTGAAGTGGCCCACGACCCCGGCAATGTGGGCACGTAGGCGCTCCAGGGCGAGCTCGCGGCTGGGCGGCTGGCCGTCCGGCCCCTTGAAGAACCAGGCAGGGGTCTGGGAGTGCCAGACCAGTGTGTGGCCGATGGGCGTCGCCCCGCACTTCTTGGCGATCTCCACCATGCGGTCGCCGTCCTCGAAGGTGAACTTCCCCTCCTGGGGCTGAGTGAAGTCCGGCTTCATGCTGTTGCCGCAGGTGATGGCGCTGAAGTGCCGTTCCGCGAGGGCCACATCCTCGGGCGCCCGGCCCCGAAACGCCGGAAAGTCCAGCGCTGTGCCAATCAGGAACTTGCCCTTGAAGGCGTCCTTCAGAGGCATAGCCTCCGAGGGCTTCCGCTCCTGCGGTGTGGCCGCGATGAGCATCGCCAGGGCAGCCAGTACGGCCGCCGAGATTGGCGCGCCAAGGCCGACGAACTCCTTCATCCCTTCCTCCTATACACCTCGCATTGCTAGTCAGCGGCAGCAAACCGCTTCACCACAGAGACACAGAGGGCACAGAGGACACAGAGAAGAGCAAGGCTGAGGCAAGGAGCAGCTACCACAAAGACACCAAGACACCAAGTGAACCGATGCTGATCTTCTCTGTGCCCCTCTGTGCCCTCTGTGCCTCTGTGGTGAGGTCTTCTTGGTGTCTTGGTGGTGGCTGTTGTCTGCTGCCGCGAGGTCACGGCTTCGCGTTTGAATCAGTGGCGAGTGCCCAGCGCAGCCAGGTGCCGTCCCCGCGGTTGGGGTGCGGACCAGGGCTGTCCGCCGAGATGGCCTTGCTGCTGGGCTCCACCCGCAGGTAGCGGTGGGTCGAGAGTGAGAGCAGGACGAGGTAGCCGTAGGGGGTCTCTATCCACTGGAAGGTCTCCCGATCCGTGGGGGGCCCCTTCCTCATCATGAGCTGATCCCGGGTGCCGGAAGCGGTCACCGAGATGAAGGCGTCGCCATAGTTGAGCGCGACCCGCCCCTGCCCACGGTCGATGACCGTGAAGGAGGACGCCGCCGACGCCGCCCGAGCGTCCCCCTCGGGCACCGCGGCGATCAGATGCCTCTCGGCCACAAGCACGTCACCACTGGACAGGCTTGAGAGCCTGATGCTCTCGCCTGCTGGGATGGCCCCGCGGAGGCCATGCGGGTAGGGCTCCTCGAGGGTGAAGCTGTCGAAGTCAGCGTACCCGCCCTGCTGGCCCTCCAGGTTGTAGTGAAAGAGCGCATATCGAACGCCCTGGAAGGTCCTTAGCTGATAGACCGGGGTGAACTCTCCCCCCAGAGGGGCATAGGCTTTTCCGTCGGTGCTGTAACTGAAGCGTGCCTTCTCCGTAAGGAAGTCGCACCGCACTCGGAGGAGGACCCGCGAGACGCCAAGGGGCGCGCGCGTCGCCTCGCCCGTCGTCTGGTCGTACTGCTCGATAACGCAGCCGCCCTCCGTCCGGCGCACACCGATCCAGGCGTAGGGGAAGTTGAGAAGCCCGAGGCCGGCAAGGTCCCCGCGCCTCATCCCCGCCGTCTCGAGCACCACCGTTGGCTGGGAGGCCGGCCCGACGGCACGCTGGGTCAGGGTGTTGCGCGCGCTCCAGAACTCCGGCGCGGGCAGCGAGTGCAGCCGCAGGAAACCGGGCCGCTCGGTCAGGGACCACTTCGAGTCATCGGGAGCATGGTTCCACTGCCAGACCGGCTGGAGCACCGAGGAGGGGAAGTCGTCGCCTCGGCCATAGGGCGCGGAGGCAGCAGAGGCGGAACCGGTGTCCGGCTTGGCCCAGATCCTTGGCGTGCGGCCCAGGTTGCCGGGCAGGCCGAAGTAGGGCCAGCCCTCGTGCCAGGTGATGGGCGCGAGGCAGGTTAGGCGCCCCACCGACCCGTAGTCGATGTGCGAGAAGCCCCAGTAGACGCCCTTCGGAGTGCTCACGATCCCACCCTGGTGCAGCCCACGAGCGCCTCCCCTGCCGGGGCCGGGCGGATTCACCTTGAAGGGAGGGCGGGGGCCCCCTGGCGCCAGCCCGTGGAAGCCCCCCAGCCCGAAGTCCTCGGCGAGGCTGATGGCGGGGTTCACCTCGTAGGGCCCCTCCGGCCTGTCCGCGCGGGCGCAGGCCATCCGCATCTTCCCGTCATACCAGGCGCTGGTGATGTAGTACCGACCGTCCACCTTGTAGAAGTGCGCGCCCTCGCCCATCGGGCTGTCGCTGGGGAACAGGGCCTTCTCCGTGCCAGGAACCAGGTCCGAGAGCTCATCATTCAGCCGAGCGTACCTGATGTCGCGGTACCCCCAGACGATGTGGGCGCTTCCATCGTCATCGAACAGGACCGATGGGTCGTGGAACCCGCGCTTCATGACCGTCCGCTGCCACGGCCCGGCGGCGCTGACGGCGCTGAAGATGTGGGTGTTCTGCCCCCGGATGTTGGTGAAGATCAGGAAGCGGCCCCGATGATGCCGGAGGCACGGAGCCCAGATGCCTTGCCCGTAGATCCCCTGCCCGTCCTGGAGCCTGTA